>CAXUGH010000437.1:0-3669 GCA_964250365.1 uncultured Ktedonobacteraceae bacterium
GTATTTGGCACACCTATGATGATTGCACTAATGGAGAATGCTTCGTGGCAAGCTGTTCTTCCTGGCCTCGACGAAGGCTACGTTACAGTTGGTACCGTCGTCGATGTTCGCCACCTCGGAGCCACACCGCTTGGTCAGAAAGTGCGTGCCGAGGCCGAACTGATGGAGGTTGATGGACGCCGCCTCGTGTTCAAGGTCGAGGCATATGACGAACGTCAGAAAATTGGTGAGGGCAGACACGAACGTCACATCGTTCACCTCGAACGCTTTCTGAGCCGATTGGCAAATCAAGAGAAAAGGTAAGAATTTCTTCCATCATTACCGGAGTCTGTGAGCGAGGAGGGTAGGTGAAACAAGGTATATGCTTGTCTGAGGAAAATCATTACCATTATTACCATCATTACCGTGTGATGATTGAGAATGAGTTCTCATTGTGAGTTCTCATAGGGCAAGTGTACCTGAAAATAGGGGGAAAAGCAAGGGAGCAGCGAGGGACACGTCACCGCACGGAATCGTTGCTGACGCGTTCCCCTCGCCCCAACCCCTAGACGCGATAAATCGGTCCCTACTGTCCAACTGTTACATTCGTTGTATCTTGTTGAGCAGGTACACTACTAATTGTGCTTACAGAGCTGCCATTTGAAAGGTGTAGCAGAATTACTTTGCCACCCGCAATCCCCACAGCAATTGCGTCCTGTACCACCGTAGGCGCAATGTACGTGGGTTTCGCTGTAAGGTTAAGGGTCCAGTATATTTTGCCTGTTGCAGCATTCAAGGCGACAATGCCACCGTTATTTTTCTTCTCATTCACAAGCGTTACGTATACTTTTCCATTGACGACTGCTGGATCGGAGACACCGTTTGGCGAGGAAGCAGTGTATTTCCACAGCAACGTACCATTCTGTATACTCAGTGCCTCGATAGTATCCTCGACATAGATGTAGTCAGAAGTGTGCGTGTTATCTCCGCTAGAGTAAGCGATCATGTATAGAATGCCGTTACTCACAGTTGTAAGTCGTGTATCGTGATTGTATGACTTCTGCCATCTCAAATGTCCCGTCGTTGCATTATAAGCATAGAGGTCGGAAACAGTAGGCGAGACATTATTGTCAAGTACGGAAAGATAGAGCGTACCGTTGACAACTCGTCCGCCAGTTTCGTTGAGCAGTTGTGGTTGAGTCTGCTTCCATAGTTGAGAACCGTTCCGAGCGTTGAAGGCATACAGGTTGAACGTCACTCCTGCACGGGAGATAGTAGAGTCGTTGGCGTACAAAATGTTGTTAGTAACCGTTAATATCGTAAAGCCGAGTTCGTTGTTAGACGGCTTTTGCCACTTTAAGGCTCCAGTAATGGCATTCAGGGCTTTGAGCGTTGTCTGATGACTAGTAGGTGACGAAGGGTCTGAGAAGTAGACCAGACCAGAGCCAAAGTACAGGTAGTCTACGCGGTCATTCGCCTTGTATTTCCAGAGCAATGAACCATCTCTTGTATTGAGCGCGTAGATGGTGTTGTCGCTCCACCACACATAATAGACGCCGTTGACCACCTGAATGGGATTGTGCCCCGTGTCAGGTTTGCCCTTTGTGAGATGCGTAGGCAATGGATGTTCCCATAGAGGCTGATGCGTCACGCCATCGAGGGCATAGGCCGTATTGCCAACGAAGGTATACAGCGTGTTATTGGGCGGTGCCACAATTGTTGCCGCCTGATTACCTGTATGGCTGTGCTGTTGACGAGCAAGTTGGAAGACGAAGGCTAGACTTCCTATTAATAATGTGAGAAAGGCAGCGGTTGCGAAAAAGGTAAGGCCGCTAGCCACTCTGCTAGTTCTATGTGAAGATGTTGACATCTGATGTTCCTTTCGATGACGTGCCATCGCCACTCGTCTGTCTATGACAGAGCGATCTGCAAGCGATGGCTGTTGCGCCATACGATGCTGTGCGAGCCGAGTCCATACGCGGTTCAACGCTGGCTCATTCTGTCGTGCTGAAAGTTGCTCGTGTAGAGCCTGTAGCGTTCGTTGCGAAGGCGTAGTGCTTTCTCTAGCAATCAGTACACGCTCGATCTCCTCATCAACGGTATCGGGTGTAAACTGTTCCGAATTGTCCATGCCTATCCTCCTTCTTATCGAGCGTAGAGAGTACGCAGAGTATTGAGCGTGCGCGAAAGCATCTTGCGTATCGCAGCCTCGCTCTTATGTAGCACTACCGCGATCTCGGCGGTTCGCAGACCAGCCGTAAAGCGCAGGTAGAGAATTTCCTGTTGTAACGTTGGTAGTTGTTGCAAGTGCGTGCGGAGAAGCTGATACTCCTCGTGGCGTAGCGTCACCTCTTCAGGCTGTAAGGCATCGTCCAGCACCTCCGCCACATGGTCGAGCGGCACATCCTCGCAGCGTTTCGCCCGTCGGTGCGAATCGGCGACCTTATTGCGAGCCACAGACCACAGCCACGCCCTTTGCTCATCCTCAAGCATGTTTTCGAGGTCGCGTTCGCGCTCGATCACCGCCAGAAACACCTCAAAAAGCAGGTCCTCGGCATCGCTGACAAAGCGCACATGCCTTGAGATATAGGAGAGCAGCTTCACCGCATAAGCAGCATATAATTCAGACGTGAGAGAGTTATCCGCTGCAGTCGGCATCACTCCCTCTGCGTTCCATACATGAAATTTCATTACAAATCCTTTGTCCGAACAAGCGCATTCTAGAAATTGCTCACCTGGAACATCGCGTAAATAAAAATTTTGTGACAGTATTGCTTGACACTCCTCATTCATGCTCATACAATGATGCAAAAGTACCGCGAAATCCATTTTAGCGAGCATGGTATTTTCCAGAAAGGACGAAGAAGCTTCATGAGTACAACAGGCATAAGAATAGGTAAGACTCGTAGCGAACGAGCGTATCGTTGCTCCTTTTGCGGCAAGAACCGCGAGCAGGTATTCCAACTCATCAAAGGACCAGGAGGCGTAGGCATCTGCGACGAATGCGTTCAACAGTGTAGCCAAATCATTCAAGAGCGCAGAGAACTCCAGGAAGGCCAGCAAAAGTAAGTCTTCTTCGCTTGCTATTTGTCAACTTCTATGGTATAATTCAGGGTACATTCAGGCAAGGAAATAGCCTTGTCGGGTGGAATTTTCTTCATCTGGGGATGTCGGGTTTCGACAGGCGGTCAGATTGAAGATTTGCAGGCCGAGGTGTCGGTAAGCAGTCTCGTTAAACAACCGACAAAAAATAGTTGCAAACAAGCAACCACAATACGCTCTCGCTGCCTAAGAAGTAGTTGAGTCGTCATCCCCCCAGTTTTCGCCTATGGGACTGGGTCTGGATGTCAAAAACATAGGATGCTATGACGGCGACCGCCTTCTAACCGTCATAAAAGACTAGAGGACCAGCACTAACGGTATCCGGTCGATGGGAGACCTAAGTGTAAAACAAAACATTGACTAAGCCTGTAGCATATTCTCCAGTAGGGACGTTTGGACAGGGAGTTCGACTCTCCCTCATCTCCACCAGTAAAACAAAGGCGAGAAGCAACCGTGACAAACGCGCTTCTCGCCTTTGTTTCATTTGGCGGTCTTTGGATACCTACGAATAACACTTATTGAAAGATATTAAGATGTGCTACGAAACCGCGCACTCATCTTTTTCAACGCGAAATGTTGCACGTAGCC
>CAXUGH010000438.1:0-3640 GCA_964250365.1 uncultured Ktedonobacteraceae bacterium
TGCGTGCGAAGTTCGACTGGATGTATGAACGTATCAAGCCTAAGGAGGCGCGGGAACTGGCGTTGCCACTGTACGAGAGTGCGATAAAGAGGCTAGATGACAAGGAAAAAATCATAAAAGCCTCTAAAAGTTAAAGTAAAGTTTTTTACACGAACAAATCAATTAGCAAGTTGCTATTTTCGAGTATCCAGCGTGCGTTTATAACCTTATTAGCGTGTTGAATTACCTCTTGTGCTGGGTTGGCGAAAAAATGTGTCTCCGCGATCCAGTACAAGGGCACTCGAGCCATTTCCAGAGGAAGTGCTTGTCGTTCTTCGGAAGTCAACGGTATATGCGTACTTTCGTTATAGAAAGCCAGAAGTTCTTTGACCCTGTGCCATGAATTGACCGTTGCTAGTTGCCCATCCTCTTGCTTAGCAAACCACCAATACAACGTGTAAGCAATATCAAACACACGCTCTTTCACCTGCATGAAATCGAAATCCAGGATAGCTACAGACCGCTCATGTTCAAAAAGCAAATTTCCTCCACCATAATCGCCATGAATCAACTGTTGAGGAAGATGCTGATTTGTCTTGTCCCATTGTTCTCGCAAAATTTGAAGCAATTGTATGGCATCAGCATATAAAGAAAGAGCTGGCTGCCTCTTTTGCCGCTCAATGTCTTGCCTTGACTGAACTTTCTTTTGTGCTTGATATATCCAGGTAAGAAGCGTTTCGGGAGTGCCATAATTACTTACAGCAGGGTCAACCAGATGGATTTTATCCTTCTGCATAGCTAAAAAAGAGTGTAGTCGCCCAAGCAAAGAGAACGCTATAAAATTGTGTTCCCAAGTATCCGCTTCTCCATCATGCACAATAAATGGTTCCAATTCCATTAGACGCTGATCATAGGATAGAACCGTTTCGCCCGCACCAGTTGTTATAGGAAGAGTAACAGGAAAGTTCGCAGAAGCTAATAGAAGTTTTATCTGATGAAGTTGCGAAAGTCGTGTTTGTGTAACCCACAGACGATACGCGCGGAGTACATACAATCCCTTCTCTGTCTGCATTAACAAATTGAGATTATAGGTGCCTCCTAAATCTTTGACGGGGCGTATCTCGCTAAAATGAAAGTATGCGCTGAGGAACGAGAGATCGTTCAACTCTGCTCTAGATTCATGCATCTCGTGTTTCATCAAGTTTCTCCCCTCTCGTTCTAACTATTAGCATAGAAAAATCATAACATACGAAAATTGCCAGCAAAACAACATTTTGCTGGCAATTTTCGTGTACTACGATTTAGAGAGACGCATTGACGTGAGTTTTTGCTTGCGTATTGCGGGGACGACCCATCTGTCCACTAATGCGAGTAACAAGTGAGCGTGGTAGAAAGCGTACAGCGAATGCACCGAAAGCGTTTACCTGTCCGTCTACAACAAGAGTTCGTCCTTGCTCCAGTGCCTGTAGGCCGGTGGTTACAACCTGCTCCGAAGTACGCTTACGATCAACTACGAGACCTTCGCCTGCAACTTGGAAAAAGTTGGTCTCGGTGGCACCAGGGCAGAGAACAAGAAAACGAATACCACGCTTTCGATATTCTTCTGAAAGAGCTTGCGAAAATGACAACACAAATGCCTTACTCGCGCCGTAAACAGCCATGTAAGGTGTTGGTTGAAATGCAGAGATTGAAGCAACATTTATCACTACTCCTTCTCCTCTTGCAATCATAGATGGTAAAAAGGTATGAGTCAAAGCGACAACTGAGGCCACGTCAACCATAATCTCTTCCTGCTCACGTTCGGGTGCAAGCGTATCAAAGAAACCGTGCGTTCCGAACCCTGCATTGTTGATGAGCAAATCGACAGTGAGTCCTCGCTGCTCAACCGCTTGTTGAATACGTTCAACCTCTTGCACTTGACTCAAATCAGCGGCAATCACTTCGACACGTACATTATGTTGTTCAGCAATCTCTTTTGCTAATATGCGAAGACGTTCTTCTGAACGGGCGACAAGAATAACATTCATACTCCGCTCTGCCAATGCATGAGCAAATGCCAAGCCAATTCCCGATGATGCACCTGTAATGAGTGCAGTTTTTCCTTTGTACGTAAACATGATTGATATCTCCTTCTAAGTTTTCTCTACGAGAGCACCATCATTGCTATTTAGCAACATTGTTACCAGCATAACAAAACAAACTACGATACAACAAACAGACAAGCATGAAAGATGTTATTATGAAGATGTGTTGGGAATGAGCGACGAAACAACTGCATGCCGTACACGATTAAACACATCCTCGGCCTCTTCAGGCGTCGTAAAATGCCCTAGCAGTTGCAGGCTTGCAACACCATGTATAGGTGCCCAAAGCGTTTTAGCGATAATTTCCACGTCATCTTTTGCAAGCAAACCTTGATCCATATATTGCAATAGGGCTTTGTCAAAAGTCTCAAGTGCATTTTCCGTCTTATGAATACTTGCGTCACAAGGATGAAAATTTGGAATTGCACCGCCAAACATAACTGCATAGAAGCCGGGATTTTCAAGCGCAAAGTTCCAATAAGCCCGACATATAGCACTAAGGTATTCTGTGGGATTATCTACGAATGGGACACTTGCAAGCCTCTGGCGCAAGCGTTCGCCACCCTCAATGTACAAAGCATTCGCAACATCGTCCTTACCATGAAACATGGTATAGAGGATTTTGGTCGAGCAGTCTAGCTCCTGTGCAATACGACGTACCGTGAGAGCATCCGGCCCCTCTTGCATCAAGAGACGACTAGCCGTCTCAACGACGTTGCGCCGTAGCAAGTCCCGTCCTTGTTCACGAGCCTGTTTGTAGGTAACAGGTGCCTTGTTTCTATCTGGTAACGTTGTTTCCATATTTTAAGTATACATGCCATTTTTGTCTTTGTCAAGGCTAAATTGCAAACATACGGATAAAAAAGTTTCTTTAGTAGCAGGGCATGCCCTGCTACTAAAGAAACTTTTTTATCCGTATGTTCTCTATCCCTTGACGGCACCAGCGGTGAGACCGCTGACCAGTTGACGTTGAAAGATGGTGAACAATATCACGATGGGAAGCGAGACCACGACGCTTGCAGCCATCAAGTCGGGCCAGCGATCCTGGAATTCACCAATGTAGGTTCCGATAAAACCTGCTGGTATGGTTCGCATATCGGTGCTGGTGGTAAGAGTCACGGCATAAAGCAGCTCGTTCCAGGAATTGAGGAAGGCGAAGAAGCCAACCGCGATAACGCCTGGGACGATCAGCGGCACGACGATACGCCACAATACACCGATACGACTCAGGCCGTCAATACGTCCGGCTTCTTCGAGGTCGGTTGGTAGCGTGTCGCAGAAGCCTTTGATCATCCAGATACTAAATGGCAACGAAAACGTGGTAAAAGACAAGACTAACGCTGGATAGGTGTTGAGCATGTCTAACTGGCGAAACAGCGTATAGAGCGAGATCAAGATCACAGCGTAAGGGAACATTTGTGTTGCCAGGATGACTAGCAATATCGCTCGTGTTCCCCGAAAATGGAAACGTGCAAGCACGTAGCCCCCAGGAGTCGCGGCAAGCAGAGTGAGTAGCGTTGTAAAGACGCTGACAATCACACTGTTCTCGAAGTAGCGCACAAAGCCTTGCTGATCGG
>CAXUGH010000439.1:0-3632 GCA_964250365.1 uncultured Ktedonobacteraceae bacterium
TCCTATTACCTCGATACCGTTCACTTGGGCATTATCTTTGACAGTGACAAACTGGATAGTAAGCGTGCCATTTCCATCAGCAGTGACGGCTAGTTGCTTGACGACCGCTTTATTAGGCGCACCAGCCGCGCCAACGATGTCGAAGTTACTGAGTTGCGTTTGCCCATTGATGATGACATTGAACACTCTTATTCCCGCCTGCGTCCAATACGTCTCGGCAAAATGTAGATTTACCGTGTAGCCTGAATTGGGCGTGAGGTTGGGAATAGTGTATGTGAAGTTACCGTAACGATTGGACTGGTAGACAGCCTGTGGAGCAGGATTTGTAACTCCGCTGGTGTCGATGGCGTTGCCTGAATTCGCGGTAGAGCCACCGCTAAAGTCGGTGTCGGCGATAAAGGGGGAAGCTGCGTTACCTCCGGCATTGATCTGAACAGTCGTGCCACTCGCCGAGGCAGCATGTATTCGAGGAAGCATTTTATTGCTGAATACTCCTACCATACTCGCCAGCACAAAAAAACTGGCTAAAATCGTGAAACGAAGCCGCCATGCAAATTTCATTTTTCTTTCCTCCACGAAAGACTCTACATGACAAAAACACTGTAGACGCGACGACTCATTTGTAGTTCTTGTATTTTATTCAGTTATGTTTCCAGGACGAAGAAATGTCCTGTTCTCATAACGAAAACAAATGCACGAATAGCTCCTTTCTCCAATCATTGACTTATTTCTTTTAGAATTGTATTTTGAAAGAGACTTTATGTCAAGGGTAATTTTCTGTTTTTCCGAAAATTAGTACTATTTTGCCAAAAACTTTCGTAAAAATAATAATTGCAAACGTTAGACTTTTGAAGAGCTTGTTGAGAGTATTTACCACATTGTCCATGCACCGAAGCCAACTCACCATTATCTAAGACGAAAAATAAGTAGATAGTAATCGAGGTATAACGAAAATTGCTTGCAAAGTAATAATTTTTCGATATAATTTCGACTTGACAACATCGACGTTCATCAGTATACTTACTCGTAACTGATACCGTAATCGGTTACGCGTTTTCCGAAAATGGAGGCTTGTTGTATGTCGGGGAAGGCTACAATCGGTGATATTGCTCGCTTAGCAGGAGTGTCAAAGGCGACGGTTTCGCGTGTGCTGAACTCTAAGCCAGATGTTGATCCTGCGACCCGCGAACGTATTTTACGCATCGTGGAGGAACAAAACTTTGTTCCCAGTGTTGCCGCCTCCAATCTTGCGCGAGGGAAGAGTCGTCTGATTGGCGTGCTTATTCCATCATTTACTCAACCCTTTATTCAAGATGTCCTACGCGGTGTTGCGGAAACAGTCGAGCAAACACCCTATGAACTCGTGTTGTACAGCGCGAACCGCACTATGCATGGCAAGGACAAGAGTCGTCTCATCGACAACATCCTGGCAACTCAGTTGACGGCAGGGCTGCTAGCAATGTTTCTTGGTCAATCCATGCATTCTCTGGTTCAGTTGCATAAGAGCGGTTTTCCAGTGGTTGCTATCGACGACCAGGAGAAGCCGGACGCCGAGATTCCGTGGGTGGGAGCCGATAATTGTATGGGAGGCTATGAGGCTGTGCAACATCTCATTGCTCTTGGTCATCGACGGATTGCATATATCCAGGGTCCTCTCTCCTATCTGTGTTCTCATGAGAGATACGAAGGATATGTGCAAGCACTCACTGAGGCAGGTATTCCTGTCGATGAGCAGCTAATCGCTCAAGGTGACTTTACACCTCACGGTGGAAGAGTCGCCGCGAATACATTACTTGCTCTTCCTCAAGAGCAGAGGCCAACGGCTATTTTCGCGAGTAACGATCAGATGGCCTATGGAGTGCTTGCGGCGGCTGAGGAACAGGATGTTCAGGTTCCGGGCGACGTTGCGCTCGTTGGCTTCGACGATATCTCATCCTCTGCACACATTCGTCCGGCTCTTACTACTGTCAGACAACCATTCTACGAAATGGGACAGCGCGGCATCCAGGTCTTACTGTCCTTGCTAGACACCCCCGTACCTCCTGTTGGCATTGAGAAGAGATGGGTTTCCCCCTCCCCATCTCCTCTCGATGCATCTCATGAGAACGGAGAAAATAGTGTTGCACAATCTATTCATGTTCGATTTCCAACTTCCCTTGTAGTGCGTGCTTCTTGTGGTTTTCCTCATTCTTTGGCGGTCCCGACCTCGAACGTCCTCCGGCAGGGGACGTAATTCTCGTTATCATTGTTGCTTTTACGGATCAACGGTTGATCCTGTTAAGGTACGGAGTATCCGTACACTACATTTCATACGAGGAGGTTTCCCGTAATGTCTAATTTTCTCTCCGCACCATTTGGTACGAAGACCAGAACAGGAATGTTGGTCTCGTCGCTATTAGTAATTCTCGTCCTACTTCTCTCGGCCTGTGGTGGTGGCACTACCTCTAAGGGCGGAGCAAAGAATTCCGTTCTTACAGTAAATACCAGCCCAAAGGGCGATTTTGTGAACAATTTTAGTCCCTATGCACCAACCGCAAGCGATGGTGTGCAAGGGCCTATATACGAAACCCTGCTCTTTTTCAATCGTCTTGATGGCAGTGTCAAGCCCTGGTTGGCCCAAAGCTATCAATTCTCCTCCGACGCGAAAACGCTGACCTTCAACTTACGCCAAGGCGTCAAGTGGACAGACAATCAACCATTCACCTCCGACGATGTGGTCTTCACTTTGAACGAACTCAAGCAGTACCCTGCCGCCGATGGCGGTGGTATCTGGCAGTACATCAATCAGGTGAGTGCTCCCGATGCCAATACTGTTGCTGTGACCTTTAAGAAAGCCTATACGCCTATTATTTGGTTCCTGGGTGGACAGACGTGGATTCTGCCCAAACACCTGTGGGCAAGTGTGGGCGATCCCACCAAATATGCCAATACCAATCCGGTTGGCACTGGTCCCTTCAGACTCAAGTCGTTCTCGCCACAACTGCTTGACTATACCAAGAATACGAGCTATTGGCAGGCTGGTAAACCAGAGGTATCCGAACTGAGATATCCGTCCTTCACCTCGAACACTGGTGCCGAACTCGTGTTGTCACGCGGCGATCTGGACTGGACAGGATTGTTTACCCCTGATGTGCAGAAGACCTACGTCGCTCGTGACCCACAGCACAATCACTACTGGTTCCCAACGAGAAACGTTGTCATGCTGTATCTCAACACAGCGAAAGCTCCGTTCAACAAGCTCGCAGTTCGTCAGGCAATTAGTAGTGCTGTTGACCGCGACCAGATGTACAAGGTTGGTGAGAGTGGCTACGAGCCTGTCTCTAGCCCGACTGGACTCGTGTTGCCTGCGAATAAGAGCTATCTGTCGTCAGAATACGCGAACACGACCTACTCGGTTGACACTGCCAAGTCCACCCAGTTGTTGGAAAGCGCGGGCTTCAAGAAGGGCGGCGATGGTATCTATGCCGATGCCAGTGGCAAGAAGCTTTCCTTTAACATCATTGTCGTGAACGGCTGGACCGACTGGGTAACAGACTGCCAGATTATGACGACCAACCTCAAGGCGATTGGCGTGGACGCCAAGGTCAATGCAGTGTCGTTCAATGCCTACTATAGTGCGATGCAAAATGGCT
>CAXUGH010000440.1:0-3630 GCA_964250365.1 uncultured Ktedonobacteraceae bacterium
GATTGTGGCTGTTCATACTGAGAAGGTTGCTGTTGTGGATACTGATATTGCTGTCCACCTTCCTGGTATCCTTCTGGCTGTGGCGTTGGCTGATAGCCCTGTTGATACTGTTGCGGTTGATAGTAGGGCTGTTCAGGCTGCTGTGGCGGCTGGTAGTAGGGTTGTTGTGGCGGTTGATAATACGTCTGTTGGGAGCGTTGCGCGGCAGAGGCAAGCCCAAAAATGCCAGCCCCTAACAGAAGTGCTATCAACGGTCTGGCGAGCGCACCGAGCAATATCGAGAGAGCGGCACCAACTATGAACAACTGCCAGAGATTCGTTGCGAAGAATAGGGCAAGGATAATCATCCACATTGCCCCGACGAGACCACCGTATATGCGGTTGGGGTTGAGTGTGCCAAGCGAGCCAACAAAGATTGCTACGGCTAACGCAATAAAGAAAATGACGAGATTAAATCCGCCAAATATGAGGGCAAGGGCGACGCCAACCACGATGATGGCACCAGAAAGGCTATTAGTTATACCCCGTACTGGGTTTCGATAGCGCATAGTGTTATCTCCTTATGCCTGATAAACAACAACGGTCTGAATAAGTAGTATACCGAGAATTGTACACGACACAAGAAGATAACGGAACTGTCGAAAGTAATATATCACATAGTATTTCGTAGGGACCAGATGTATCGCGTCCGTTGGCTCAATTCATTGAGCGAAATCCTTGTGAACCACTTCTGCAAGGCATATCAGACATGATCTCGCGTGACAAATCACGCGGCGGACGCGATACATCTGGTCCCTACGAAATACTGTCACACCTTAAATGTGCATTTCGACCAGCACGCGGCGTATCTCCGTCAATGCCTGCGGAATGTCTTGCGACTCTATGCCATAATGCGTGACGGCGCGAATGGTGCCGCCTCCCATATGCCCCATAAGCACACCACGTTGCTGTGCCTCGTGTAGAAACTCTTCCGTCTTTTGCGTTGTCACAGGTTGATTGTCTGTATTTTGTAGATGAAACATGACAATGTTGCTGTCGATATGTTCCGCGTCAACGGCTAACTGTGGATAATCGGCGAGACCATTTGCTAGCTGTTGAGCGTTCTCATGATCCTCTGCGAGCCGCTCAACCATCTGCTCAAGTGCGACGATGCCTGCCGCTGCGATAATTCCTGCCTGTCGCATGCCGCCACCAAGCAACTTGCGGGTGCGATGGGCGCGACGGATGAACTCTTTGTTTCCAACGAGTATAGAGCCAACAGGCGCACTCAGTCCCTTCGAGAGACAGAACATCAGCGAATCCGCCTCCTGTATCAGCGTGCTTACGGGAATGCCGAGGGCGACGGCTGCATTAAAGATGCGGGCACCGTCCATATGGACTGCGACTTTATGATCGTGTGCCAGCGATGCAACGGCGTGTATATAGTCCGCTGAAAGCACTCGTCCCCCACAACGATTTTGCGTGTTTTCAAGACAGATAAGAGCCGTTGCCGCGACATGCTCGTCGCTCTCATCGGCAATACTCGCCTCTATTTTGTCAAGTGGAAGTGTACCATCTACACTGTTCGGCACAACCCAGAATGGCGAGCCACCAAGCGTGGAGGGTCCACCCGCCTCGTAGTGATAGATGTGCGACTCGTCGCCGACAATCACCGCTTGCCCACGTCCCGCATGCGTCAACACGGCAATCGCATTACCCATTGTGCCGCTTGGTACAAATAGTGCCGCCTCTTTTCCCGTTCGTTCCGCCGCCAATTCCTGCAAACGGTTAATCGTTGGGTCTTCGCCATATACATCGTCGCCAACCTCCGCGCGTGCCATTGCCTCGCGCATGGCAGGAGTTGGTTGCGTGACGGTATCACTACGCAAATCAATAGACATGATGGAATACGCTCTCTTTCCAGATAAGAAACTCGTGATTTAAAAGCGGTTTGTGGTGAAGCAAGGGCGCCCGCAAGGGGAACGCCCCTCCCATACGACGATTGCGGTTGTAGAGCGGGTTCGTGTGTGGGGCGGGCGGGGGGTTGGGGGGGGGCGGCCCGCCCCCCCCCGGCGGGCGCCCTGGTCCCTTGCTCCTGTCATCTACGCTCCAGTGCTTTTTGCCCATAATGCTGAGTCCAGAATGCATGTAGCCGCTTCACCTCTCCCTCTGGTAAAGGCACAAGCGGACCAAGCTGTTTCGCAAGAAGGTACGTTTTCGCGCAATCTTCTACTGCATGAGCGATAGAGAAGGCAAGGGATAGTGTTTGCCCTACGACAAGCGCACCGTGATTACCCCACAGAATTGCTGCCTGCTGTCCTAAATGTTGTGCGATATGCTCGGCGAACTCTTGCGTACCCGACATCATGTAAGGAGCAACCTGTACCTCGCCACCCAGACAAAGAGCCGATTCTGCGAGAAACATGGGTATTGGTTGATGCACAAGGCTGAACGCCGTTGCATAGGGCGAGTGCGTGTGCATGACGCAATCAATATCGGGTCGTCGTCGTAGCAGCAGCATGTGCAACGGCGTCTCTACCGAAGGCTTCCATTTGCCCTCGACGACAGCGCCTTGTTCGTCAACGACGACGATATCCTCTGCAGTGAGCAATTGATAATCTGCACCACTCGGTGTCACACAGATGAGTCTACTTTGAGGGTCGCGCACACTGATATTGCCCTGAGTTGCCTGTACAAGCTGGCTATCATACATCTTCTTGCCATAACGTGCCAGTTCACTTCTAAGTTCGAGTAAACGCATAATGAAGAAATCCCTTTCCTTTCATTACATAGTACCACCTCTACAGACTCGTCTCTTGCGGATTGACACTTCCCACATAGGCACATTGGCTATACAACGTACACTTGTTGCACTCTGGCCTCTGCGCGTGACACACTTGGCGACCATGACGAATCAGGTGAACGTGTAGAGAATAAACCCAATCAGTAGGCGCGACTTTTGCGAAGATACCGTGTGCTTGATCCGCCGTTACTTTGGGACCAATCAACCCTAGACGCACACTAACGCGATGAACATGAGTATCAACTGGCATAGCTGGTAGTCCCATGTCGAACAAGAGAACACAGGCTGTTGTCTTTGGTCCTACTCCTGGAATGCTGCGTAGGTATTGCCATGCATCCTCCATCGAGCGGTTTTTGAGTTCATCATAAAGGAAGTCTGCCAGCGACTTTGTGCCGCCCTGATCCTTTTGTCGCTCTGTAAGCGTATGCAGTGCGTCTTGTATGCGAGGAGCTTTGATGTTAGCAAGTCCGCCGCTTTTGATCGCTTGTGCCACTTCGTCGGTTGGGGCGTCACGCACCTCTTCCCACGTCGGGAATCTACTCACAAGCTGAGAATAGGCACGTCCCGAATTGATATCGGAGGTATGTTGCGACAAAATGGTGCCAACCAACCCTCCGAGCGGATCGTAATCAGGCTTGTTTGTCTGTTGTCCATAGGTCTCAATAAGTATTTCATATACGCGCTTTAGATGGGCTGAGGCGGTGCTAGTCGTTGTCATGATCGTATATTTTCCTGTTAAGCTGAACAAACATCTCTCACATACATAAAGGAGACGTTCAGAGTGAGTGGAATGGATGCCAACTCGCTTTGAACACGAAAACCAGGGTACCTTTATGGGTATCCTGGTT
>CAXUGH010000441.1:0-2216 GCA_964250365.1 uncultured Ktedonobacteraceae bacterium
CTTCCATTTTTACCCATCCTTATGGTATACTCTATCCAACACCTGCTCTTATAGCAGAAGTGTTAAGAGGCCGCGTTGACTCCCCTCTGATATGGTATCAGTTGCAACGAGGCACCAAGCGATAGCTTCTTTTTTCATAGAAGGGTAACAGGGATGAACCTGTTACAGAAGCGAAAGGGGTATTCCTTCATGGCTCGCGTTGCGTTTGAACACGTCTACAAAATCTTTAACAAGACCGAAGTTGTCCACGATATCAGTATTGACATCAAGGACAAAGAGTTTCTCGTACTTGTCGGTCCCTCCGGTTGCGGCAAGAGTACCTGTTTACGTATGGTGGCAGGGCTTGAGGAGCCAACCGATGGCGATATCTACATTGGTGATCGCGTCGTCAACGGCGTCGATCCTAAGGACCGCGATATCGCAATGGTCTTCCAGAACTACGCACTGTACCCACACATGACCGTCTTCGACAACATGGCCTTTGGTCTCAAGCTACGTCACTTTCCCAAGAATGAAATCAGTAAGCGCGTAGAAGAGGCCGCCGGTATTCTCGGTTTGGAGCAACTGCTCAAGCGCAAACCTAAGGAACTCTCCGGTGGACAGCGCCAGCGCGTCGCTCTTGGACGTGCCATTGTGCGTGAGGCACAGGTCTTCTTGATGGACGAGCCGCTCTCCAACCTCGATGCCAAGCTGCGTGTTGCCACGCGTGCTGAAATCATCAGGCTGCACCAGCGCATTCAGACCACTGTTGTCTATGTCACGCACGACCAGACAGAGGCTATGACGATGGGCGACCGTATCGCCGTTCTGAACGCAGGCATCATTCAGCAGCTTGGTGCGCCACAGGAACTCTACGATCATCCCACCAACCTCTTCGTCGCGGGCTTCATCGGCTCACCGTCGATGAACTTCTTCACCGGTGCCAAGGTCATCACCGACAACGGCTTAAAGATCGTTCTCGAAGGCGTCGGTGAGGTTCCCGTACCAGCACTCTATGCCGACCGTGCAAAGAATTCTGCGAATCGAAACCTCACCTTCGGCGTGCGTCCTTCGCACCTTGAAGATGCTAACATCGTGAAGGACAGTGCTGTCGATGGTGTCGAGAACTCCATCATCCAGGGCAACGTAGATGTGGTTGAGAACCTCGGCAATGAGTTACAGGTGTACCTCACCGCTGCTGGAAAAAGTGTTGTCGCCACGCTCAGCCCACGTTCCAACGTCGCCGCTGGCAATCCCGTCCGTCTCTTCGTCGATAGTGACCATATTCACCTCTTCGACACCGATAGCGGCGAAGCAATCTTCTAATACTCTCTTGTGCTAGGCATTAGGGAGTAGTGCTTATTAAAGAGACGAACAGACGACCATGAGCCTCAGCTCATGGTCGTCTCTTTGTCTCTTTATTTCGTCTACTTGCTATACTAACAAAAAGGAGTATGCCATACGCATTATTAAGGTAACGTGTAGGGGGGAGACCCTTGTGGTCTCCCCTACACGTTATTGAGGCGGGAGTTCTTTCTCATGAGTACATTTTTACCATTGACGCATGTTTCTCCGAAAGACGCTCTTGATAAAAATAGAGGGCAGCAGACGCAAACGGATACGATTAGCGTGCTACTAGTGGACGATCATGCGCTTATTCGTGAGGGGTTGCGCCAGTTGTTCACGCTGGAGGATGGAATAAGAGTCGTGGGCGAGGCGGTCGATGGCGTCGAGGCGTTGCGTACCATTCAGCGGCTCAAGCCCGACGTAGTGCTTATGGATGTTCACATTCCAGTCGTTGATGGTATCGCGGTGACGCGCCAGATTGTCCAGGATTTTCCAGACATCGCGGTTATCATGCTCACCATGTATCATGACCAGCAGCGTATGTTGCAAGCGATGAAGAGCGGGGCGCGTGGCTACCTGCTCAAAAACGTTTCTATCCGCGAGGTGACGCAAGCAATTAGAACGGTACATGCGGGCGGCATGCTCGTTGAGTCGGATATGGCGGGCGTGATTGTCAACGAACTACGACGGCTCTCAGAGCAGACCAAAGGTGGGCAGCGCATCCTCGACCTGCTAACCGAGAAGGAGCTAGAGATTGTGCGCTACATCGCTACTGGCATGAGCAACAAAGAGATTGCCGACCGCCTTGCCTACTCTGAAAAAACAGTCAAAAACTACCTCTCGATCATTTTCCACAAGCTGAACATCCGTGACCGCACTCAGGCCGCTAT
>CAXUGH010000441.1:2296-3618 GCA_964250365.1 uncultured Ktedonobacteraceae bacterium
TGTAAGATTCCATGATAGCGGCTCTGCCGGTATCATGGAATCTTACAAGCCAATAACAAAGAGCAGCACAGAAGTTTACGAACTTCTGTGCTGCTCTTTGTTATTGGCTTGTAAGATAAATTGCTAACTGCTAGTGAGAACGCTCTTATGCAAAAACCGATATTACGGTTGGCATGTCCATTCTCTCCAACTGTAGCCATCGCGCACGAATATCTCATGCGCCGCCAGCGCGTTTGCCTGGGCGTTGAAAATCGACTGACCCGCCTCTGAGGTGCCCGCGAAAGTTCCTGGCATAATCTGGAAAAGACCCGATGCTCCACTTGGATTGTAGGCATTCGGATTTAGACCCGACTCACAACGCGCCACGTTAATCGCAGCAGGCCCATAGGCACCAAAGATCGAGTCGATCAGCGCGGGAATGCTCCCTGTTGGTGCGGGCGGCGACGTGGGTTGTGGAACGGGTGTCTTTGTTGGTGAGGCAACGACCGGCGGTGTCGTTGGCGTTGTGCGTACTATGGGCTTCGTCGGTGCCTTTTGCACGGTAGCCTTCTGCACATGCGCCATATGCCCGATTGAGTAGATGTTCTTGACCTGTGAAGTGGGCGTAAACTTTTGTACAGGAATACATACAATCTGACCCGTGTAAAGAGTGTTAGGATTGCTGCTACTGGACGGGGATGCTAACCCCATCAAGTCCAAATGATAGCGAAACGCAATCCAACTCAATGTATCTCCCTGCACCATACTACCTTCTCTGCTTGTGCAAGGGACGCTAGCGGCTGTTGCTGCCGCGCTCGGTATACGAATACTTAGTGTAAGTGCTACGAAGAGCAGTCCAAGCACTGCTCCAATACTCAACTTTCCTACGAAACTTAGCCTGTCGTCCTTCCGTAAATACTTCAGGATGTACTTATGACTCTGCAATATAAACTCTTTCTATTGAACACAACCACCCTACAAGCCTTTTTTGCAGCCCGTATAAATATACCCCTGTATAAATATAACAAGACATGCAAATCCCACACCTAATAGAAGTGTGGGACTTGCATATCTTAACACAAACCATATTGAAACATGTTGAAATGCCGATGTTATAGCCCAAACGGGCTATAACAATGAGGATGTTTACATTATTCGCTGCTTTTCTGATAATCGCCCTTTGGTTGCTCACGATTCGTGTCATCCTGACCACCTTGAGCACTCGCTGTCGGTGGTAGTTTTTTAGCTCCGCCCGGCACCTGTGTACTTTGTTGCGTCGATTCTTGCCCCTGTTGCTGCTGATACTCGCCCTTAGGCTGTTCGCGATTCGTGTCATCCTGACC
>CAXUGH010000442.1:0-3578 GCA_964250365.1 uncultured Ktedonobacteraceae bacterium
CCCCAATCGGCAATAGGCCACCAGGAACGATAAGCCGACGGTGCTTGTTGTCCCGCGTTAGGAGGATTAGGACTGTTCTCCTCAACGATAGCTATGTTCTGCAGGTTGAGTTGTCCTACGCGCCCACCGTTCAAGCCGAGTTCGCTGTATTGTCCGGTGAAGCCACCAGTGGGACGTATCTCCGCGCGGTCAACCGTCTGAACCAGGAAATCTCGCGGCTGATCCACGCCGAGTATCCAGCCAATTGCGCCTGTCATATCATGCGCCTGTACGAGACCTGATACTATCGAGGGCATGAGTTGTACAATCTGCGCGACCTGTAAGCGTTGGCTATCGCTAATTGGCAAGACATCGAGCGAGAGCAACGGTAATTGTGCCTGTATATCTTTCGCTAGCGGCAGAATGTAGTCCAGGGTTGTTGTTGCCTTTGCCAGCATAGGCGGCGTAATCAGTGGCTTCGTTGATGCTGCGAGGGCATTGCTATGCAGTGCAGGTATAAATGATACCAGCATGTCCGTGAGCGACTGGCCCATATCCGCCGCGTCGCTGCCAATTTGTGCAAGCGCAAGAGCAGAATTGGTATATTTGGGCAGCGTTGCGCCTGTGGCATTGAAGTAGGTGTTGTGCATGAGGTCGTCATGCAGTGCCTTGAAATCGACTTTTGCCCCCTGTAACTCCGCCTGTATCTGATATAATTTGTTGGCATCAATTGTCGATACATGCGCCTTGAGGTCGTTCGCCATGTTGCGGACATGCTGCAAGTGTTGTATGCCACTATAGCCATGTGTCGCTATAGAGTAGAGATTGATGTCATTCACAATGCCGAAAATGGCTGGCAGAATGTAGCTAATAACGAAAAGATAGAGTATCAGCCGTACTTTTGCCGAATGCGGCGGCAACTCACGCGGACCAGCGGGTTGACGCGGCAGCATCGTGACGGGATTGACTGAACCTGTTGTCGGCTCTCTTCTAACAGTAACAAGCGCGTTGTTCGGTGGCATATTCTGCAGCGGCGACATGACTCTTGCTTGACCTGGTGCCTGTCGATATGACTGCACCGAGATACTGGATTGCGAATATGGTTGTGCAACTGGGCGAACTTGTTGGGAATAGAGTTGTGCTGCGGATTGTGGTGGTTGCTGTGAGTATGGTCTGGCAGCCGCGATATGTTGTTGCAGACTATTTCTGCTCGATAGAGCTACATGCTTCAGCGAGTCAATCTTCCATCGAGTCGCGGGATTACGTAGATCGACAACGGGATCAGTTGATGGAGAACTGTTCGGCTGTCCATGAGGCGGCACCTGATATCCATTCTGGTTGGGTGAAGATGGATATGGCGCACCTCCATTGCTATAAGATGGCTGTGAAGGAGGAGTATTTTGCTGTTGTGGACTATTATTAGCCAGCGGGTGTTTGAATAAGTCCTTTGTTTGGCGCCTTGAAAATTGCCCATTATTCTGCGATGACGCCGGTAGATTTGGTATATCAGCCATACAACCCCTCTATAGAAGAAAAAATGTAACGTGTAGATATTTATAAAGATATTCATTGGAAATTTTAATCTCACTCATTATAACGCTTTGCGGAGGCGTTTGTTGCTCTTTAGAGTATGTCTTCACCCATTTATCTTATGTGAGATAGAGGCGATAGTTTGTTTCGAGTATCAACATGAGTCAAACCCAAGGGACCAGGGCGCCCGCAAGGGGAACGCCCCTACCATATACGAAGCGTCTCCACACGCTCCCTCGTAGTATGGTAGGGGCGTTCCCCTTGCGGGCGCCCTGGTCCCTTACTACCACCGTAACCTTTCTTTCAAGCTTACATAACGGGGGTTGCCAATGACAAGATGATCGAGCAATTCGATATCCAGTAGCCGCCCCGCATCCACGAGTTGGCGCGTCACCTCTAAATCTTCGGGGGATGGCGATGGGTCGCCGCTGGGATGATTGTGCGCGACAATGACGCTGGGGCAGTTGCGGATGACAGCGGGCCGAAATATTTCCGCGGCACGTAACACAGAGCTATTGACCGTGCCTTTGTAGCGTGTGATGTTCTCTACAACATTGTTTTTTGTGTCGAGAATCAGGATACGCATCTCTTCGTGTGTTAAATACATCATATCCATACGGACCAGATTTGCGGCGTCATCGGCGGAGCGAATCTGGTACTTCTCCTCCGTCGAGACCCGACCCAATCGTTTGCCTATCTCTAGTGTTGCCAGTAATTGCGCGATTTTGGCTTCACCGAGTCCATGCTCGTTGTTGAGTTCGCCAAAGCTCACGCGTGCCAGCCCTTTGAGTCCGCCATATTTTGTGAGCAGACGTGCCGATAGCTCAAGTACATTGTCGCGTTGTGTTCCTGTACGCAGAACAATCGCCAGCAGTTCTGTTGGTGAGAGGCTCTCCGCTCCCTCGTTACGCAAGCGTTCGCGTGGTCGCTCTTCGTGTGGTATATCGTGTACCGTTGCGTGATACTCTAAACGTTTCGGGGGAGTTCTCTCTGTCGTCTTTTCCAGTGTTTGAGGCTGAGTCGGAGTGAGCGCGGTAATCGTCGTAGACATGTTATAGAACAATCTCCTTCCATCCATGCCGCTAATACGGCTGTGTGAGATTGAATGTACAGGAAATTGAGTAGAAATGCAATAGATAAAACTAGATATTTGTAAATTTCGTCGTTACTTTAGGAAATGAGGAGAATACGTCTGCTTTGACGCAAGGAGCATCACCGCTCTTCGACACAAGCAGGCTAACGTTCGTAGTACAATATACGTCCACAGTTGGTGCATGTTTGTAAATCAGGACTCACACGCACCTGTTGTAGCTCGCTCGGCGTCAAAATTACACGACACCACTGGCATGATCCCTGCTCAATTTTAGAAATTGCCCGTCCCTGCTTCGTTCGTCGCATGCCATTGTAGCGTTGAAGGAGATCGGCGGGAATAGTTTCGGCAAGATGTGAACGCTTTGCCTGCACCTCTTGCTGGCGTATCTCTAGTTGCTCTCGGCGTGTAACCAGCGTTGCGCTCTCTCCCTGCCATACTGCTTCCGCTTGCTGTAACTCACGTAGCCTGTGCTGGACTCCCTCCTGCAACGTCTCCATCGAGTCCATGACCTCTAAAACAACCTCTTCCTGGTGATGATGCTGCGCCCGTAGGCGTTGTACCTCTTGTTGTAAAGAGTTCAAGTCCTTCGAGTTGACTCCATTGCCACTGTACAGGCGTTGCTCTTGCGTACTAAGACGACGCGCAATATCTTCGAGTGACCATTCTGCATCCTTTTGTGCTTGCTCTCCCATAAGCACCTGTTGTTGTGCATCTTTGTAAGCTGTCCGCGCCTTGCGTAGCGGAAAATTTTCCTGTAAAGCCTGTGTCACGCTCTGCTTCTCGGCTGCAACGCGGTCAAGCTCAAGATCGAGTTGCTGCAATTGAAAAAGTGTGCTTGTTACCTGTAGTGTACTCATACAGAACAAAATCCTCCTTTTCTTATACATATCTCTATAAGGTCGGACTACTATTGTACTGCTTGCACGAGATATTCGCAAGTACTCCAGGATCAATCTTGATTTGTTTCTTGTCGCCG
>CAXUGH010000443.1:0-3536 GCA_964250365.1 uncultured Ktedonobacteraceae bacterium
GCTTTGAGAAAGACTTTGTAATGCATAGTCAATTTT
This sequence comes from uncultured Ktedonobacteraceae bacterium, assembly GCA_964250365.1. GTDB lineage: Bacteria > Chloroflexota > Ktedonobacteria > Ktedonobacterales > Ktedonobacteraceae > JBBQVS01. Next base: position 37 of record CAXUGH010000443.1, read on the forward strand.
CATGTGTCACTCGCCGCCTTAGGCGGCGAGTGACACATGAAAATTGACTATCTACTACCCCTTCTTCTGTGGCTTGATTGCAGGCAGGAAGCGTAGGATATAGCCCGTCTCAAGAATGGAGAGAATGTCGATGCCGAGCAGACGTGTCTTGAAGCGCGTGCGCGAGAGCAGCGTGCGTACCGGACGCATCTCCTGGTCCCAGTTTCCGGCGTCGAGTGCTTTTTGCAGGTGGCGGCGGCTGTGTTCCACAACCTCGTCGCTCGTGTCATTACTGTAAAAACTTGCGTAGAGTACCTCGTATGGGCAATAATACGGGTACGACTCTAAAAGCGGGAGCAACATACTCATCTCTCCACGCGTAAACTGCTGCTGCCCCTTGAGCCGTGGTAGCCCCTCGATTGAGGACAGATACGAGAAGGTACCTAGCGTTACATCTAACGCGAACATGTGGCCTTCTGGCAAGGCGTCCTGGAGCGAAAAATGCAAAATCGTGTCATTCGTAAAATCTCGCTCAATAATTGCTGGAGGTGCTACACGATATACCGCATGCTGCATAACCATAAACTCCTTGCTCTGGCTCGTTCTCTTTTGTAGAGGCTATAATTCATTACGCCCCCGTACCCTCTCAGACCCTACAACCTTTCTATACAAATTATGCCAGATAATATACACATAGAGAAGAACTTATGTTATCATTACCTTTAACAGATTTATCATTTTGGTACAGCATACGGGAAAGGAGAATGTCGAATGGCAATTCAACACGAATCGCAAAACGCACCTCGCACTCTTCTCGTAGAAGCACGCCTCCAAAAAGGCTGGTCACAGCGTGAGCTTGCTGAACGCATTGGCACCACCTACGTCAACATTAGTCGCTGGGAACGCAACCAGACGCGTCCAAGTCCCTATTTCCGTAGCAAACTCTGCACTCTGTTCGGCAAAACCGAGGAGCAGCTAGACCTAGATGCCTCTCAGGAAGATGAGCCTGAATCTTCTTCCGTCCCGCAAAGCGCACCCGCCGCTCTATCTCTCACCGCGACTCGTCCAGCGCAAATTCTTGATCCGCGCATTCCACAACGTTCAATCGAGCAACTCGTTGGGCGCGATGATATTTTCGCATCTCTTAAAGACCGTCTGTGTAGCGATATGACCCCTGGCCTTGCCTTGACCGCCCTCAACGGACTCCCCGGCGTCGGCAAGACCACCCTATCACTAGCTCTGGTGCATAATGAGGATATTCGCAAGCGTTTCTCCGCTGGCATTCTGTGGGCTGGTCTCGGACCCGAACCTAACTTGACGCAACATCTGAGTCACTGGGGAACGTTGCTAGACGTGACAAACAACGAGGCCGCACAGGATAACCGCGCATGGGCACGGGCATTGACAAAGGCCATCGGCGACCGCTCTCTGCTTATCGTGCTTGACGACGCGTGGCAGATCGAGGATGCCCTCGCCCTCAAAATTGGCGGTCCTCACTGCGCTCATCTCGTCACCACACGCTTTCCCGCCCTCGCTTACGAGATCGCGCCTTACGGTGCCGTGTCGCTATCAGAGTTGAACGAGCAGGATGGGCTGAACCTACTTGAGCGTCTTGCTCCACGCGTCGTGAATCAGGAGCCTGAGAGAGCGGAGCAACTCGTCAAGGCCGTCGGTGGTCTACCACTTGCCCTCACGCTGATGGGCAAGTTCCTGCATGTGCAGTCCAACACTAATCAGCCGCGCCGCATCCGAGCCACGCTCGAACGCTTGACCGATGTCGAGCAGCGTATGCAGCTTGTAGAGCTGCGCGGTCCTAACGAACAGCATACCAGCCTATCCGAAAACGAAACCAGTCTCTCGCTCGGCTCGGTCATCAACGTCACAGAGCAGATGCTCGACACGCGGACGCGCAACGCCCTTTACATGCTGTCGATCTTTCCCCCCAAGCCTGACAGCTTCTCGGAAGAGGCCGCCCTTGCCGTCATGGACGCCCCCGTCGAGATACTCGACACGCTGGGCGACGTGGGTCTGCTAGAGACAAGCGCGGCGGGTCGCTATACGCTGCACCAGACCATCGCCGACTACGCCAACCTGCGCCTCACGAGGCAGCTTGCAGAAGCCGCCTATGACCACTACCTTGACTACACGCTCGCCTTCATCACGGAGCATCGCAAGGACTACGAAAAACTAGAGCAAGAGACGAACGTCGTGCTAGCCGCCATCGACGCCGCACACAGCCATAAAAAAACGCACGAATTCATACGGAGCGTCATCGCCTTTGCCCCCTACCTGCTGCTGCGCGGCTTCTACGACTCCGCCGAGCAATACCTGCAACGCGCCCTCACCGCCGCGCAAAATTCGCACGACGACTACGGCATTGCCAGCACGCTACTGTACCTCGGCGAAATCGCGCAAAAGCAGGGCAACTACGCCCTCGCGGAATCGCGCTTCAAACAGGGACTTGACCTAGCGCGTGCGATCAACAACCCCGAACGTATCAGCACTCTACTCAACGACCTTGGCTGGGTCACATGGAAGCAGGGCAACTACGCCCTCGCCGAAACCTACCTGCAAGAAGGACTAGCCCTCGCCCGCCAGATAACCGACGACGAACGCATCTCCAGCATCCTCAAAACCCTCGGCTCCGTCGTCGGCAGTCAAGGCAACTACGCGCAAGAGAAAGAATATCTACAGGAAGGACTCACTCTAGCGCGTCGCCTCAAAGACGACGAACAAATCTGTATCCTGCTCATCAATCTTGGAGTATCCGAAGGCGAACAGGGAAATTTTGCAAAAGCCGAAGAGTATTTTCTGGAAGGACTGAATATCGCTCGTAAGATTGGACACAAGGAATGGATTAGTGCGCTATTAAGTAACTTAGGAGAGGCTGCAAGCGAACAAGGTCACTATGCACAGGCAGAGAAGTATTTTCAAGAAGGGTTAGCATTGGCTAGGCAACTTGGACATCCTGAATGGCAAAGTACCTTGCTTGGTAATTTGGGAATAACTACACGTAAACAAAAAAACTATGTGCAATCTGAAACTTATTTGCAAGAAGGTTTGACTTTAGCAAGGCAGATTGGACCACAGATGACAGCAGATACACTTTATGAGTATGGCAATCTTCATTTAGAACAACAGAAAGTGGAATTTGCAGAAGTTAAATTTCGTGAAATGCTTACTATTGTCCCTGAAGGTGATTTAGATTTGCTTGCACTTGCTCAATACGGACTGGCACGTACAATGGCTACTCAAGGAAAAATGCACGAGGCACGAAGATTTGGAGAAGCAAGTGTACTAGCTTTAGAAAAAATGGGACATCGTAAGGCGAAAGAAGTAAGAGACTGGTTGAATAATGAAATAGACTAAGATGGGAGTCTTAGTCTATACATATTTAACTCCCATCTTAGTAGCCTATTTTTTAGGGGCGTTGAAACCAGTTAGGGGTCGCGTCCTGATTCTGTGTTTGTATAGTGTGACTATGCGTGCTGGTATGGGGTGCGGCGGCGTGGCTACCGAGA
>CAXUGH010000444.1:0-2353 GCA_964250365.1 uncultured Ktedonobacteraceae bacterium
GACCTGCCAGTGCTAGTGTGCCTTCGATGATGACGTGGTAGAGCGTGACGCCTTCGAGCAGGTGTGATATTTGGTTTGGTTCGCGGCGAATGCGGTCTGAAACTTCGTTGAGCGCATCGACGAGGATGTAGCGCAGTTTGTCGTTCATGTTCTGGCTCACCACTGCCAGTGTCTCTTCGAGGTTGCCGTAATCAATGCCAAGAGCCTCGCCGAAGAATCGCGAGAAGAAGACAGTGTGACGTGCCTCGTCCACAAGCTGTGTAGTCAGGAAGACGCGCGTCTCGTCGTCGGGCATGGCAGTAATGAAGGGGGCGAGCGTGTTGGTGACGCACTCCTCTCCTTTGAAGAAGGCGGATAGGCCGAGGATACGCATACGTTGCTCTTCCTGCGGCATCTTTTGCCATTGGACGCGGTCAGTTGCGAAGTCGATATCTTGCGCCTTCCACTGCTGCCGCTCCCAGCGATAATACAGTTCGCGGTAGGTGGGGAGATGGACAAGCCCCTCGTCGATAATGTTCATCACATTGTCGATGGGTGTCTGTTGTAGTTGTGTCAATGAGGCATTTTCGATGGGAGTATCAATTGACATGGCGTTTCCTCAACTCTTTCTTGTCGATCTTGCCAATCGCGTTACGGGGAAGTGCGTTCACAAACTCAATCTGGCTCGGTGTCTTGTAGTTTGCCAGCTTTTCACGGCTATACGCCATGAGTTCTTCAGCAGGGATATCGTTACGCGTGACGACGAAGGCTTTGACCTCTTCGCCCATACGCTCGGAGGGTACGCCAACTACAGCAGCCTCGATTACGGATGGGTGCGCGGTTAGCACCTCTTCGATATCGCGTGGATAGATGTTGAAGCCGCCGCGAATAATCAGGTCTTTCTTGCGTTCGACGATGTACAGGTAGCCATCCTCGTCGAAGCGTCCCATGTCGCCTGTATGTAGCCAGCCGTTGCGAAGAGCCTCTTGTGTCTCGTCGGGCATGTTATAGTAACCCTGCATCACGTTTGGACCACACGCCACCACCTCGCCAATTTCGCCGATTGGCAGTGGGTTATCATGCTCATCAACTACCTGTATCTCGACATTCTCCATCGGCTTGCCGACTGAGCCAGACCTGCGCTCCATATCCGCAGCGTGTCCTGTCAAGGCGGCACTACCTTCCGAGAGTCCGTAGCCCTCACGAATGGTACAGCCAAACTTCTGCTCGAACCCTTCGAGAATGTTGACGGGCAGGGGTGCCGAGCCGCTCACGCAGTATTGAAGGCTACTGGTATCGTATTTGTCGGCGTCGGGCGTGTAGAGCAGAGCTACAAACATTGCGGGTACGCCTGCAAAGGCGGTGATGCGGTGACGCTCGATGGCGGAGAGAACGGCATGTGGATCGAAACGTGGATGCATGACCTGTTTGACACCGCTCAAATACAACACATCCAACACGACGATGCCGAAGGCGTGCGCGAGCGGCAGAATAGCGAGGTGCGTCTCTTCGCTACGCTGCTCGTATTCGGGGCCACGTCCGCTTATGGCGTTGGCGACAAGATTGCGATGCGAGAGCATCACACCTTTGGGGCGTCCCGTTGTGCCGGAGGTGTAGAGAATAACGGCGGTATCGTCATCGTGAGGGGTGATACCGTCAAGATGCGTCATATACTGATCGGCCTTGTCTGCTCCCTTTGCCACGACATCACTATAGGCCAATACCTGTGGCGTACTTAGCTGTGAGGTTTCGGAAGGGGTGACATCAGTGCTGATGATGTAGCGCATCGTGGGTACGTCGGCGAGAACGGCTTGCAAGAGTGGAAGCAGGAGTGCGCTCGTAAAAATAGCCTTTGCGCCTGAATTTTCCGCGATAAAATGTACCTCTGGTCCCTTCAGCAAAGGTAAGACGGGAATGATAACAGCACCTGCCCGTGAGATCGCTTGATAGCCAATCACGACTTCGGGACGGTTGGGCATCATCATCAGCACGCGGTCTCCTGGCTCGATGCCGAGGGAGCGTAGACCAGCGGCAAGTTGCGTTGCCTCGCGTGCGACCTCAACATTAGTATATTCGCGCGTCGTCTGCTGGTCTTCATAGAGGAACTGGGAAAAGGTGCCAAAGCGGGAACAATTGTAGATAGCCAGATCATAGAGAACATGCAAGTCCTCATCTGTCATACGTCGCTCTTCGATCATAGAAGGCTTGCCTCCTGCCGAGGCTGTCCAACGCTGGACAACCAACTTCTTGTAACAACGCCAGAGGGTCGTCTTGTAACTGTATCATGTAAGCGGTCTATGTATCAAGAGAGAAATCCATTCATAAAAAGAGTGTTGGGAGGGGGGGGGGGGGGGGGGGGCCTCGGTTGAGTTAT
>CAXUGH010000444.1:2363-3499 GCA_964250365.1 uncultured Ktedonobacteraceae bacterium
TTTGTTTTCGTGCCGGGGGGCCCTCCTGCAACACTCTTTTTATGAATTAGAATATATTAGAGAACGTCGAAAACGACTGCAACCCAGCGACCGAGGTCGCCAGCCTGAGGACCGCGGAAGCCACCCTTGAAGCCTACAAGTGTGTTCGTGCTGCTCAGAACGGGATCCCCCTCACCAACGATCTTGCTGCTGGCTGAGAGAAGGAACTCCACATGAATGTGGTTGTTCGAGAGAAGTTTTCCCTGAACAGGAACAACGACGCCGTTGGGAAGATTGAACGTGCCATCAAGTGTCTTGCTGTTCAGAACAATCGCGCCAGTGTAGACTGCGCCGGTGTCGGGACCTTTGTCGTCGGCACCGAGGAAGGCCAGAGCGATTACGGACTTGGGGCTAGCGATTGGCAACGCGCTCCAGATGCCATTATCGATCTTGTGGTCTTTGTAGAATATCTGGAAGCGACCAATGAAGTCGCCAGCCTTCTCAAGCTTGCCTGTACCTGTGATTTTCACAGCACTCATCGCATTGTAGAAGGTGATAGAAATGAAGGGGCTAGAGATTTTGCCATCGGTGGGTATGAGTGCGCCACCAGGGAGGTGCAGATTGCCCTTGAAGGTGCCATCAGACTTAACAGCTTCGGTCAGACCGCCAGTCAGTGGTGTTCCTTTCAGCTTACCAGTAGTGACAAGGCCAGAGAAGGCGAGATGGACGGTTGTGGTGCTATACGCTGCACTAGCAGCTCTTACATTAGCAAAGGTTACAGTAGAGGCCACCGCGAGTGCGAGGAAGCCAAGAGTTGCCACAAGTACAAGAATTTTTTTCTTCGACATAGAAAATAGTCTCCTCATAATAGATAGTAGTGTTACAAAAACCATAGTTAGATGGGGAGTAAAAGCATTGTTTTAGTAAGAGCTTCTTCCCGTTTAGTCCCAACTATACTGACGTTCTTATACTAGTAGAGTAACTGTGAATAGTATTAAAATTGTATATATTCGATTTGAAATGCAATGAAACATCCTGAAACATCGAGATACATTGCAATGATTGGCTGATGATAGCCAATTTGGGTAAGAAAATGATTGTGGTGGGGGGGGGGCGCGCGGGGTGTACACCACAAAAAATTTTTTTTTTATAATATA
>CAXUGH010000445.1:0-3496 GCA_964250365.1 uncultured Ktedonobacteraceae bacterium
GTGTTGCGGCGTCCAGTGCCTGTTCAAGCGTTTCGGCGTAGACATGAGCCAGTTGCGTTGAGCCTTTGCCATCGGTGGCGAAAATCAGGTGGTATGTTTTCTGCCTCACGACCTGTATTTCCACCCCTTTTGAATAATGGTTGTTTCCCAGAGAAAAGTATGCCGCATTGAAGATAAAAAATTGTGTTGAAACAAGACATCTTCATTCCAGCTATCTCTCTCCCCAAAAAAGAAAGTTGCTTGCACAAAACTTGCACGAAGGCAGCAGTTTGCTAACAACTTCCTTCAGTTGCTGAAAAACTCTCGACAGACGCACAGACGAATGCTACACTGAAAGTGCAAAGAGGGAGGACATCATGCTACAAAACGAGGACTTGCTGAACGGGCATCCATTGCGCGTGTTGCGAACACAGCTTGACTTATCGCAAAAAGACCTTGCTACCAAAGTCGGGGTAAGTGAAGCGACGATTATACGAGCCGAGAACGGACACCGCCTCAGTCCGAAAGTACGCCATCTGCTCTGTGACTATCTAGGCAGAACCTCTGAGGAGTTAGGACTGATGGGAAGAAAACGCGAGGTGATTCGTCCAGCATCTCCGCCACCACAGGCTCCCCAAACTATCCCATCACAAGCAGTTTCTTCACAACTGCAATCCTGGCAAACAGCGCATATAAAGGATGCACCAACATTTACTATTCGTACAGAGCCATCGAAGGCTGGTAGTTTTTCAAAGCCACAACAAGAACAAGCATGGCTTACACTTGGTGCAAGTTCGCTCGGACAACTCTTCAACAGTGGATGGTCGTTTGATGAGATACTGGAAGCGGTGAAGGTTATTTTGCGCGGTATCGAGGGCATGCCAATTGCTCTTAGACAACAATTGCTACTATCAAGCCTGAGAAATAGAGCAGATAGCGTTCCTGATATTACAAGTCTTCGTCTTTCAGAAGAGGAACAAGTCTTGCTTCATTCCACGTTGAGCGAGAGTATTGTTTCCAATTGGAAATTATTCCTTTCTGCTAGCAATAGCCAAATGCTTGCACACGGACAAATACAACTCTCCCTTCTTCATCAAGTCCACCCATTTTTATATCCCTCCGTAAGACCTTATCTTTATACAGGAGCGTATGGCTTGATAGGGTTAGCGTTGCATTTTCAGAACCACAATGAGGAAGCACTACGTATTTATCACAACACCTACCTTTCGGCCCTAGCTACTCGTGATCCTTGGTACATAGCCCAAAGCCTTATTTGTCAAGCTGATGTATATTTGACGTTAGGTATGCACACAGAGGCTCTATATGTCATCAAAGAAGCAATGGATGGATTAGGAGAAATCAACGAAGAGCATAAACGAGCAAAGGCACATCTGTTAAGCTGCTGGGCTGATGTTCATATGACTACAGGAGAATATACGCTCGCACAAAAGAAACTTGATGAAGCGTCTCGTTATCTTGATACTAGCACTGTTACAGAGGAGTTTGATCATTCCTGTTGGCTGCAACTTGCAGGAAAAAGAGCGGTTATGTCCGGCGATTATCAACAAGCCATTGACTATTTAGAAGATGCCTTAACAGCTAATCCTCCTCTTTGGCGAGTGCGACATGCCGGAATTTTGATTCCGTTAGCCATTGCATATGCACGCGAGAAAGAACGTGAGAAGAGTTTCTCTATAGCGCAACAGGTAGTACCTATCATTGGAACATTAAATGCGCCCATGTTAAACACGCATTTTCTGAACTATCTTCAAGATGACATTGTGAAAAGTTTTTCCTATGACAGTGATATACAAAACTTTCTTACGGAGGTACAGCAAAGACTCCCGCACCTTCTTGTGACAAGGAGAACATAGATTCAATGAGTGCAGGGAGACCGCAAGGGTCTCCCCTACACATAGGAGTAACCAGGATTATTTTGTCAATATCCATCAATACGTCTTAGAACAGCATCAGATGCGACGCAAGAGCGTAATGAATTATGACCCCTACAGCCGTTCAATGAGGAGTAGCCCTGCGCTATGGGGAAGGTCTTCATACCAAATGTGGGCGGCACCATGCATTTGCTCTACGCACCATGTTCCCACTCTTTCGAGTTTCGCACGGTTAAAAAGCTGCATGTGATCGTAAGCTAGCGATGGTGTTTCAACCTCATAGGGAACGGCTACAATCAAACGATGCTCTGTTATTTTGAGCAAATTTGTGAGAACAGCATACATGTCCTCTTCTGTAAAATGTTCCAGCACATGCAGCATTGTCACAGTATCGAAATTTCCAATGATACTGAGATCATCTGCAAGCAAATCTGCCTGTAGGTATCGAACGGTTGAAAGATGGCGTTCTCTGGCAATTTCCTGCGCTACCCGAAAAACATTCGCGTCTCTATCCACTCCTACTACATCAGTTACAAAGGGCATACGTTCAGCCAAAAGCAGAGATAGAAAGCCTCCATTACAAGCCGCATCAAGGAACCTTTTGCCGACGCCCAGTTCACACACACGCTGATACAAAAAGGCAGCTTCCCCCAGTACTCCGTAATCGGAAATGCTTAGAGTGGTTGCAGAGCAAACGAAAGTGAGCAAGCGTTGAAGTGTGTTCGCCCCAAAATAGTTCCATGCCCGTCGAACATCATCAGGAAATACAGTACCACCAACAATACCAGCAAACAGTTCACTCAACCGCTGGTTGCTTGTAATCAAACCAAACGGCTTCATTTCCTCAGCAAGGTAGCCTGTGATATTAGAAGTAATCTCTTGAGGAGCAAACCAATGGACAAGAACGATTTTCGGCTCCTCTGAGCGCGTAAAGAGCAAAAAATGCATTGTTTCATGCGCCTGATAGCCACCCTCAGCAAATCGTTCTTTCAGCAAGCTATGGTTCACCTTATACCCATTCACAACCACAAAATCCCCGACATGTACCGACCGCTCCTGAATAGAGACTTTTTTCGTTTTGGTTGGAGTAATGGGGTTGATGGAAGACTGATTCTCGATCATGGCTAGCTCCTAAAAGATACGCAGTTGCTCTCTACTAGATGTTAGAGCATTGTATCATAGTAGGGGCAATACTTCATTACGCCCTCGTCCCAATTCGTAATGTTGGCGAGGATTGAGGAACGTATACAGTGATCGAAAACGGGATCAATGGGGACGAGGGTGTGATGAATCAGACCCGTACACATTCTCTACGCCTTCCACAGTATCGTAAGGGGAACGAGAGTACGGGTCTGATTCATCACACCCTGTGAGCGATTCGCAATGTTGGCAGGAATTGAGGAACGTAACCAATGATAGGAAACGTGTTCAGTGGGGACGAGGACGCGATAAATCGGTCCCTACCTTTGTCGATGGCCTTCGACATTGTGGACGGGGGCGAGGACGCGATAATGCTCTTTAACTTTTAAATCTGGTAACGACTTTCGCCGCGTCGAGCAGGGAGACCGCGAGGGTCTCCCCTACATTTCATTCCCATCTTTAATTTTTAAACCGCATAATCGGTC
>CAXUGH010000446.1:0-3486 GCA_964250365.1 uncultured Ktedonobacteraceae bacterium
CTCTTTGGCGTATTCGATGCTATTGAACTCGGCAAGGAGGAACTAGCGACTGTTCCCGATTGGCTACCTATCGGCCTTTCCGTCAATGGAGAACGCTTCCGCTTGGATAAGGGGCAGTTGCTCGCTTTTCAACGCACCCTCGACTTGCAACAAGGGATACTCAGCCGAAACATTCGTTGGCGCAGCCCTAGTGGTATACAGCTTGCCATCGCTATTGAGCGTTTTGCTAGTCTCGCAGACGAGCATGTGTGTACACAGCGGTATAGCGTGACGCTCGAACAACAGCCAGAACACGTTGCTCAGGTTGAAGTCGAGCTGTGGGCTGCGTTGAACACCGCCGTTAGTAACGATGGTACAATGCATTGGCAAGCTCTCGATTCAGGCCACGAAGAGCAAATACTGTGGTTACACACACAAACACGTCAATCACACGTCCATCTCGTACAAACTATGAGCTTCACCGCCTCTACGCTCGACTTTTCGACAGAGATCGAGGATATGGCTCTTGCCCCTGCCATCCGTCTTCGCGGCACGCTCTTCCCCAAACAGACACTAGTCGCGGAGAAACTTGTCGTTATGTACACCTCGCGCGATGTCTCTGAGCCGTATACATACGCTCTTGAACACCTGCAAACGTTGCTCACAGACAATTCGCACTCGAATGGAGGAGAGAAAAGTTCCTTCTCACCCTACACTCGTCTACTCACGCAACAACAAGCGGCCTGGAACTCATTCTGGCAGGAGTCGGACATCATAATTGAAGGCGACGAGCGGGCGCAATTGGCGGTGCGCTACAACATCTACCAGTTACGCATCAGTGCTTCGACTTCTGATAGTCGTTGTAGCATCGCCGCCAAAGGGCTGACTGGTTTTGGCTATCATGGTCATGTATTGCACGACACGGAACTCTTCATGCTCCCCTTTTTCACCTTTGTACAGCCGGCTATTGCGCGTAACGCCTTGCTCTACCGCTACAACTTACTGCCAGCAGCACGCGAGAAAGCGAAACAGAACGGTCACAAGGGTGCCCAATATCCCTGGGAAAGTACGCTCGATGGCAAGGAGGCAACTCCTGGTTTGATGCCGCAGCAAGGCAGCGGCGAGCTTGCACCAGTACCCAACGGCAATTATGAACTCCATGTGACGGCGGATATCGCTTACGCCGTATGGCAGTACTGCTCCGTGAGCGGAGATGACGACTTTCTCCACGATTATGGTGTTGAAATACTTTTAAGTACGGCGCAATTCTGGGTCTCGCGTGCCTCCGTTCGCGCTAACTCACAGCAGTACGAGATCCGCGACGTGATTGGACCCGACGAGTGGCATGTACACGTAAACAATAATTTCTTCACAAATGCATTGGTACAGTGGAATATTCGTACCGCTCTCCAAAGTCTCGATTGGCTAAGAAATTCCGCTCCTGAGAAGGCAGAGGAACTTGTGCGGCAATTAGAACTGACAGACGAAGAGTTGAAGCATTGGCGACATGTAGCCGATTCTCTCTTCTTTTCTGAGGATGACTCCACGGGTCTCTTCGAGCAGTTTGAGGGCTACTTCAAGTTGAAACCGCTCGATCAGGAAAAGTATAAGAATCGAACTGTTTCTTACCAAGTGCTGCTGGGAATGGAGGAACTTGAACACTACCGCATCAGTAAACAAGCCGATGTCCTGCTGCTGATGACGCTCCGCCGTGACCAATTCTCTTCCCAGAGCAAGCAGGTGAATTGGGACTACTATGTTCCTCTCACCGATATAGCACACGGCTCCTCTCTTACACCTGCAATGCATGTCATGCTCGCGTGTGAGATAGGGAAAGCGAAGGAGGGATATGATCTCTTTCTGGATGGAGCGTTGGAGGATTTAGAAAATACGCGGGGAGACTCGACAAAAGGCATTCATCTGGGAAGCTGCGGTGCCGTTTGGCAAGCGGTTGTCTTAGGCTTCGCTGGCTTGCAGATAACGGATGAGGGCTACACAACGCAACCTTGCTGGCCTGAAGGCTGGACGCGTCTTGCCTTTACCATTCAGCATCACGGACAACGCGCCTTTATCGATCTACATCGTGAGGAGTAGAATAGTCAAGGTGCTAGAATCATTGAGAACCAGGGCACCCGCAAGCCTCTCCCCTTTTTATGGTGCAGAACCCCCATTAACGGTGAAGTGTATCCAGCCGCGCACGATGCGATTGGACCAGCCACTCAGGTCTGTTATCATATAGCCGTTGGCTACTTTGGTGATTGGCAGGGCGAGGAAATACTGCGTTTCGTTGTAGTTTTCCTGCGCGATGTAGACATGCGAGTAGTCTACGCCTGTGATTACGACGACATGCCCTGGTTCATCGCTCAGACCTGATTTCCAACCAATAGCAGCGTTATGAACGTCCTGGAAGACGAGCAAATCGCCAGCGGCTGGTCGAAACGCACTTTTTCCCTGTGAGGCATCGTCAGAGAGTTGATAGCTCCCTGCGGGAAGGTCGTGTATGACGCCCGGATGATAGGTGCCATCTTGATAGTAGTCGTAGTATCGAGCGGCATTGCCTGGGAGATGAGGCAACGCCCATTGCTCGTACAGAAAGCGATTCGCCAGTTCAGTACATTGAAAGAGATAGGGATCAACAGAGTGTTGGTTGCTACAAATAAACGCTCCAGGGAGGAGACGACCCCATCCTATGGCGGGGAAGGTCGAGGTAGGTTTACCTAATTGCCAGCCCCACTGCGTTGGTTGAGCATAGTTACGAGCTTGTTGAACCTGAGCGCAGGTTTGTGGAGCGGGAGCGGGTGCGGGAGGTGCCACAAAATTCGCTGGTGCCGGTTGATAGGTCGCTAGTATTCGCTCGAAGAGGGCGACATGGGTTGCGGAGTCCATCGAACACCATTCGGCAACAACATAATCCGTCTGTGCTAAAAAGATGCGAACGGTACAGGGAATGCGTCCCTCACGACCTGTCCGGTCGGCAGCAAAGGCAGGATAGGGACCAATCTGTGCGGCAGGAACTCCACGTTGTGCAAAAGCGGCTGGCATGGCTGAACTCTGCATGACACTGATGACGATAAGTTGATGTGCCGTCGTCTTTTCCTGAATGAGCGAAAGTGCTGAGATGTGTGCAGGAGAATGCAAGCCAGTCTCTGCTGAAGCGGTCCAACCATCGGGAAGACGCAGTTGAAAGCCAAGCTTGCTATCCTGATACGGATGTCCCCACGAAACACTGGCATGAGATGTACTCCGAGGAGTTGGTGTTGAGCTACTTCCAGAGAGTGAAGTGCGAGATGATGAAGCTGTCGTCGTGGTTTGAGAAGCACAAGACATCATGGGAAGGAGTGCGAGCAGAAACAGTATGTATAAAGCTCTAGTATATTTGGCCTGTCGCATGAGAACTCACCTTCTATCAATAAACTACACAAGTTCTTATATCTGCTAATCTCCCACCGCGCCCAACTCGCGCAACGTCATTTTCTGCGCCTCCGTAATTCCCTGAATACCAGAGAT
>CAXUGH010000447.1:0-3470 GCA_964250365.1 uncultured Ktedonobacteraceae bacterium
AGATGGTGCCGAGATTCTCCGTGTTGGTGCGCTTGTTCGGGTCGAAACGCCGCGCGATACCAAAGTCGATAAGCTGCACCTCGTCATCGGGCGTAATCATGACGTTCCCCGGTTTGAGGTCACGCAGAATAATTGGTGGGACACGCGTATGAATGTAGGTCAACGCCTCACAGACCTGCGCTCCCCACTTGATAACTTTATCTTCGGGCAGTGGTTGCTTGCGATCTTCAAGCATCTTCTCAAGGCTCGTTCCAGGTACCAGTTCCATTACAAAGTAGTAGTTACCACGCTCCTGAAACGGTACCATCAGGCTTGCGATATGAGGATGCTTTAACCCACGCAACAGCGCAATCTCTTTGTTAAAGCGATCTATCGCTGAGTCGCGGTCCTCTTTGCTGGTGCTGGGACTGATGAGCAACTCTTTGACTGCATAGTAATAGGGAGGAGTGCCAGGAATCGCCTCTTGCGCCACCTTATAGACGGTTCCCATGCCACCTTCGCCGAGAACCTGAACAATTTTATATTTTCCGTCAAGCATCGTGCCTATAGGAAGAGCCATAGTGCCGTACTCCAACCTTTTCCAATATCTCCCTCTCTCATAGGGAAAACTTCTTAGTGTGCATTGACATGAATGACAACGGCGGTAATGTTGTCCTCACCCCCGTTTTCGTTCGCCAAGTCAATCAACTGATCACAAATCTTCTGGGGGCTGCTTTCCTCGCTGAGTAGCCTGAGCAGGTCGGGCTGATGCACCATCTCCCACAGACCGTCCGAGCAGAGTAGCAGCACATCGTCGGGTTTGAGCGTCTCGTGAAAGATGTCTACTTCGACCGTCTTATGACCTGCACCGAGCGAACGATAGATCAAGTTGCGCTGCGGGTGCGTGTAAATCTCATCAGGATCGATCTGGTTCGACTCGACGAGCCGCGCCACTAGCGAATGGTCACGCGTGATAGGAGCGAGTTTCTTCCCCCGTAAGAGATACGTGCGACTGTCACCAACGTTGGCGATATACGCGTTGTTATTCTGAATCAGAGCAGCAGTCACTGTACTTCCCAGGCCACGCGCTGAACTTTTCTTCTCACCATAGCGCACAATCGCGCTATTAGCCTGTTGAATAGCAGTTTTCAACTGTTCTTCGGCGACGAATGCGACGGGAGTTTCTGTAAGCTTACGGGTCTTCTGTTTCCCATTTTCCTCGGCTACAGGAGCTTTCTGTGGAGACTCTTTCATTGTGGAAACGTCGAGTTTGATCGTTGGTTGGTCGGCGATGGGCTTGAAAAACGAGTCAAGATTCTGGCTAATCGTCTCGATGGCAAGTTTGCTCGCAACCTCTCCAGCCTTATAGCCCCCCATGCCATCGGCGACAACAAAGAGACCCCTATCCCCTTCATCCGACGACTCAATGCGTTTGTAGGCACAATCTTCATTCTGTTCGCGTTGTTTTCCCACATCACTTTTGTCAGCAGCAGTCAGCCGTAAATGTATAGATGCCATTTTTTTATGTACCTCACAAAAGCAGATTTTATTGTTTATTTGCGCTCACGCGCTCACTATAGCATATAGTAGTGTTCATGACAATTATAGACATTGTGTTTTATAGGATGCGTCACTTCGCCAAGAATATAGGTATAGCATGTGTTTGTTTGAGCATACCTTATATACGGAATGCGGGGGGATTGAGTTGCGACAGCTATTATCTCTCCCTCTCAGGTCGCACATCATACAGTGTCAGTCCCGTCTTTGCCGCTATCAATGATAGCACAGCCTTCATCTGCCTGTCGTATTCGTCGATGGGTAGCGTCGGCTCAATTGCGACGAAGCTTCGCGTTCGCACCCAACACCAGCGTACAACCTCATTCGCGTTGGATAGTTCATAAAAGGGAGGAAATTGCTTTATATCCGAAACAGGTCTATAGTTGGTGGTAGCGGCGAACAATCGCGCATCCTGCCAGTATATTGAGTGGACGCGACCAAAGCCAACACGCACATGTATTCCATCGTCATCCACTGTAAGTCGTTGATAGCCGCGAGAAACAGGAGCAACGCCATAATATGCAAAAGCACTAATGATAAACACGATCAGAAAAAATGCCACCAGTACGTCCGAAAGCGACGGTTGTAATATTAACTCGTATATAAGAAAAACGAACGATGCAAGAAGTATAATCGCAGCAATAATAAGGTATACGTTCCAGTCCTTTACGGTACGTTGAACAATGGTTGTAGGTAATGGAATTGCGGTAGCGTTTGGTGTAGGTTGAAAATTAGCAACGAAACTTTGATCGCCACGCGCCGCTTGCTGGCGACGCTGATTCTGTAATCGCCAGAATCGCTCTTGAGAAATAGTCCTCCATACGATACCAGTACTTAAAAAAACATACAACAGAAAAGTTATCAGAGGATTTTGATATCGGGGCGACGCTATAAAGAAAGCATTGTAAAAACCGAATAGTAGGTACCCCAATACTATGAATATGCTCAGACGCCCTCTGATTATATTTGGTTCACGCTTCACCATTATGTTATTTCCCCCTTACAAGCGCTTTCACTTTGTATTATTTTTGTGTCACAGGTCGCACATCATACAGCGCGAGATGTGTCTTTGCTGCAACCAGCGAGAGCAGTGCTTGCATCTGCTTATTGTACTCCGGGAACGGATTTGTTGGCTCACTTATGGTGAGCAGAACTTTCTTGTCGTTGCGTAGCCACTGCCAGCGCACGATATCTGTTGCACTGGCTATCTCATAGTACGGAGAGAAGATGTTCTGGTCGAGATTGTTACTTGTATTTCGTTGATATATTGACGATATAGCGAATAGACGCGCCTCGTCCCAACGAACAAAATGCATACGCCCTAGCCCGACACATACATGCATTCCTTGCTCATCAACAACGAGCTTCTGATAGCATTGGAGAAATGAAACAGCCAATAAAAAGAATACTATTATTAGTATGAAAACAAAAGTGAGTAGTCCAGTGACGACATCAGCGAATGATTTTGTTTGTAGCAGTACTGCGAAGACAAAGAGAGGTATTAGCAGGGCAACAAGAAGTATTAGTCCAACAATCCACACAATATTCCAGCGTTTAGGTATACGTTGCGTAATCGTCAGTGGCAATGCTAATGCAACAGCATCGGTGGGAGGTTGCTGCTCGGCAAGCAAATCCTTGTCGCCTTGCACACCATGCTCACGGCGTTGCTGTTGCCTACGCCAGTATCGTTCTACAGATAAAGCTCTCCAAAGATTCACTCCTGTCAAAACAGCGTAAAAGAGTGCAAAAAAAAGCCACATCTGCCGTTCCATTTGAGATGGAATGTATCCCACAAAGATTACCGCAACAAATATCCAGAAGAGTATAATCAATCGTGACTGGAGAAGGTTGGGTTCGCGTCTCACCATTGCCTGATTTCCCCCTAACATATCATTTAGCTGTAGCATACTAATAACACGCGCAACGCTACATAC
>CAXUGH010000448.1:0-3408 GCA_964250365.1 uncultured Ktedonobacteraceae bacterium
ATACAATGAGAAAGACAGAAAAGCGCGCGCGCTTTTCTGTCTTTCTCATTGTATAGGATGTTGACTATATTCTTGTTGACAGCTTTGGAGTTGGTCTGATACCTGTCGAAGCGCCAGACGCGCAAAAAAAAGCTTTTCGCTAATCTCTTTGTGTCGCTCTAGCGCATTTGGATCATCTGGCCTGAGGCGCAGTAAAGCCGTGAAATAGTAGTGCGCGATTTCACGCTTCACATGCCATTGCTGCAATAGTGATTCATAAGGTTTTGAGTTATGCCCCTGCATACACATTCCCCTTTTTCTCTCCAACAAATTTCTACATACAACAGATTTTACCACTTGACGGGAATAGAATATTCTATCCTTCTGTTATAATGAGTATGACATCACACCGCATTGCATCGCTTCTGTGAGAAATGGTTTCTACGAGCGTCAAGAGGAATGTCAGAATCATACAGGAGCGATAAAAACACATGAGACTTTACGTCGGGGGACTCCCCTACCAAACAACAGAACAAGATTTGATTACCCTTTTTGAGCAGGCTGGTAGCGTCGCCAATGCAACCGTTATCACGGACCGTGAGACCGGACGCAGCAAAGGCTTTGGCTTCGTCGAGATGAGTTCAGACGAAGACGCACAACGCGCTATGCAGCATTTGAATGGCACCACATTGGGCAACCGTACCATTACTGTGAACGAGGCGCGTGAGCGTCCCGCTGGTGGAAACCGAGATCGTCGGTCAAGCTACAATAGCAACGACCGCTACTAAGTATTACATCTGCTGAGAAGTGGTTATCTCTTCATCGAGATAACTGCTTTTTTTTATTGCCTAGCGCATGTTTGCTGTAAGAAGCCGCTCGACAATAATGACATCGCGCCATACACCATCAAGTTTCGCATGTTTGTAGTAGGTACCTACCTCACGGAAGCCAAGCTTGCGTATGAGCGTTCGGCTTGCAGTATTATCGACAAAAACGCGCGAGACCAGTTTCCAAAATCCTGCTTGCTCAGCAACAGAGATAAGCGTCTCCAATGCTAAACGTCCAGCTCCATGCTGACGCATGTTACGTATGACATAGACCGAACATTCAGCGATACCAGCGTAGCACTCGCGGCTGGAATAAGCAGATGTGGAGGCAAAGGCAATAACGCCCTGCTCATTCTCCACAACCACAAGTGGGTGAATATTGTCGAACCACGCTTGCACATCTTGCAGTGTGCGTAAACGTGTCTCGAAGGTTGCTATGCGGTCCTCTATTCCCTGATTGTAGATGCGTACAACAGCATCGCTATCAGCAGAAGTTGCCACACGAGCTTTCATATTTTTCCCTCCCTTCTTACTCTTTATTTACTGGAGTCTCTGGCTTTTTATCATCAACAGGTTTGGCAGAGATGGCTTGCCAGGGAATACGTGTCGAAGCCTCTAGGTCGCGGAGATGCATGGCATCGTTGTATTGGTTGAGAGACCATATTGACGGTATACCAACACGCTCCAAGGAAGCTTTGCTCCAATGGGTGATGGAGGTGTTTCTTGTGTTCATCAGAACGCGTGGAAAGTGAAGCGTGCTGAGGCCAAAGAAGAGCAGGAATGAACCCTCGATGACGCCGCCGTGACACACAATCACAATCGTCTTGCCCTCATACTGAGTTGTGATGTTGTTGAGCGCGGTACCCATACGTAGGTTAAACTCTGCCCATGTTTCAGCGGTAGGGTTGATACGCACAAAAGGCCATTCGCTAGTAGGCATCTTGCCGAACAATGCCTGTCGCTCGTTGGAGGTCATGCCCTGAAAGTCTCCATCGCGCCACTCCTCGATATCTTCGTCAAGCGTAACGGGTAATCCTAGTGCGGGAGCGATAATCTCGGCGGTTTGTCGTGCCCGTTTCAACGTGCTGCTAATAAGTACATCGGCTTGAATTTCGGAAGTTGCCGCCAAACGATTTCTTAGACGTTCGGCTTGTGTGACGCCGAGAGGCGAGAGTTGCGTATCCTCAAGTGAGCGTTCGACTGAACTAATTGCCTGTCCGTGCCGAATCAGGTACAATTGAGTTGCCATGTACAAAGTTTCCTTTCAAAACGAAAAATATCTGTTGAGTCAAAGAGGATTTTTATGCAGTGTAGCATATTGTTTTGTGGTATGACGAAGTAACATATAATAGAGAGTAACATCTACTTCAAAGAATTGGCGGATAACGTTTGTGTTATATCTTGCATTGAAAAAACTCGTCGGTGTTTTCTTTAATGTTCTCAATGTTCTCCTTCTCGGCAATCTACCCCCATTCGGAACGGTATGTCTTATTATAGAGCAAGATGAGCAATGTCTTGTAATCAAGCGGCCTGAAGGTCCAGTCGTATTGCCAGGAGGCTTTATGCGCTGGAAGGAGTGTTCGGCACAGACAGCGCAACGCGAAGGCAAGGAAGAGACGGGGCTAGACCTGGAAATTGGTGAGATAATTGGTAGCTATACCTCGACGCTAGGAGGCTTCACACTCAAGGATATCACCACGATGAGTACGATAACAATCGTGCATCGTGCCCAGATTGTTGGCGGTCAACTGCGGAGCAGCATAGAGGGTCGCCCATACTGGGTTGAGAAAGCCATGCTTCCTCAATTGCTAGAACAGCATTATCAACCAATCGTGCGCGACTTCCTAAAGATATATTAAGTGAAATGTCTTGACAAAGTTATCAGAACGGGAACATATGGTGCCCTCTAAATGTTCTATAGAGTAGAAAGCACAGGCTTCATGGTAAAAAGCAAGTTGTTTTGACGTAATAATATATAGTCGCAATAGTCGAAATACAGATATGGATATAAAGGAGCAACAGGTATCATGCAACAAGAGACCACCAAAACAACACAGTTAGCCGACTTTGCAGCAGGCTGTTTCTGGGGTGTAGAGGCTGACTTCCGCCAGATCAAAGGCGTGATTTCGACAAAAGTTGGCTACGAAGGTGGCAACTACGAGAAGCCTTCGTATCACGATGTCTGCACAGGACGCACGGGACATGCCGAGACCTTACAAGTGGAGTTCGATCCTTCGCGTGTCTCCTATGAGACACTACTGAATGTGTTCTGGGAAAACCACAATCCCACAACCCTGAATCGCCAGGGACCGGACATCGGCACGCAGTATCGCTCGGTCATCTTCTATCACACGCCTGAGCAGAAGGCGGAGGCTCTTGCCTCAAAGGAGCAACTGGAAAAATCTGGCAAGTATAAGAAGCCGATTGTGACGGAGGTTGTGCCTGCACAAACCTTCTACATGGCGGAGGATTATCACCAGCAGTACCTTGAGAAGCGTGGTCTGTCAAGCTGTAACCTCTAAGTTTTTTTGAATGCGCCATTTTTCGGAACGCCCCGTAGCGCCGAAAAGGGCTCGGCAACCGGGCGTCAGCAAATAATCCG
>CAXUGH010000449.1:0-3404 GCA_964250365.1 uncultured Ktedonobacteraceae bacterium
TACAGGTACAGTGCGCTCCTCTATATGCGTATCTTGTGTTTCCAGAGAGTCAAGGACGCCGCCGAGAATGGTTTGCTGGTCATCTGGCTTCGGAAGCAGACCAAGAGGTTGAAGTTCGTGTGTGATATCGTCTGCTATAGCTGATTGCGACACATCGGGAGCAAACCAATGAACCAGAATATTCTTTGGCTCTTCGGCGCAGGTAAAGAGCAAAAAGTGCTTTGTTTCATGTGTCTGATACTTCCCCTCGGCAAATCGCTCTTTCAGCAAGGAGCGATTTACGCGATACCCGTTCACAACCACACAATTTCTAACATGTACTGCTCGTTCCTGAATAGAGACTTTTTTCGTTTGGTCCGCTGGAAAACTGCTAGAGGGTTGATTCTCTATCATTAGACTGCTCCTGAAAGACGTGCTATCATTCTGTTCCTGTCCCTACAGTATTGTATCAGGTACGACAGTATACCATAGTTTCAGGAGACGAAAAACTTTCTTAACCGCCCTTGTATTAAGGCCCCTACTGACGTTCTATGCTTTTCTAATTCTTCGTGTTACCAAACAAAAACCACTGGTACGAAGTGAACAATCATTCTTTATGTTGTATACTACTTGGTTGTTAGCTCTCCCAAAAAGAAAGGACATTCAAAACCATGCCACATAGACCCGATCAACACCATCATCATAACCATGATGGACACAATGACACGCCCACACAGGGCGACTACTTGAGCGGCTCACAGATTTTGCCGCATCGTGTGCGACCGGATATGACGGTTGCGGAACTGATTGATGAGCAGTTTCAGGCGTATAACTCGGCGCGTTTGAATGAGGCGGCACGTTTGTACGCGCAAGAGATGCTGAACCCGGAGAAGGACGTTACCGTTGGTTTGACTATGGCGGGTGCCTTGACGCCTGCCGGTCTCGGTGGGTGCGTCCTCACACTGATGGAGTATGGCTTCGTCGATTTTATTATCAGCACAGGCGCGAACCTGTATCACGATATGCACCATGCCCTGGCGATGTCGCTACATAAAGGCGACTTTCGCCTGGACGATACGAAGTTGCAGGAAGAGGGCGTGATTCGCATCTACGATATTCTCTTCAAAGATGATGTGCTACTCGACACCGATGCCTTTGTACGCGAGGCATTGAAGACTCTGCCAGAGCGTCCTATCTCGACCTCAGAGTTACATTATCATCTCGGCACGCAATTGCTCAACATAGGCGTCAAGCCCGAATATTCTATACTTGCACAGGCGGCAGCGTGGGGTGTACCTATCTATACCTCGTCCCCTGGCGATTCGTCGATTGGTATGAATGTTGCCCGCAACTCTTTAGAGGGCAGCAAACTCACGCTCGACCCGATGGCTGATGTCAACGAGACCACCGCCATCGTGCATCACGCGACGCGCAATGGCGTGATTATCCTGGGTGGGGGTAGTCCTAAGAACTTCTATCTACAGACGCAACCCCAACTATGGGAAGTCCTGGGTATTCAAAAAGGTGGTCACGACTACTTTATTCAGATTACGGCGGATGCTCCACATTGGGGCGGCCTATCCGGTGCGACTCCATCAGAAGCGGTCTCGTGGGGCAAGATTAAGCCCGATCAGTTGAATAGTGCCGTTG
Organism: uncultured Ktedonobacteraceae bacterium; assembly: GCA_964250365.1. GTDB lineage: Bacteria > Chloroflexota > Ktedonobacteria > Ktedonobacterales > Ktedonobacteraceae > JBBQVS01. The sequence continues at coordinate 1,630 of CAXUGH010000449.1, forward strand.
TCGTCTATGGCGACTCGACGATTGCACTACCGCTCTTGACCGCCTATGCAGTGAGCAAGGCAAAGGCAAGGCCACGTCGGGAATTATTCAAACAGCGCGAGTCGCTGATGAAAGAACTCAAGGATGCGTATGAGACGGGAAAACTTGCACGTCCCTAGCTATAAATTCTACCTAATAGGTTAAATTCCTATTAGGTAGACCACTGTGTGACATTTAGGTAGAACGAAGCCTTGCACCTAATGCAAATCAACGCTTGCTTATTTGCATTAGCTTGACAATCTAATGTATAATATCCTCCTGTGTGCGACATTAGGCACATACGTTGAGCGGCACATTCTGCTACGGATGGCAGCACTGGAAGCCGCGCTATCAAATCCTCAGGAGGATCAGTTCATGCTTGTTCATTTGATGTTAGAGTTGTATCATTGTGATCGGGAGACGTTGAGCAACGCTCCACTCTTGCATCGGGTATTGGATGAATACCCCGGTAAAGTAGATATGGAGAAGGTGAGTCCCGTCCATCTCTATGATATCGAAACATCGAATCCGTTAGATGCAGGGCTTTCGGGCTTTGTCGTCATCGCCCAGAGCCATATCAGTCTGCATGCATGGCCTGAGTATGGCGAGGTCGACATCGACATCTGCTCATGCAAAGAGTTCAGCCAGGAAGACGCTATCGCCTTCGCAAAAGAGGTCTTCAAGACCGATGATGTAGAGGCACATTTTGTAGTACGCGGCAACCGTTCGCTACGACCCGATACCCCCGATCCAGTGCGCTATGCAGAGGCAATGGAAGTCCGCAACGCACGACGCGCTGTGGAGGTGGGTTAAGGGCAATAAACACAAGGCACATAGTGTCTGGGAGATTACTCGTATGACAGAATCGCTTGTGACTCAGTTTGGTGCGCCGGATGCACCGTATTGCGACCCTGACAAGGCTCGCGTGACGATTATTCCTGCTCCACTCGAATATAGCGTCTGCTATATGGAAGGCACCGAGCATGGGCCACAGGCGATTCTCGATGCATCAAGCCAGATGGAACTCTATGACGAAGAACTCGACTCCTGCCCCATCGAAATAGGTGTCTATACACGCCCTCTCCTGGACTATACGGGCATGAGCCATGCTGAAGCACTTGCTGCAACTGGCAAGGCCGCGCAGGAAGTCTTACAACGCGGTCAACTGCCACTGACACTCGGTGGCGAACATTCGCTCTCCGCTCCCATCATCGCCGCCGTTCATGAGCAGTATCCCGACATGACCGTCGTACACATCGACGCACACGGCGACCTACGCAACGAATACGAAGGCACCCCGCTCTCGCATGCCGCCATCGAACGTCGCGTTGTAGATATGGGCATTCCACTCTTAGAGATTGGCATTCGCAGTTTTAGCCCCGAAGAAGCCGACTTCCTGAAAACAAAGCCAAACGTGTCCATCGTCTGGGCATATCAGCTTGCAAAAGGCATTGCAACTATTCCGTGGGAACGCTTGAGCAAACATACCTATGTAACTATTGACCTCGACGCCTTCGATCCCAGCGAAATGCCAGCCGTCGGTACACCAGAACCAGGAGGGTTACACTGGTATGAAGTACTCGACCTCTTCAAAGAAATCTGCAACCGCACCACTATCGTCGGCATGGATGTCGTTGAGCTATGCCCTATGTCGGGTCAAACACGCGCCGACTTTCTAGCAGCGAAACTGGTTTATAAGATGATCGGCTACCGCTTTGCTCAGGAACGACATTTGTAGGGACCGATTTATCGCGTCC
>CAXUGH010000450.1:0-3394 GCA_964250365.1 uncultured Ktedonobacteraceae bacterium
AATTCCTGTCGGACACCGCACGCCCTTTAGACCGGCTACCCCCATAGTATAGCACTAGAAGCCAGTTTACGCAAGCTTTTTTGGTCTCTAAAAATGCCTCATTTTTGGAACAAATCATAGTCATCCCTCTTGAGAAGCCATGCGAGAGGCTCCGCTCAAAGGTATCACCACTGAGCCTCTCGCGGCTGAGCTTAAAAGCTATGATAAGCATGATAAACTCCCATATCATGTCGTCAACAGCACACGCCCATGCGAAATATGTGCTGTATTCCAATCAAGAAGATCCGCGAAGTCGTGTTGGAAGGCGGCGAGTTCTTGCTGGCGCGTCTCTTCGCTCGGCATCTCGTTGCTTTTCCAGACGAGGAGAATCGTGACTGCTTCGGGCGTGTTCTCGTCGTAGCGCATGAGGCGCGTCATGGAGCCGTTGAAGGCGCGTTCATGCTCCTCCGACCACACCTGTAGGTGTTGGCGAAATTGTTTTATCTGTCCCGTTCGCACCTGTACCTGTATGAGAATGTCGAGGACACGGACGCCGCTCCCATAGCGATGCCACGGAGCCGCCTCCGCTCGCTTGCGACCAGCGGGGTGACGCTTGTACACAAACGCCTCTAGCTCCTCCTCCGATATCATGTGTCGCCCTCTAAAGATACGCGAGGTGAGTTCACCCGCCTTGAGATATTGATATATCCTTGTAACCGTCAAACCAAGCCGTTCCGCTGCAATATCAGTAGGCACGTATCCAGGGAGACCGAGATATTCTTCTTTCGAGTCAAATGATTTAGGCATGATTCGAGTCTATTTCATAAATCAATACGTGTAAAATTCACTTCAATTAAAAATTATTGTTTGCAATATTTATGTTTATGCGTTATAATTCTTATCGGAACAGCAAGACCTTTCCGATAGGGGAAATACAGGTTGTTGAATAGGAGAAGAATGCAATGGATAGAGAACAGAAGCCGATGTATACGGTACAGCAGATTATGGTGGCGCATCGTATTTCTATCGAACGATTGGCCTTGGTGGCGGGAGTCGAGCCGGTACGAATACACCTGTTGCTACGCGGTGGCTATATTCGGAGGCGGCATGCGGAATATGTGTTGCAAGGGTTGTCTATTCTGAGCGGCAAGCAGTGGACACGCGAGAATGTGGGAGGGCTGCGTGTCTATCAGGAGCATAGTATGCCGTTTGTGCCGAATTATTCGATGTTTCGTTGATCGCGTCTTCGTGCCTATTTCGTTGCCTCGATTGTTGGGACGTTGGGAGAGCATGACAGGGCTTGCCCCTGTCATGCTCTCCTTCTGCGGTCTGTTTTCTCCTTCTCGTAATCTCCACAGTTTTAGGTTGTTGCGTATAGGACGCGATGAATCGGTCCCTACCCTTGCATCGCGTCGAACAATCGCTCTGGTGTGATTGGTAGATGAGTGACGCGAGTGCCTATGGCGTCGTAAATTGCGTTGGCAACGGCGGCGGCAACGGGTACGACGGGTGGCTCGCCTACGCCCTTCGCGCCGAAGGGTCCGAGGGCGGAGGGCACTTGTACAAGAATAGGTGTGATGTTGGGTACGTTGCGGCTGAGAGGCAGGGCGTAGTCCATCAGGGTTGAGGTGAGTAACTGGCCTTGCTCGTCGTAGACGAGTCCCTCGAAGAGTGCCCAGCCGATGCCTTGCGTGACGCCACCGTGTATTTGTCCCTCGACCTCTGCTGGATTGATGGCGAAGCCGACATCCTGGGCGGCGACGTATTCGAGGACGCGTGTTTCGCCTGTATCGGGGTCAACGGCGACTTTGGCGAGGTGCGCGGCGTACATGGGCGAGCTAACTCTGTTCGCGGAACGTCCACGCCCGTAGACTGGCTCGTAGCGACCTGCATAGCGCATGTATGAGCGTGCGATTTTTTGCAGCGAGATGCTCTTGTTTGGCACGCCCTTGACGACGACGTTGCCATCGAGCAGGTCAAGGTCTTCGGGCGAGGCTTCGAGCATGTCGCTAGCGATTTCGAGTATCTGTCTGCGTGCATCCTGTGCGGCGGCGAGAACCGCGACTCCCACTGTATAGGTCGTTTTGCTGCCGCCTGTACCACCCGCGTAGGGCATCGTATCGGTACTATCGTGTACGGTTTGTACAGCATCGGCAGAGAGTCCCAGCACGTCGGCGGCTATGAGCGACATGGAGGTATCGGAGCCTGTGAGATCGACGGTACCAACGACGACGGTAAAGGTACCATCTTTTTCGAGGCGACAGGCCGCCGCTCCTGGCTCGGTACCGCCGGGCCATCCACCTGCCGCGATGCCAGTACCAATTCGCCAGCCTTTAAGATGTGCAGGTGCCTCTTTTTGCTCGCGGTTAATCCAAAGTGGATGCTTTTGTAGCGCGTCGAGACATTCCTGCAAACCAATACGAGGCCACGTTTTCTGACGACGGTCTGTTGAAGGATCGCCTTCTTTCAAGCCGTTGAGTTTGCGAAATTCGAGCGGGTCCATCTTCAGTACAGAACACAGTTCCGCGACCGTCGATTCTAATGCGAATGTAGACTGTGGCGCATTGGGAGCGCGATACGCACCAACGCTTACTTTGTTGGTGAGGACTTCATAGGCGCGAATATCAATGTTGGGGCAGCGATACGTGCTTGCGAGAATGTAGGCACCAAGTCCCGCCGATGCACCAGGAAAAGCACCAGAGTCAAAGACCGCCTTTGCCTGCATAGCAATTAGCGTACCGTCCTTTTTCGCGCCGAGTTTGAGCGTAATCACCGATTGCGGCGGGGGATTACCTGCTAACAAGTCTTCCTGTCGTGTGTAGACGAGGCGCACAGGCTTTTGGGTGGCATGAGCGGCGGCGGCGGCAAGAGGTTCGATCAGGCCAAATTTTCCGCCGAACGCGCCGCCTATCGGCACGGACTCCACACGTATCTGCTGCTCCGGCATATCCAGAGCATCAGAAATATCTTCGCGCACACTGAACATGCCCTGTGAGCTAGGCCAGACCGTCAACTGATGTCCGCCCTTACTCGGCACAACGGTTATCGACTGTGTTTCCAGATACGATTGATGGACGGGACTTGTGCGATAGCTGCGCTCTACCACCACCTCGGCCTCGCGTAAGCCCTCTTCGATGTCGCCGAACTTGAGATGCGTCGTATCGCTAACGTTCTTGGATAGTGCCTCTTTTGGCTCGTCTCCAACTTCATCATTGGCAACGGCAGCGTGTGCTCCACCGCCCGCGATCTCCGATGTCTCGTTCTCTGAACGAGTACGCGCAAGAGGAGCGTTCACTGCCATAGCCTCTAGCGGATCGACGATTACAGGCAACGGCTCGTAATCCACATCAACAGCGGCGGCACCATCATCGGCGGCCTCCTCTGTCTCAGCAAGCACGATGGCAACGGGATGTCC
>CAXUGH010000451.1:0-3379 GCA_964250365.1 uncultured Ktedonobacteraceae bacterium
GCCCGTTGGAATGTGTACTTATGTTTTTTATATATTTTTCTCTTCTGCGTTTTCTTGTATAGGAACTCTTGACAAAGAAGTAACCTCATGGTACACATACTATAGCAGATAGCTATACATCTAAATGGTGCGAAACAAGAAAAAGAAGGATTGATTTATGACGACGTTTCCTGAACAAAACGCCTCCCCTCTTTCAATAGAACAGTCGATACCTCAACCAGCTAGAGTGGCTTCCAGTGATAATACACAATATGCGGTGGTGACACGCGATTTGATGCAGGTCTTCGGGCAGAAGGTTGCCGTGAGCCATCTTAATCTCGCGGTACGCTCCGGCGAATTTTTCGGTTTCCTCGGTCCTAATGGCGCGGGAAAAAGTACAACGATCAAAATGATGGTTGGGCTACTGCGCCCTACATCAGGGACTGTCTATGTGAGTGGCGTGGACGTATGGCATGATCCGTTGCACGCGCGTTCGTTAATGGGCGTGTTGCCCGAATATCTCAATCTCTATGAGCGGCTCAGTGGGCGTGAATATGTAACCTTCGCAGGGCATATGTATGGCGTCCCTGAGCGTGAGGTACGTACACGCACCGAGGAACTGCTCAACGTGCTTGGCTTGACCAACGACGCCGACAAGCTGGTCGTCGATTATTCCGTTGGTATGCGTAAGAAAATAGCTCTTGCCGCCGCCATTATTCATCGCCCACAGGTGTTGTTCCTCGACGAACCGTTTGAGGGTGTCGATCCGGTGAGTTCGCGCGTTGTGCGTGACATTCTGCACGAGTTGACACAACACGGTACCACCATCTTCTTCTCCTCTCACATCATGGAGGTGGTCGAGCGGCTCTGTACACGCGTCGGCATCATCAATCAAGGCGTGCTGGTCGCCGAGGGAACGCTGCAAGAGTTGCGTGAACGCGCCAGTGGCAACAACAAGGACGCGACGCTAGAGGATATCTTCCTCAATGTGATTGGCGTACAGAACGAGAATCACAACTTGAGTTGGCTTGAATAGCAAGAAGAAAGCAGAGAGAAACAACAATGGTTGTGCATGCTGATAAACTTCGCTGGCTTTTCCTGCTTCGCTGGAAGACCTTTCTACGCAACTACACGCGTAGCGCAGGACGTGTAAGCCGCATCATCGGCACCGTCTTCCTCGTCTTGTTTGGCCTACCATTTATGGGAGGTATTGCGGTCGCTACCTACTTTGGCTATCGTTTTCTACCGTCACCCGCGAACGGCGAACTATTGGTACTCGTTCTAGCAGGTATCTACCTGTTATGGCTCGTGTTGCCACTGCTAGAATTCACGGTCAACGAAGGACTGGACTTATCGAAGCTAGCTCTGTTCCCGCTAACGCGTGCGGAACTGATGTTAAGCTTGATTTTCACCTCACTGCTCGATATTCCTACAATCGGCTTATTGATTGTGCTAGCTGCTGTGGTTGCAGGATGGTCATTCTCGCTTCCACTCGCGCTAATGGCATTGCTCACTGTGATTGTATTCTACGCGCAGGTTGTTGGCATTAGTCAATTAGTGCTGGCTCTACTGGCGCGTGTCCTACAAAGCCGCCGTTTTCGAGATTTAAGCATCATTCTGATTGGCGTCTTCGCATCATCGTGCTACCTGTTTCAACAACTGATTCTACGCGGTGTCGGCGTAACGCACATCTATGACAGTCTTCGCACAGGCTCAATCTCGCCGTACCTGCAATGGACACCTCCTGGTATGGCGATGCGTGCCATTCAACATGCCGCTCAAAACGATTGGGGCATTAGCTTCTTATGGTTCGTTGGCTTGCTAGCGACAACGGTACTTGTGTTGTACCTCTGGCAAGCGACGGTAGAGCGCGGCTTGACCGCAACCGAAGGCGGTAGTAGCACCGTGCGTCGTCGCAGAAGAGAGCCTGTAGCCGCGCTTGCGTCGCAGCCTGCATCTACAAGCTCTGCTGGATTTGCACAGCGCGTCGCGGACTCCCAATTCTTCGCTATCGCCGTGAAGGACATCAAATACTATCGCCGCGATCCGCAGTTGTTGCGCCTGATTTTTCAGTCGTTCATCTCAATCATCATTCTCGCGGCAATAACGCTCTTCAACACAAGCGGTACGGGACGAATAGCAGCGGTCGGCTCATGGGTGGTGATGGTTGCGCCACTCTATGCAATGTTCGCGCTAACAACCTTCTCGTACAATGTGCTGGGTATGGAGCGACAGAGCCTGACGAGCCTATTCCTGTTTCCCGTCAATCCCAAACAGGTGCTATGGGGCAAGAATGTTGTGACGTTCTTACTCGGTGTTATTGATGTCTTGCTGCTCGTATTCGCAGCAGCCTTCGTGTCGCACGCATGGGGCCTTGTGCTACCAGCGTTAGCAATCGGGCTAGCAGGTATCGGTATTATCCTGGGTTGTGGCAATTTCTCGTCAATCTTCTTTCCCCAGAGAATGCCACAGGCGCGGCGCGGCTTCCAGAATAGCAATAGCGTCTCGTCCGAGGGCGGCTGTCTACGTGCCATCATGTCGCTCACCGTCCTGCTCATCATGGCAATTCTGCTCATTCCAGCGGCTGCTAGCCTAATCCTCCCCGTCATCTATCATGCCGAGTGGATATGGGCTATTACTATTCCAGCGTCCCTACTCTACGGCGCACTATTCTACGTCATCGTAACCAATCTCGTCGCCCCACGCATGCTCACAAGGGCACCAGAGATTCTTGCAGTGGTGACAAGAGAATAAAAATACAGTGCATGGCAGCGAGACTATACGGTCTTTTTTCTCTTTCTAAACTTCGTCTAAAGAAGTCCATACATACTACGGCGTCAGTACAGTCAACTGGAAAGCCTTTCCGTGGTCGTGTGCATACCGGACTGCTGAATTCACCTCTTCGAGAGGAAAGGTGCGGGTTGAGAGTACATCGAGAGAGAGTAGACCAGCGCGAATCAATCCTGCTAGTAGGAAGGGGGCATGTCGTGGATACATATACTGACCACGTATCACAATGCTATTGTGCATAACATATGCGTAAGGGATTCCTACATCCACATTGACGCCTCCCATCAGGACGGCTGTTCCTTCGGGCCGCACGGCGAGAATGCCGCGACGAGTCGGCATAGCATCTTGAGTTTGCCCTAAAATGTCAAGTAGGCAGTCAATCGGACCTGAAGCCGCCTGTGCAATACGATCCCTGTTGCTTGTTTCGTCGTCAGTGAGCAGTACAGGACGGACGCGTTTCCCTAATTTGTTCACCAGAGCATCAAGACTCTTCTGATTGCGTCCTGGTGCAACCACTCGTTCTACACCCATCGCTAAAGCGGTAGCTACACCTGCGCTACCAAAGTAACCTGTTGCTCCATTTATCATCACAATCTGTCCTGGCTGAACG
>CAXUGH010000452.1:0-3378 GCA_964250365.1 uncultured Ktedonobacteraceae bacterium
CGATACGCAAAGTGCAACATCAGTTCTTGATGCTCGATTCTCTGCTCTACATCCGAGGTGCCATGTCCAGCGTCGAACCAATGCACTTCGATGGGCTTGCCAAGCTGCTTCATTCTTGCTTCGTAAACTTCGATTGAGCGCGGCACACTGCGTGTATCGTTGCGCCCTTGAATGATGAGAAGAGGAGCCTCAACATGAGCGGCGTAAGTGATGGGTGAAGAGGCTTTATAGAGATCAGGCTTCTCTTGTGGAGTACCTCCCATCAGCCCTCGAATAGCTGTACGGATCGCGGATGTTTCATCGTTGATAGTCAAATCACCCATCGCAACACCCGCCATACCACCCGTCCAGAGCGACGGATGCGTTCCAAGTGCTTGCAGAGTTAGGTATCCTCCCCACGACCAGCCAGTTACGAAGATTTGCGAAGGCTCTGCAATTCCTTGCTGTACCAGCCAGTTACGGGTAGCCACCATATCCTCAACCTCCCAGTGACCAAGATTGCCACGTATCTTCTCCTGAAATTCCTTGCCAAATCCTGTTGAGCCTCGGTAGTTTACGGTGAGATACGCAAACCCATGATCGATCCAGCTTTGAGCCGATGGCGAAAACGTGTCCACCACCGCAAATTCCGGCCCTCCATGCACTTCAAGGATGCAAGGAAAAGGACCGTCTGTACGCGAAGGAAGTGCGAGCCAGCCCTGCACAGATTGTCCATCTGATGATGGAAATGTCACCGATGACCAGGAATGTCCTGGCAATGTCTCTTCTGATGCAAGCACAACGCGTTTACGTTCGCCCGTTTTGCTATCGAGGGCTACTAGTTGACGTGGTTGAGCAGAATTTTCCCAGAGAGCGTAGATGTCGCCGTCGGGAGCGAAAAAGATGCTTTTGGGTTCTGTGTTGCCAAATGTCCCACTGCCCAACTTCTCTAAACCTCGTACACTATGATGAGTCAAGTCATAGATGTAGAGGTGCTGCACATTCTGCTGATCCTGTCGTAGAAGAATGCTCTGTCCCGACCAATCCATAGGGACAATATCGCCTCCGATACCATGAGATTCGATATCATCCCGTTCTCCAGTAAGCGGACTCCATAGCAAGGGACGCCAGGAACCATTGCGGCTGCTAAGGGCAAGAAAACGCGTATCGTCTGCCAGCGGAGAAGCCAAGTAGAGTTCTAGTCCACCCTGCTCTTCGAGCAGTTGTGCTATATGGCGTCCCGTTGCAACCTCAATAGCAAGAAGACCGAAATCTGCCTCCCCTGAACGCTTTGTTTCGATAACGGCAACCTTGCCATTACAAGAGAGAATTGGACCCCGTGTCTGAGTTGCACTCCGATACAGTATTTTCCGTTCTCCAATGCTGCCATCATCCTGTATCGCAAGCGTGCAGATGTTATACACACCGTTGATGATCATAGTGAAGCCACAAATGTTACCGCTCGAACTGAAATTGAACCCAAATCCAACGTAGAGAGGAAGATCAGGTGTAATATCTTCTGGCGTTCCACCATCAAATGGAATTCGCACATAGTGACCAGTCTCGTCTCCTTTCGTATCATCCAGGTAGTAGACAAACCTACCATTGGACGAAAGAACAGCACCCGGAATGCCATCGGCAGTATTGCCGGTGCCTTCTGGACTATGCGTTATCTGCACAAGTTTCCCGCTCTGAACATCCCATGCATAAAGTTGTTCAACACCCGAACGTGTGCTAAGTGCTAGTCCACGCGTTGGTGCATGAGCAGCGATTTGTAAACCGTAGGTTACGGGCAAGCGGTAGCGTTGTTTCCACAGCGCATCATGTTGTAGTTGTAGCGGTGTAGGCATTGTATTGTTCCTTTCCTTAATGTGTGTACTTCTCAACAAAAGCGCACAAAAAGACCGTGAGCATACTGAACGAGTTATCTTTTACGCTGCATGGTCTATAAGTTAGGAAAGCGAAGGGCAAACAAAAAGACCATCGGGCAGAGTAGATAACTCATCGCCCAACGGCCTATGCGAATTGCTTTTTTGAGGCAGCAACGTTTATGTTGCTAGCTAGAAGCTGGTGAAAAACCTCCTGAAAAGGGCGTAGTACGGCCTTGGGCGACGGAACGCGCCTCGCAAGAGGTTCCTTGCGTGCGAAAGCTTCTCTGCTCGACAAGCTTTTTGGTCGCTACAGCCATACTAAAAGACATTTCTGAGTTTCCCTTTGTTCAGTAATAAGGTACCTCTGTTCCTAAAAGGCACAAGAGAACTGTACCTGATAGATGAGCAGTTTGTCAAGGTATTTGGTTTTTGTGTTTACATGACATGCGTGTTGTGTAAACACAAAAACCAAATACCTCTATTCTATCGTCACAATCAGCTTCCCGAAGTTTGTGTTTGCCGCCATCGCCTTGTGCGCCTCGGCGATTTCATGCATTGGATAGACCTGCTCGACGATTGGCTGAACTTTTCCATTGGCGAAGAGTGGCACAACCTGTGTCGAGAAGCGACGCGTGACGCCCAACTTCTCTTCGAGCGTGCGGCTTCGCAGCGTGCAGCCGCGTATCTGAATGCGTTTAGCCATGAGTAGGCCGAGGTTGACGTTTGCCTGTGTTCCGCCGAGTGTTGCAAGGTACACCATGCGTCCCCAAGCCGTCAGGACATCCAGGTTCTGCTCCATATACGCGGCACCGATGAAATCGAGGACAACATGCACGCCTTTGCCATCTGTGTGTCGTTTAATTTCATCCGCAAAGTTTTTGTCGGAGAGACCGTAATCCAGTCCCAGCGGTTGAGCGCGTTCGAGTTTATCAGGTGTGCGTGACGTGCCGAATGTAGTGGCTCCTACTGCATGCGCCAGTTGAATAGCAGCCGTGCCCACACCGCTACCGGCAGCGTGAATCAGGATGCGCTCACCCATCTGCAAACCCGCCTGTGTAAAGAGGGCATCGTGCGCCGTCATAAATACTTCTGGTATAGCGGCGGCATGCACAAAATCGAGATTTTCGGGAATCGGTACTAGTAGTCCCTCATGCACCAGGAGATATTCGGCTTGTGCCCCACCCCCTACAATGCCCATCACATGCTGCCCTTTTTTATATGAGCGTACTAGCGGACCAACTTTGTCAATCTCACCCGCGAACTCCATACCAGGAATATCGGCAGGTGAATCAGGTGGCGCAGGATACATGCCCATCCGTTGCGATAGATCGGCGCGGTTCACTCCAGCCGCATACACACGCACCCGTACCTGATCGCCTATCGGCTCCGGCGTCTCGACATCCTGTATCTCTAGCACCTCTGGTCCCCCAGGCTTGGTGATTACTACTGCTCTCATAAAACTCCGCTCCTTAATTTTTATGCTTATTGTACGATATTCCCGAACACAAAAATGAGCAACTCTGCAGAG
>CAXUGH010000453.1:0-3372 GCA_964250365.1 uncultured Ktedonobacteraceae bacterium
AAAGGCGAAGAATCATGGATCGTTTGCTTACAACCGAGGATGTAGCGAACTTCCTGAGTGTCGATGTCGTGACGGTGCGTCGGCTCGTGGCGAAAGGCGAGCTACCTGCTTACAAGATAGGCGGCGAATACCGTTTTATGCAGCCTGAAATAGTGGATTACGTGAGGCGTCAGCGCATTGCCAACGGCGATCCGAACCGCGATATGTACGATAAGTTCACAGACCGTGCTAGACGTGCATTGGCGTTTTCACACGAAGAGGCGATACGCATGCAGCACGCGTATATTGGGACGGAGCATTTGCTACTCGGATTGGTACGCGAGGAAGAAGGTGTTGCTGCACGAGTACTAAGAAACATGGGCGTGCGAGATGTAGAGCAGGTACGTAGCCTTGTGGAGTCCTATGTTAGCCGAGGTGAGAAGAGCCTGAATGGACAACTTGGCATGACCGGACGCGCGAAGAAGGTGGTACAGCTCGCGGTTGAAGAGGCGAAGATGCTCGGTCATCACTATCTCGGCACGGAACATTTACTACTCGGCTTGCTCAACGAAGGCGAAGGCATCGGTGCAAAGGTGGTGGGAAGATTGAACATAGATTTGAAGCAAGCACGTTCACAGGTGTTGAATGTGATTTTGACTAGGGGTAGTACGCAAACTTGATAAAAAAACAGGGTTTTGCTTGCAGTCCTTGCACTTGTGTTGATGATATAGTATCAAGCTCACTCTACCCATTTATTAATTTGTAGATTTTTGCCAGGGATGAGTGGCGAGGTCTTCTCGAAGAAACGCAAGAAACTCTTGTATACCAAGCGAAGAGCCTCTTTGCCGTTGCCAAGCAAGAAGAATGGTGCGCTGAGGCAGTATTGGTTGCACTTCGAGCGGAACAATGCTTTTTTCGGCACTGTCCATGACTGATTGAGGAAAAACCGAAATTCCTACGCCTTCGGCAACTAGCGCACGAATCGATCCAATGTCTCCGCTCTCGAAGATGACGTGTGGAACAAACTTTGCCTGTTCAGCCATGTGAAGCACTGTCTGCCGGAGACCTGATCCTGGTTTGAAGAGAATAAATTCTTCTTTCTTCAAGTCCTTCGCATTAACTTTTTGCTGAGCTAGACGATGTTGTGCTGCTACACCTAACAAAAGAGGTTCAGTGAATATAGAAAGAGTTTCAATGTGTTTGTCTGGAAATTTCGCTGGAAATATCTCTTGTATCTTGTGCATCCACACCATGTCAAGGACACCCCTTTCTAATTGCTCCAGCAAGATATCCGTAACCTCTTCATGCAATACAATCTCGATGCCTTCGTATTGAGTGTGAAAACGCGCGAGTAGTCCTGCGAGCCAGTAGGTTCCTAGCGATTGCAAAAGTCCAATTCTCAGGCGACCACGCTTGAGTTTTGCGAACGCTTGCATTTCTATTTGAATATGCTCTGCATCGGCAAGGATGCGTTCGGCAAGAGTGAGCAATGTTTCACCCGCTGCTGTTAACCGAATAGAACGACTAGTTCTTTCAAAGAGACGAACTCCAAGTTCGTGTTCAAGAGCTTGAATTTGTTGCGAGAGTGCAGGTTGAGCGATTGCTAACTCTTCCGCCGCCTGTGTGAAATGTCTTTTAGAGGCGAGCATGACAAAATAACGTAGATGCCGTAATTCCATAAGTTCTTTCCTATCTATAAGTTATGCCTATGGTTTTTATTGTATCTATATATTGGACTTATAGCAAGTTTTGCTGGATACTAGGGACATAGTACGAGTTATCGTTTCTCATACAACGTAAGGAGAAAAACTATGTCTCTTCTCAATCGCAATGCCGTTGCCCTGCTCTCGACAGCGCATGGTTGTGTTGATCTCTGTCAGGGTGCTATTCCTGCGCTACTGCCGACGCTGATGGTTCAGCAACATCTTACATACACTGCCGCTGCAGGACTCGTCTTTGCCACAAATATTACGTCATCCCTTATTCAACCAGCACTTGGATACTACGCTGATCGTACACGCGCCCTTTGGCTCATGCCGCTTGGACTGCTTCTTGCGGCTGGCGGCTTAGCTCTTGCCAGTGTTGTAGCGAGTTACTGGCTTATTGCATGTTGTGTTGGTCTCTGTGGTATTGGAATTGCTCTATTTCATCCCGAAGCAGCAAGCTTCATGAATACTGTTGCCGGAAAGCGCAAGGCGACAGGAATGAGCGTGTTTTCTTTGGGTGGCAACGTTGGTTTTGCGCTAGGACCGCTTGCAATCGCCGCGCTCCTTGTGTGGCTTGGACTGAAGGGAACAAGTATTCTTTTTATTCCTTTTACAGCAGTTGCGTTTATCCTGTTTGTTGTGATAAAGCCTTCTAAAAGCAAGAGTAGGCAGGAAACAGACCGCTCAACGGAGCAAACAGATAATTGGTGGGCCTTTGCTCGCCTTACGGGAGTGATTGTATGTCGTTCAATCATATTCTATGGATTGAACACCTTCCTGCCGCTCTACTGGATTTCTGTGCTACATCAGTCGCAAGCATCTGGTGGCACTGCTCTTAGCGTGCTGCTCTTCACAGGGCTTATTGGTACATTATCAGGTGGAAGGCTTGCTGATCGCTATGGTCGTCGTCGAGTCGTTCTAGGTGCATTTAGCATTCTTTTCCCTTGCCTCGTCTTATTCGTTTTCCTGAGTCCTCTAAGTTCTCTTCTTGCATGGATACTGCTTGCTCCCATTGGAATAACACTGTTCGCGCCATTTAGCGTCATGGTTGTAATGGGACAGGAGTTTTTACCGAATCACACAGGAACGGCTTCAGGAGTAACGCTAGGTTTGGCAGTTACGATAGGAGGCGTTACAGCTCCTTTGCTTGGAAGAGTTGCGGACCTCTATGGACTCTCGTTTGCCCTTGTTGGGTTAGCTATTCTCCCACTAGTAGCGATTGGTGGCGCGTTGACGTTCCCTAAAGCTGTATCTTCGCCTACGATTGCCGATGAAGACACAGCAGTAAAGCAAGCGATGTGATATTTGTGCAAAGTTATACCAAGAGAGAATGAGAAGGTCATTTTCGTAGGGACCAGATGTATCGCGTCCGCGTGTGATTTATCACGCGAGATCATGCTTGGAATGACTTATAGATAGGATTCGTCTCGATCTCGCTCAATGAATTGAACGGCGGACGCGATACATCTGGTCCCTACGAAAACTATTTTAGCGTATCATCAAACATGTCACCGTATCGTCTCCAAAAAACTCCACGACTTCAAATCGCGCTCCAAGTGGAAGCGCAACAATCCATGCATTGCTCGCTCAAGTTCGGTGTGGAGACGGGCATCAAGGCGAAAGCGTGGTACCTGTGACCAGTCGGAGCGGTGGAGCAGGCGTAGCACTTTGAGGGCGTTCATCGAGA
>CAXUGH010000454.1:0-3344 GCA_964250365.1 uncultured Ktedonobacteraceae bacterium
GTATAACATAGGTTATAGGCGATAAATCGCACGGCGGACGCGATAAATCGGGTCCCTACGAAACGTCTCTATATCTCATCAGTCCATTGTACCATTACAACTTATTACGCCTCCCATAGAGTAATTGCGCCCTCTTGTAGTAGGCGAGTACGAGCTAATGCATAGTAGTCGGGATTGATTTCTGCGCTAAAACAGCGTCTATTTGTTCGCAAAGAAGCGATAGCAGCAGAACACAAACCACCAAACGGCTCCCAAATTACATCTTCTGGATCACTAGAGGCAGTGATAATGCGTTCAATAAGACGTAACGGTTTTTGGTTAGCATGAACAATTCTTGCTTTATTGTCCTTGATACGCTCATCACCACGTACAGCCGGTTCGGACCACACATTGGTAAAGCTATGGATATGATTCCACTTTGCCCTCATATGTTCCCACTGTTCTGCTGCAATAAAAGTTTTCCCGTCAAGAGAGAAATAAGGCCATTGAGTTTGTTTTCCATGCTTGTTAGCATAAGCTGCGAGGCGTTCCATCATCAGCGGGGGAGGAAAATACCACAGGTGATCTTGTGTGAAATATTTGCGTGTAGCAGCGTTTTTGATACCACAAGCCTCATTTGTTTTATAAAGTGGGAGACCTGAACGTAACCATTCGCGGCGTAACCAATCGCGAATAGGCAACTGCTGACCATCACCCGTTAGCAGCTTGACCTCACGAACATACTGAACACACACCTCGGTTACTACCGGAAAGCGACGTATCGTTTTGCTGTTGACGTTCCCTGCTACATGTGCGATGCCCTTATCCCATACATGTAGTGCGCGATATTGCCAGCCATGAGCGACCAATCTTGGATGAACCGTTGCCCAACCAATTTCATTGCACCAAAACCATAAAGTTGTCTCAGGTGAAGCATACTTCGCCCATTCAGAAATATGGAGTTCATACCATTCCGCCAATTCAGTAGCCGTTTGAGGTTCACCTGGAAAGATGCCAAGCCCATAGGGACCATCCGATACTATAACCGTTGGAGTAGGCCATGCTGCATAACGGGTTAGAGAGTCCGCTAAATCTAGTTGAACAGATTTAATGCTTGTTGTAGCTGGGCTACTACTGCTAAGATTTTGATTTGTTTCAATCACGTCTATCTTCTTTTCAAGGAACGCAACAAAAATTTTGTGTTTACGTATATAGTATTTTGTACAAAGCACTATATATACATTTAATAATTTTTTAAACAACTCACAAATTGTAAAGTAGAATGCTAAAGGTGTCTTGAGCCATCTGGCATAGTCGCTCCTTGAAGTGATTTTACCGTTTTTAGTTGTTCGGGAGTAACTATAGCTTCACTAAGTTTGGCACCTTTTAGATTAGTATTGCTTAGGTTAGCGTTGTCTAGTTCTGTCTTATTCAAGTTAGCACCTATCAATTTAGCATTCTCTAAATTAGTGAAGCTCAAGTTAGAACCGCTTAAATTAGCAAAAGGAAAGTTAATGCTACGAAGATTAGCACCACTAAAATCAGCATCTTTTAAGTTGATAATAGGTTGAGTATCTTCATTTTCAGCTAGAAGACCAGACTCATACAGAAATTGTAGAACACTTCTCTTACGATTGGCATCTAGTCTAGGCAATATTGTGAGTGTTCGCACTCGTGCTATCTTGCGTACTTCATTTTCTGGTTGTGACTCACGTAAATTCTTGTTGAGAAGGAGTTCAGACATTTTATCTATGTACTGTTGTAACGCATCCTCTCGCTGGTTGTCTAGCGCAATTTCACGCTCATTTCGACTTACTGTTAGATTGAAAAAATATCCACCAATGGCGAGGACGACTGGAATAATAAGAAGTTGTAGCCAGTCCCAAAGTGTCTTTCCTGGTTGAGAAACTTCAGTTCTTGTGATTTTTCCTATAGTATGCGCTATTGATATTTGTGTGTATCCATCAAGTCCTGCGCCATAAACGCGACCTATATAAATTAGCACAATTACAATGAGGAGTATTACAGCGAATCCAAAAATTTCTAACGCTTTTGCTTTACACCATGAACGAAGCTTTGCAATCATTACATGTCCTCTTTCTATTTTGTTGTGCATGAGTATACCTAATAATGCTGCAATCTTCAATTGTCTAGCTAGAGAAGTCGTTAAAGTCGATGTCGATGTTGGTAGCATGACAGGGGCAAGCCCTGTCACTACTATAGACGCGCAAGCGGCAAAACGGGATATAGTAGTGACAGGGCTTGCCCCTGTCATGCCGCCACACAACTCGTAAATCGCTGTATCCTAACAGTCCACGTTTGCCCTCCCCCTCCTCCATGCGATAAGATGCAATCAACGAGACCTTACAGAGAAAGCGAGTGTGCTGACGTTGGAAGAGCGACAGTTGAATGTGCTGGCGATTGGCGAGACGCTGATCGACCTGATTTCGGATACGGAGCAGGGGTCGTTGCTGGATTCGCGTGCCTTTGTAATGTATCCAGGGGGCGAGGCGACGAATGTGGCGTTGAATGTGGCGCGACTCGGCGGCTCCGCCGCACTCGTTTCGCGCGTGGGCGATGATTCCTTTGGTCTATTTCTACGCCACCATTTAGTCACGGCTGGCGTGAACGCCGATTATCTACGCGTCACACCTCATGCTCCAACGACGATGGTCGTGGTGACACGCCATCGCACCACACCTGACTTCGCCGTATATCGCGGAGCCGATGCCGAGATGGTGCCCGACGATATGCCGCTTGCGCTCTTGCCCTCGACCTCGCTTGTGCATACCTCGGCCTTTGTATTGTCGCGTGAGCCGTCACGCTCAACTATCCTGGATTTTGTCGTACAGGCGCATAACGCGGGCTGTCTGATTAGTTTCGACCCCAACTATCACCCGCGCCTGTGGGAAACGAACTACGATCCGCTCTCAGTCTTCAAAAAAATCTACCCCTATGTAACGTTGACAAAACCCTCTCTGGACGACTGTACACGCCTCTTCGGTGCTGGCCTCACACCGGAGGCGTATGCATCGCGCTTCCTTGAACTCGGTGCAAAGAATGTTGTATTGACGCTGGGTAAGGCAGGCGTCTTAGTTGCCACTACCGAAGGCGTTTCTTACCAATCGGCAAGTCAAGTCGAGGTGGTCGATGTAACAGGTGCGGGCGACTCGTTCTGGTCTGGCCTGATTCTCGCTACACTCGATGGCTACTCTATAGCAGACGCTGCACGCGTTGGGCAAGCCGTAGCCGCTATCAAGATACAACAGGTGGGACCGCTCTCGCATATGATTGACCGAGCATCTCTTTATGTACAGTTAGGACTAGAAGGATAAGAGAATACATCTAATAAACAACGGGCGACC
>CAXUGH010000455.1:0-3327 GCA_964250365.1 uncultured Ktedonobacteraceae bacterium
CGCTTGCCTATATCGTGGGGGAGGACGAGCGACAAAAAAACGCCGTCACCGTCCATGACATGACTACTGGAGAAGAGCAGGTGCGACAACTAGAGTTCTTTTCGCAACAGGTAGCGTCGAAAGAAGGTGTGCTGTGAGTGCGGAGACAAAAATACGTCTAGCTCTGCCGGGTAAGGGGGCATTAGAGACCGCGACGCTGAATTTTCTTGCCGAGAGCGGCTTAAAAGTCAATCGCAGCAATCCACGTCAATATCTGGCACGTATCAAGAGCATGTCAGAGGTCGAGGTTGTGTTTCAGCGTGCGGCAGATGTTCCACTCCTCGTGCAGAGTGGCGACGCAACGTTAGGTATTACAGGCTACGACATTCTCGCCGAGCATCGCGGCTATGGCGAGGTCGAGGACGAAGACGAGCATGGCGACGAAGATTTAATGGTGCTTGAACGCGATCTCGGCTACGGCGCATGTCGCCTCGTAGTAGCAGTGCCCGAAACGTGGATTGACGTAAGCAATTGCGCCGACTTATGGCATCTCTCAGGCTACTACCTCGAACACAAAGGGCGTGGCCTTCGTATAGCCACAAAATACCCGATTTTGACTGGGCAATTTCTGCGTCAGCACAACATCACGCACTGCAAAATCTTTTCGCCTCACGGCGCATTAGAGGCCGCTCCACTCACCGATACCGCAGATCTGATTGTGGATTTGACCGAGACGGGCACAACGCTGCGCGAAAATCGCTTGAAACTGCTTGACGATGGCACTGTGTTGCGTTCGCAAGCATGTCTGGTAGCAAACGCACGTCAGCTTGTAGAGAATCCTCGTGCGCTCAAAGTAGCGGAAACAGTGCTTGAGCTAATGGAGGCGCGTTCTCAAGCCCGCAATCGTTCATTGTTGACGGCACAAGTGCAAGCAGAGAGCCATGCCGCTGTAGAGCGCATAGCGGATGAATTGCAGCAACGTCTACAAACGCAAACAGGTCAGGCTGAACTTTCAACTTCAGAGATAGCCACGCCCACAGATTCCGGTTGGTATACTGTCTCTGGCATTATCAATGTCGGTGGCCTTGCATCGGAACTCCTGGAAACAGTTGCAATTCTGCGTAGCTTCGGCGCGACAAATATGAACATCACGCCGCTCACCTATCGTTTTACCGAGACCTCTCCGAGCATCTCCATACTACATCAACGATTGAAGCGGGTGATACGTTGAGCAACACTATTCTTGTCTTCGACCTCGACGGTGTGATAACCAGCGAAGAGGCATACTGGGATACGGCTGGCCTCGTGCTACACGAACTGCTCTACAGTCGGCACTACTGGAACGTCGCAAATACTTCCGAACCTTATCGACCTGTAACGTCAGCAGAAGCAAGTCGCCAACTTAGTCGTAGCACACTACCAGAGGCCGCGATTGTGGGCTTCAAAGCGCGATCTCTCAATTCCAACTGGGACACCTGCTACTGCGGCTTCTGTCTCTGCCTAATCCATTTATTATCGCTTGTACCCGATAAAGATGCACTATTCCCTCTTCGACCTGCCGACGACGATTGGATCGTCGCATTTCGAGAGCAGCTAGCGCAGGTAGCAGACAAAAAGCTAGAGCCTTCGCGCATACTGAATGCGATTGATAATCCTGTCTTTCAAGATGTCACAGGACTTGAACTCATCGAGCGTTTCAACAATTATGCAAGTGAGATATTGGATAGACCCGTAACGTCTGTTTTCACACGCTATAGTCCATCCTGGAAGTTTTGTAGCAATCTCTTTCAAGAATGGTATCTGGGCGATGAGTTCTACACACGCGACTACGGACATTCTCCAAAACAAAGCGGTAAATATGGGTGCATACATTTTGAGGAACCATTATTGCCTGTAGCAAAAATTCAAACCACTCTTGAGACACTTGTCGAACAAGGATATACGTTAGGAATAGCAACGGGACGACCACGACAAGAAACAGTGGTACCGCTTGCCGAATATGGTCTGCTCAAGTATTTCGACCCTGAACGTATTACAACGCATGCAGAGGTAGCGAAAGCCGAGGCTACACAGAGGGCAGGCGGAAATACTGTCTCGCTGGTTAAGCCTCATCCCTACCAGTTCCTCTTAGCCGCCAATCCATTGCATCAGTATTCTTCTTATAGCCGAGGTGTACAACCGTTTATCGTTGTCGGTGATACACCAAGCGATATGAATGGAGGACGTTTAGCTGGTGCTATAACTGTTGCTGTGTTGACAGGAGCAAGAACAGCAGCAGCACGCTCAAGACTAGAGCAAAGTGCGCCCGACTTTATCATAGACGATGTGACACAATTGCCGTTGCTGATGCAACAGGTAGACGACCTTGCCACGATTCAGAAATTGCAATTTACGGAGCGCGAGAAGGCCGAACGTCTTCTGCGCCTCTGGTTTATGCGTCATATGCATGTCGAAGTGGAGCGCGTCACCCTTACCCCAAAGGCGGTATCGCTGAACTCCTTCAATGGCTTCTATCAAGCGGATGGCGAAGAGTACTTTTTCAAGACACATGTTGAGGAGCAGGGCGTCTTAGAGGAATACTATCATGCGGAAGTGTTGCGGAATGCTGGCTACAATATCGTCAAACCATTGCGGACATTGCATGAGAATAGGCAGCAAATGGTCATCTATCCCGTCGTGCGTTGGCCTGTCATGTTCGACTTGATGCGTTCAGTCGAGACAGGGCAAGCAACGGACAATATTTCCATGAATACTCTTGTCGATGCTGAGCGGCGTGAATGCGAACGTTTGTTGGCGATTTATGCTAGCACGCTCTCTTCTATCGAAGCTGAGGAGAACTCTCAGGCACCCATCCACCAACTCTTCTGGCATCGCCTCACAGGGGGACGCCTCGCGGGATATTATAGTGGGAAGTCTATTACGTTGCCTTTGCATTCGTCGCATTCTGAGGGAACGGACATTGCTGCGCTCGTCCGAGGGCGTGATACATCAGGCCCCTACAGTGATGTCGAGGGGCAGAATAAATCAGGCTCTTACAATTCCGATGATGTTATTGCTTTTGAGATGTTGCTTTCGTATACGTGGCGTATCAATGGTGTGCAACAACGCTATACGTTGGGGGAATTGATTGAGCGTGCGATAGATGTACTTCATCCGCACGGCGAAGCTTTTACCATTGTTGGGCATGGCGATGCTCACTTTGGCAATGTCTTTTTAGAAAACCAGCGCGACTATCTCTATTTTGATCCAGCCTTTGCAGGTCGTCATTCGCCATTGCTCGATGTCGTGAAACCTCTGTTTCATAACGTGTTTGCAACATGGATGTACTTTCCATTTGAGATTGCAAAG
>CAXUGH010000456.1:0-3325 GCA_964250365.1 uncultured Ktedonobacteraceae bacterium
CGTCTCCGCCACGATTTTGAGGGCCAGCGGATTGCCCGAATACGCCTCGATCAGGCGTCGCCTTGCTTCTGCATTTCCACGAAGCTGCTTTTCCGCCACCATCTGTTCGCCCGCGTGCTCGTCGAGTCCAGTCAGGTGCAGTGAGCGGACCGGCGTTCGACCTCCCTCTAACAGCTTGAGTTCAGCGGGTTTTTCGCGTGAGGTCAGCAGAATACAGCTTTGATGTTGTGTCGTTCCAAGACGCTCTAAGAGGTGTCCGTAGCTCTCGTAGCCGACGCGATATTGCCCTGATTGCTTGCCTTCTTGTAGGAGCGTTTCCATGTTATCGAACACGAGCAGACAGCGACGTGCTTGCAGTAATTCGAGCAGAAGCGAAATGCGGCGTTCTACGGTTGCAGGAATATCCGCAATCGGTTCGGGGGCAACGACCTGAATCAAATCTGCCACCAGTTCCTCACAGGGAATAGCGTCGCGTAGCGAGCGAAAGACGGTGACACTGAACGCAGGAGAGAGCCGATGCAAAAGCGTGACTGCCAGGGCTGATTTACCAATGCCGCCCATGCCGAGGAGTGCAATCAGGCGGCACCGCTCCTCGCGTATCCAGGTGGTCAGTTGTGCCTGTTCGCTCTCGCGTCCATAAAAGGAGACCTCGCTTACCTCTTCGCCCCAGTCGATCCGCCGCCCTATCGACTGCGGCATGTGTGCGCCATTCCTTTCTTCTTCTATAGACGAAGGTGTCTCTTGAGCAAGCTGTGTCAGCACCCATTGCTCATCAAAAAGCACTTTGAGATGTGCCGTTTTCCACAAAGTACGCGCTTGCTCGACCTCGTGACCTGCTGCAAAGGCATGCTGTTGCAGACAGAGGGCAAGAAATGCCTTGAGAGAGTCCGCTTTAGGGTAGCGTGTTCCTGCCTCCCACCGCTGAATAGCACGGTCTGTCACGCCCAGTTTCTCTGCGAGTGCTGCTTGCGTTAGACCAAGTGCAGTTCGCAACGTCACAAAGAGACTTGCAAACGTCTCGTCGAGGTCCTGATAGGAAGATGTCATCGCTCTTGCTCCTTCGCAAGTATCAGCTTTTAGTTTTCAACCGCGCCCAACTCGCGCAACGTCGTTTTCTGTGCCTCGGTAATTCCCTGAATGCCGGAGATGTCAAGTCGCTCGTAGGGGCGATCAGGGTGCAAGGTGTTCAGTGAGATGGCTTGTTCCATGTCCCAGATGATGATAGTGCCGTTATAATCCGCACTGGCGGCGGTCCGTCCATCAGGGCTAATACTAATTGAGAGCACTATACCCTTGTGTTCTTTGCGGACAGTGAGACGCGTCCAACTTTCGGTATCCCACCAGGAGACTGCTCCATCCTCATCTCCCGCAAGCAGTCTTTGCCCTGTTGCACTCCATGCAAGGGTAGAAGGTGTAGAGAGAGGGAGGGTGTGGAGGCAAGTCCCATTTGTGACATCCCAGATAAGCAACTCAGTTCCACAACAACATGCCAAAAGTTTGCCATTAGGACTCCATACAACACTTCCCGCTCCACTAGGACTCCTTTGAGGAATCTGCAATGTCTTGAGGAGCGTTCCGTCGTCTCCTTTCCACAGTCGAAGAGTAGAATCTCCACCACCACTCACTAAATATGCTCCATCGGGACTCCACGCAACCGCCCTAACCGAGTTTTCATCTCCTTCTTTCATCCAAAGAGACTCTTTTTTCTCTATGTCCCATACATGCACAATTCCGCTATGGTAGCTTCTACTGGCAAGCAGGCGACCGTCAGGACTCAATGTGATTTCGTTAATTACATTGTTATCACGATGTAGTACTGAGAGGCATTCTCCTGTATCTGCATGCCAGAGACGAATCGTCCGATCAGTGCCCGCACTAGCGAGCATCTGTCCATCAGGACCCCATGCTACTGAATGCACCGAATGCGTGTGTCCGCGCAACACCTGTAGTAGCCTCTTGTCTGTGGGGTTCCAAAGTGTAATATGTCCATCACTTGTGCCACTTGCGATGATATTCTCACGAGGGTTCCAGGCTACCGTATGGCAAGAGAGGAAATAGCCTTGCATGAGGCGCACACAAGAGCCGCTTGCTAGCTCCCAGAACCGCACCGAATAATCCGAACTTCCACTAAATAATGATGAGCTGTCAGCAGTGAATGCGACCGATTGTACGGTATGGGTGTGTCCCAAAAGGACTTGTTGTGCTCCTGCTGAGTTCGCATTCCATATGCGTATTGTTGTATCGGCACTTCCGCTCGCCAACAACTGTCCATCAGGACTCCACGCCACTGCTATTACTGTCGCATGATGTCCTTCTAACATGTGAAGAAGGGTTCCATTCGCAACATGCCAGACTTTCACGAGATGGTCCGCTCCTCCACTCACCAGAAACTGGCTATCGGGAGAGAAGGCGCATCTATAGGCTGCGTTCCCGACATCATGGAGTGTCTGTAAACTTCTTGCGGTCTGTGCATTCCACAAGCGAATACTATCATATCCAGCACTGGCAAGTATCTGCCCATCAGGACTCCACGCGACATTAAATAATGCCCCTTCCTCATGAGAATGCAGGATGTGTAACAGTTCAAACGAGGCGAGACTCCAAATACGTACTGTTCCATCCAAGCTGCTTGTCGCAAGCTTCAGCCCATCTGGAGAAAATGCGACGCTCTGAAGAAGGCTGCTATGTCCATGCAGTGTTGCAAGCAGGTTTCCATCTTCAAGGTTCCAGATTTTGACGAGACTATCACTTCCTCCAGTTGCAAGGAGTTGCTCGGTGGGACTGAAGGCGATGAAAGATACACCGTCATGAGCTTGCCGCGCGAATATTGGTGTGTTACTCTCTCCAAGAAAGACACGCACATCTCCTGTATAGCTGCCTGTAGCCCAATAGGTGCCGTCGCTACTCACCGCTATTGCTATGACACTACTAAACTTTTCGGTAAAGGCACTTTCCTGAATGAATGCGCGTTTTAATGAAGCATCCTGCATTTGCACTCCCTGCAAGAATGCCTCTCGAATGCTACAGTGGGAGAGGTCAATGCCTTGCAACTGTCCTTTGAGAGCGTGCAAGAGCAGAGCGATGTTCGCTGGACCGTAACCGTGTTCGTTCGAGTCGAACGACCGTAGCAGGTCGAGACAGCGTTGCAATTGCTGTTCGACAATGGCTGTACGTTGTGGCGTTGCTCCTAACGCTACGAGAACAGGGGCGAGTAGGAGACGCCGCTGTGTTTGTCGAATGTACTCTTTCGCGCTTGCTAACGAGAGGCCGTAGGTCAGCAGTGCGTCAGGTTCTCTCCGTTGTATTTCCTCTGCTATTTGCTTGA
>CAXUGH010000457.1:0-3320 GCA_964250365.1 uncultured Ktedonobacteraceae bacterium
CGAGTTGTGTTGTTATTGTCGTGCTGTTACTCCCAATCCTGCTTCGTCGGGCAAGAGCAACTTCCCATGCTCGACTCTCACACCTACATACGGATCGTTTTCAATCAGTAAATTGCCGTCGAGGTCTGCATAGTCCACAAGTGGTGTGAGATGAGCGGCAGCGGTGATAGCGAGCGAACTCTCGATCATACAGCCGAGCATGATGCTGAGATTGTGAGTGCGTGCCACATGTATCATCTTGAGGGCGTGTCTTAGGCCGCCGCACT
Source organism: uncultured Ktedonobacteraceae bacterium (assembly GCA_964250365.1). GTDB lineage: Bacteria > Chloroflexota > Ktedonobacteria > Ktedonobacterales > Ktedonobacteraceae > JBBQVS01. Next base: position 267 of record CAXUGH010000457.1, read on the forward strand.
TCATCAGTTTTATGTTAATGCCATCGACGCAACCTGCGAGGCGTGGAATGTCTTCAACCGTCACGCTACTTTCGTCGGAGAGAATTGGGACGGGGACGTTTTCGCGAATCAATTTCAATCCTTCAAGGTTATGAGCGGGTACGGGCTGTTCGATGAACTCGACATTGTATGGTGCAAGTGCGTTGATGGTTTTAATGGCCTCTTTAGGCGTCCACGCTGCGTTGGCATCGACGCGAATCGTTGCTGGGGACACATCGCGTATTGCTTTGATAATATCGAGGTCGTTTTTGGTGCCGAGCTTGACCTTGAGAATGGGATAATCTTTTGCAATCTGAGCCTTTTTCGCCATCTGAGCCGGACTGTCCAGCCCTATCGTAAACGAGGTTGAGGGCGTCTTTGCCGCATTCAAGCCAAATAATTTGTAGAGTGGCACACCTAGCATCTTGCCCATGAGGTCGTGAAGAGCCATATCGACGGCGGCCTTCGCGGAAGGATTAAGACCAATGAGAGAGTCCAGCCGTGATAGAATGTCTTCGAGCGCGAAGGGGTCGTCGCCTAGCTCGTTTTGAAAGAGGTCGATGCATGCAAGAACGGACGCAGGACTCTCACCATAATATTCTGTGGGTGATGCTTCACCGTAGCCCTTGTAGCCGTTGTGGATGATTTCGACGATCACGTTCGGCGATGTCTCTTGCACGCCGCGCGAGATACGGAACGGCGTCGTCAATTTGAGGGAAATGAGTGAGGCACTGATATGCATATGGATTCTCCTTTGGTTGTAATACATAATCAATCTACATGTGTCACTCACCGCCAAAGGCGGTGAGTGACACATGTAGATTGATTATGTATTACAGTATTGTGGCACGGTTCTGGATGAGTGCATCCAGCAAAACATTCGCGCCAAAACGCCATACATCCGTCGTTGGCAACCCTGTTTCATCTTCGATTTGCTGAATAGCATTTCTGGCTTGCTCATCATTCAACCCTTGTGTTACTAGTGAGATGCCGACGACCAAGAAAGGTGAATTATCCCTTAACCAGGAAAGAGCGTCCTCGTTCATTTGTATCATCTGTTGCAACGACGGGAAGGGGCAGTTGTCGTAGCCTTCGATATGTGTTGTGCCAGCTTTGTGACTGAAGATCATAGCGTCGGGCAGTGAGCCGTGAATCAGGCCGAGCGTGACGGGCGAGTAGCTGGGGTGGTTGAGGGCACCTTGTCCCTCGACAAATACCCAGTCATGCTGTGCGGTGAAGCGTAGCACCATCTCTTCAACCAGTCCCGCTGTGAAATCAACGATGATGCGGTCTACTGGAAGGCCGTCACCTGATATCATGATACCAGTTTGTCCTGTTGCGGCAAACGCGCTGTCGAGTCCGCGTTGTTTGGCTGCTGCATGAAGTTCAAGGGCAGTAGACATTTTTCCTGTCGCGCAGTCCGAGCCGACCATAAGCACGGTATGACTGCCGGAGCGATGCGGTGTGAAGCGAGAGACGCGTTGCTGCTTTGGTGGGCGGCGCACATCCCAGATGGTTACGCCGTGTTTTTCCGCGGCAGCCTGTAACTCTAGGTCTTCCGAGAGAAAGAAATGAAGGCCACTGACGAGATTTAAACCAGACTCTAGGGCGGTGAGCAGTTGCCAACGCCACTCCTCCGGCAAGGCACCACCTTGTGGAGCGATACCAATGAGCAGTGTATCAGGTTGATATTGTAACGCCTCGCGGATGTCACGCACAATTGGAATGTCTGCGCCAAAGGAGGTATGCAACGCTTGCGCCACGCTCTGTCCAACCTTCGTGCTATCAATGACGGCGACTACCGGGTCTTGTCCGTAACGGATAACGCCCGTCGCGGTTTTGCCGTAGTGCCACTCGAACATGCCTTCCGCCAGTATCGCAATGCGTCGCATAGAAATTTGCTCCTTACATATTGTATATGTCGTTTCTTAGATAGTATGATATCACGCGAGATAATTACGTAGCTGGTAGGGACCAATTCATTGTGTCCTCGGTGGGGTTGGGGGTGAGGCAACACGGGCGACGATTCTTTTTGGTGACGTGTACACCGCTGCTCCACCCCTCGGACGCGATAAATCGGTCCCTACCAGTGACATCGAAAGGGATATAGAACATGCAAAACGAGCAGCAACAAGTATCTTCCATTCTTTTAGAGATCGTGGCGGAAGATGAGGAGAATGCCGACATCTTTGAGATGAGTGCCGCGACCCGTGCCATTGTGAACGAGGTGAAGCAAGACGGCTATAGCATCGAGCCACAGTATACAGGGCAACGTGGCGGGCTGGATTTGATTTTTGAGGTGTTGCCCTATCTGCAATCAGTGTGGGAGGGTATATATGCTCAACGCGAGACTATTAGCATTATTGCAGACCTTAGTGCCGTTTTCGCGGCGATAAGTCCACTCGTAGTGTCGGTGTTCAAGGCACGCGAAAAGCAAGCCGCAACATCGCCAGTACCACCTGTCAAGCTGACTATTATGATTGATGGCGCACCAATCTCGGTTGAGGTTGCCAATCTGCAAGATGCTGAGAGTGCGCTTGAACTCGCCAAGCGTTTTCACTCGGTACATCCTACCGTGAAGCCGACGCCAAAGAGTCAGGTCAAGATACAGGCAAAAGTACCTAAAAAGCAGAAACGTGGGCATCGGTAACATAAGAGATAAGTTATTTCATTTTTGTCTGAACCAATTGTACTATCTCATTCGTGTATAGTAAGGAAACACAAAAGTCGTTTTAGGAAAAATAAAGGAGTAACCATAATGGCTATCAACCCTATTCAGGTAGAGAAATTTCTCAAGGGCGTGGATTATCCAGCGAGCAAGGATGATCTGGTGAAGCAAGCCGAAAAGAACGGTGCCGACCAGGAGATACGCTCGACATTGCAACAACTCAAAGAGAACAAGTTCGGTTCACCTGCTGAGGTGAGCAAGGCGATTGGCGAGTTAAATCACCAGAAATAAGGGCAACAAAAAGACACACCTGTCTCCGACCCAAGGTCGGAGACAGGTGTGTCTTTTTGTTGCCCTGGCGATTTTCC
>CAXUGH010000458.1:0-3314 GCA_964250365.1 uncultured Ktedonobacteraceae bacterium
ACAAATTCCGCGAATCACTCTCATAAACTCATAATTCTGTTTTCCATGTGTCCCCACCGGGGACACATGGAAAACAGAATTATGACTCTATTGCTTTTTTGCGGCGTGCTTTTTGCAGGACAGAGAGCCAGTGCGGGTCTTGTGGCGGCAGAAGCGCGGGACCTTCGAGTTGTTTTGTCGCCTCCGCAATCCAGTTAAGTTCGCTTTCGAGGCGCATCTGCATGTATGAGAAGACAAGAGCATGATATTCATCGACGAACTCGCGCCCATTGCGTTGCTCCTCTGCTATATAGTTCAACAGGTCGAGCGACTCCGCTCGCCGTGTCTTCAGATGCTCGATCAACGTTGTGCGCTCCTGATCCGCCGCACCCCAGAACAGCATTTTGAGCAGCAGTTCGTCGTGCATCGGCATAGGATACGCAGATGTCTGTTCAAGCCAGTGCGACAACTCCTGCCACCCCTTCGCCGTTAAATCATACACCTTCTTGTGACGCGCCTCTCGCCCCTCCTCTTCCTGTACCTCAATCAAGCCATCCAGCTCCAAACGTTTGAGATGAGGGTAAATGCTACCGAAGCTCGAGGCCGAAAGCAGCGTCGCAGCCCCTTGCTCAAACTCCATCTTCAAATCGTAACCGGAGCAGGGTCGTATGCTCAACATGCCGAGAATGCTATGTTCAATCGCCATATATGTAACCCTCTTTGTAAATTCTTTATGATTACAACGAATCAAACCCCATACCTATGACCTATTTCACATTATGTAAACCGTTCTCTATGGTATACTGTATGATATAGATGTTGTTCTGTTTAGTAGCGCATGGACCGGTTCAGAGGAGGGCGTATCCGGTTGACGAGGTGGAGACTGTTCGGACAGTCAGCGGGGAGTCTCCAGGGGCGATCACACTCCTGAGAAGAGGGCGAGGAAACCCAATCGGTAACGGTTGGCGGAAGGCGTTCTCGGTGATATTGTAGTACACGTTTTGTCACAGGGTGAGAGCATGGATATGCAGGAAGACCCTCGCGGTCTCCCTGCATATGCCCTACATTTCGCCTATGTGTAGGGGAGACCCTGCGGTCTCCCCGATTCCTGTAAATACGCGTGAAATCTACAAAAAGAAAGAGGAACCGACAACATGTGCGGTATTATCGGATACGTCGGCCCACAGGGGACCGATGTTACTACCATTTTGCTTGATGGCCTGACACGCCTGGAATATCGCGGTTACGACTCCGCAGGCATCGCCGTTCTCACCACAGAGGGCAACCTCGAACTACACCGTAAGGCGGGCAAGATATCCAACCTCGTTGCCGATGTCGCCAATGGCTCACATCCCGCTCCTGGACCACTTGGCATTGGGCATACACGTTGGGCTACACATGGACGCCCCAACGACACGAATGCTCATCCTCATGCCGATGCAACAGGTACCATCAACGTCGTGCATAACGGCATCATCGAAAACTACACCGAACTGCGTATGGAGCTACAGAGCGAGGGCTACGTCTTCCGCTCCGAGACGGATACGGAGGTGCTACCTCATCTCATCGCGCGTGCCTACTTTGGCGAGGCCAAGCACGACCTTGAACGCGCGGTACGCAGTGCTTTACAGCGTATCGAAGGCTCCTATGCTATCGCGGTGGTGAGCCGCGAACAACACGACCTTATTATTGGGGCGCGACATGGCGGTGGTCCGTTGGTGATTGGCCTCGGCGAATCCGAGCAGTACCTTGCCTCTGACATTCCTGCCATTCTCAAACACACGCGCAGCATCAAGATTCTCGACGAGGGCGAGATGGTCGCGCTGCGACCCGAAGGCGTCATTATCACGAGAATTAGCGATAGTACAGTCGTCGAGCGTGATGCCCTTACCATCGACTGGGATACCGAGGCGGCAGAGAAAGGCGGCTACCCCCATTTCGTTCTCAAGGAAATCTACGAGCAACCCGATGCAGTACGTCGTGCCCTACTCGGACGTGCCTTCAACGGGCAGTTGCAGTTGAAAGAGTTAGACGCCATGCGACAAGCTGGTCTGCTCGACCATATACAGCGCATCATCGTCGTCGCATCGGGCACATCCTATCATGCAGGTGTCATCGCCAAATACGCGATAGAGCAATGGGCGCGTATTCCCGTCGAGACCGTCACGGCAGCAGAGTTCCGTTATAGCAATCCAATTGTGGGGCCAGAGACATTGTGTATCGCCGTGACACAATCGGGTGAGACGGCGGACACGCTCGTTAGCATTCGTCAGGCACGCGAGCATGGCGCACCAGTCATTGCCGTAACCAACGTCGTCGCCAGTGCCATCACGCGCCTCTCCGATGCCGTCCTCTACCTGCAAGCGGGACCTGAAATCGGCGTTGTGGCAACCAAAACCTTTGTCACCTCGGTTACGGTGCTATACATGCTCGGCCTCTACCTCGGTCAGCATCAGCAGCGCATCGCCGACGAAACGGTGCGCGAAGTACTGCATGCATTGGAGCGCATCCCTGCACAAGTTCAGAGCATCCTCGATACTGCATCAAGCAGCAGCGACATCATCGAGCCATTGGCGAAGCGCATGGCAAGCGTGAGTAGCATGATCTTCATCGGGCGCGGCGTAGGCTACCCAACCGCCTTAGAAGGTGCCCTCAAGCTCAAGGAGATTTCCTATATTCATGCCGAAGGATTTCCAGCAGGTGAACTCAAGCACGGCTCGATAGCCCTGCTCGACCCTGATGTACCACTCGTTGCCATTGCAACCGCATCGCACGTCTACGAGAAGGTTGTCAGCAACATGCAAGAGGTACGTGCGCGAGACGCCCACATTCTCGCCGTAGCCACCGAAGGCGACGAGCAAATCCGCCAGCACGCCGACGACGTAATGTACGTCCCCGCCACGCTCGAAATGCTCAGCCCCCTGCTAGCAAGCGTCCCACTGCAACTCTTCGCTTACCACGCCGCCGTTGCACGAGGCTGCAACGTGGATCAGCCAAGGAATCTGGCGAAGTCGGTCACGGTTGAGTAGGACGATGAAATAAGCCTCGCGTGTGTTCATGAAGAATAAAGTTGTGGACTCGCAGAATAAAGTTGTGGACTACAACAATAAAATCGTGGACTCGCAGAATAAAGTTGTGGACTACAATTATGTTGTCCTCTGAGTATTTTATTCAGAGGACAACCTGTGATTCTTCAGTAATACGTAATTGGGCTGACCAATCACTGAAAAGATGAGAGGGAAAAACAACTTGCACCTAGTATCCTCAAACAATGAAAAGTTGACCTGCTCTCTTTCTGAAAGAAGACCCGCTCACCGAGGTATCAAAAATTTCGC
>CAXUGH010000459.1:0-3312 GCA_964250365.1 uncultured Ktedonobacteraceae bacterium
CAGCAGAGTAATTCTTTCAAACATTTCAGTTCAGCAAAAGCAGGGAGGCGCATGCGCCTCCCTGCTTTTGCTGAACTGAAATGTTTACATGGTTGACGCCTTCCTCTATCGGTGCTAAAATATATCCGAGGAAATAAGTCGGAATAATATACCGTGCATGTAGGGGCCTAATTTATTACGCCCTTATCACTAAGAGAGGAGCAACCATGATGTTACGAGTTTCTACAAAAGGCGAATATGGTGTGCGTATCATGGTTGATCTGGCACGTCACTATGGGAGTCGTCCTCGCTCGCTCACCGATATCTCGCAGACCGAACTGTTGCCGCTGGCCTATTTAGAGCAACTGGTGAAACTGTTGCGTGAGGCCGAGCCACCACTGGTTATTAGCACGCGTGGGGCGCATGGTGGCTACAAGCTGAGTCGCTCACCAGAGAACATCACGATGGGCGAGATCGTGCGCGTCCTCGAAGGACCTATCGCACCGATGATCTGCGCTACAGAGGGCGAGATGTCGCAGGTGTGCAATTTTCTCGACTCATGCAAAACGAAGGTACTGTGGGCAAAGGTGCGCGATGCCGTAGCCCAAACGCTCGATGCGATGACGTTGGCTGAACTGATGGCTGATACCTCCGAGCAACAGGACCCGGCACGCTTCATCGCGCTTTCAGATATCCATGTTAGCCCTGCGACAAAGGGCTTCTACATAGCAGATGAGCCAGAGGTTCGCTCTGTCTCCTGAGCAATTTTTTAAGGTTTATCTCGCGGAACAGTTTCTACGTGTAGGGGAGACCCTTGCGGTCTCCCTGCGGAGGCTGTTTCTGTTTTAAGAAAAGGTGTTTTGGAATGGGATCAGAACTTGTAATTAAAAATCTTCATGCAAATATTGAGGGCAAGCCGATTCTGCGTGGCGTCAATCTGACCATCCGTCAGGGCGAAGTGCATGCGTTGATGGGACCAAATGGCTCCGGTAAAAGCACGCTGGCGAACGTCATCATGGGCAACCCCAAATACGAAGTGACCGATGGCGAGGTGTGGTTCAAGGGTGAGAACATTCTTGAGTATTCTCCCGACCGCCGCGCCCGTATGCGCCTCTTCCTGGCGTTCCAGTATCCAATGTCAATTCCCGGTGTTAGCGTCGCCAACTTCCTGCGCCGTTCACTAGAGGCGGTACGCGAAGGCAACAAGCCACTCGAAGAGGGCGAGAATCCTACTGGTAAAGCCAGCAAACGTAAGAGCGTTCCTCCTGGTGAGTTCCGCAAGTTGCTACAGGCCAAGATGAAACTCCTCAAGGTAGATAACAGCTTCATCAACCGCTCGATCAACGATGGTTTCTCCGGTGGTGAGAAGAAACGTGCCGAAATTCTACAAATGGCACTGCTTGAGCCAGAAATTGCCCTGATGGACGAGACCGACTCTGGCCTCGACATCGACGCCCTCAAGATCGTCTCCGAGAGCGTCAACGCCCTCACAGGACCAAATCTCGGTGTTCTGCTCATCACGCACTATCAGCGCATGTTGAACTACATCACTCCCGACTACGTACACGTCATGTTCAATGGACGTGTCATCAAGTCTGGCGGCAAAGAACTCGCCTTTGAGCTTGAGGAAAAGGGCTACGAGTGGCTCCGCCCAACAGATGAAGAGGTAAATGAGAGTTCCGAAGAGGTGACAGCCGATGCTTAACACACCCGCCCCTGGCTTCTCCCGCGCGGCAGTTGAAGAACTGTCACGCGGTAAGAGCGAGCCAGAATGGATGTTACAGAAGCGTCTGCAAGCCTGGGACATCTACGAAAAGATGCCAGTGCCGCTTGGACGACGTGGTGATCTAGGTACGCTTCGCGCCTTCTCGAACTTCCAGTTCCAGCAGTTGACCTCCTATAGTCCCACACAGACAGGCGACACGCTACCAACCTCATTCGAGCAAGCGCGTCAAGAAGGTCTGGTCGATGAGCGTTCTGGCACGATTATCCAGCACAACTCATCAGTCGTGCGTATCGAGCTGAACGAGGAGTTGAAGCAGCAGGGTGTAATTTTGACCGATCTCGAAACCGCCGTGCGCGAGCATTCAGATCTGGTGCAGCAACACTTCATGACCGATTGCATACCTGTTGATAGCAACAAGTACACGGCTCTGCATGCGGCCTTCTGGAGCGGTGGTATCTTCCTCTACGTGCCTGAAGGCGTCGAGATATCGGCACCCATTCTCTCCCAGGTCTGGCTCGATGCACCCGATGCCGCCTTTTTCTCGCATACGCTGATTGTCGCGGACGAGATGAGCAGTGTGCGCTTCGTCACTGAGTACAGTTCGGGCGTTGAGGCCGGACGTGAAACGTTGCTCGATGATGTCGTCGAAGTCTACGCCAAGAGTGCAGCCAGCGTCGAGTTCAGCAACCTGCAAGAACTGGGACAAAACGTCTGGAACATCACCAACAAAAACGCAATCTTCGCCAAAGATGCCAGCGTGACCTTTGTAATGGCGGAGCTTGGCAGTAAGGTCAACATCACTAACATTGGTGCAGGACTCAAGGGCAGTGGTAGCGCGGGTGAGCTTGTCGGCGTCTTCTTCACCGATCACGACCAGCGTTTCGCCATTAGTTCACTTTCCAATCACGATGCCGTCTCAACCAATGCCGAAACGTTGGTAAAAGGCGTGCTTACCGATAGCTCGCGTGTCGAGTTCGACGGTATGATTCGCATTCAACCAAAGGCGCAGCAAACGGCATCGTTCCTGTCGGCACATGCCCTTCTCTTGAGCAAGAAATCGCGTGCGGAACTCATCCCTGGCCTGGAAATTGCCGCGAACGAGGTGAGTGCCAGTCACGGTGCCACCAGCGGACAGATCGACGAAGAGCAACTCTTCTACCTCATGGTACGTGGTATTGCGCGTCCAGAGGCCGAGCGCATCATCGTCCAAGGCTTCTTTGAGCCAGTGCTACAGCGTATTCCGTTGGAAAACATGCGTGCGCGTCTCCGTCGTGGCATCGTGCGCCGCATGAGCGGTGAGTACGAGAGCGAGGCTGACACATGGGTCGATGCCCAGGAGCGTTGGGAGATCGAGGGCGTCGATGAACACGCCATCAGCCTCGACAAAACGCCCGACAGCGGCGAAGAGATTTTGTTGACCGAATACTAAAATATCTGTTGCAAGACAAACCTCCGCAGGAGGTTTGTCTTGCAACAGATTTAATCTAAAGGCAAAGCGCATGTTGACATCAGAGCATATAAATAGCACAGAGAAGGACGTTTTCGCGGATACTCGCAACGACTTCCCCATCCTGTCACGGCAGGTACACGGCAAACCGCTCGTCTAT
>CAXUGH010000460.1:0-1155 GCA_964250365.1 uncultured Ktedonobacteraceae bacterium
TTCATCATATCACAAATTTGAGTTCGTTACTTATAGCGGTGACATAACAAGAGATAAGTTTTAATAACAGCGGCTCTGCCGATGATATTAAAACTTCTCTCTTGTTATAAACTCTTGCCCAAAGGTGCCTATAGTGAGATAATAAGCCAGAATTTAGGTAGGAGACTAAGATTGAGCGACGACGAAAAGACACTGTACGAACATATGACGGCTCTCGACGGGGCTGGACACTATGAGCAATTGCTAGAACAGGCACAGCAGACGCTCGAAAAATATCCCAACGATGCTCCATCACTTGCTTTTAAGGCGCGGGCACTGCAAAAAGCGCAGGAATTGTCTGCGGCTACTGTTGCTAACGATCAGGCGTTACTCCTTGATAACAATTTACCGTTAGCCTGGATTAACCGTAGCGGGCTACAGCTATTGCAGGGCAAGTTTACCGAGGCGTTGCGGAGTTCGCAACGTGCAATCGAACTGGCACCAGATGATGCGCGTGCGTGGGCGAATCGAGGCGTTGCTTTGCTCAACTTCGACAATGACTTTGAGGCATTGCAAGCGTTCGAGCAGAGCATTCGGCTCGATCCAACAAGTGTTTTCGCGCTCAATATGAAGAGCGATGTGCTACTGAGAATGGGACGCTGGCATGATGTTGTTGCAACGGTAAGACAGTCGCTAGCCATCGATTCCACGAATACTGAAACGCTCTCGTCAGCGATGCAAGCGTTACGTGCCCTGGAAAACTACGAAGAGTTGCTGGTTGTGGCGAAAGAACTAACACGTCTGGACCCCGAATACTCCATCGCGTGGGAGAACTACATTCGTGCGCTACGCGGGATGGGCAAATTTGAGGAGGCAAATGAGGTATTCGAGCTGTTCCTGAAACTTCATTGGGACGATGCGCGGATGTGGGCAATGAAGGCCGATACGCTCTATAGATTGCAGCGGTACCGCGAAGCCGTTGCCGATGCGGATCGCGCGATTGAACTGGACCCAGAGTATCAGCCCGCACACAGGATTCGTGAAAAGTCGTTGAAGCTGATGTATCAGCGCAAAAAACGCTAACAAATGAATGTTTATAGAATAATTAACAGATGTAGGGGTCTCATTCATTACACCCTCGAACGGCGTGGAATGCGCGAATAGGATGTAATGAAT
>CAXUGH010000460.1:1255-3308 GCA_964250365.1 uncultured Ktedonobacteraceae bacterium
CAGCGCACGCTGATAATATACTTCAGCTTCGGCAAAACGCCCCTGCTCTTGACATAGCACCGCGAGGTGGTTCAGGCTTTCAGCAACTCGGATATGCTCCGGTCCTAGCAGTCGCTCGAAGACCTCGACCGCTTGCCGACACAGCGGCTCGGCTTGCACATACTGGCCTTTCTTATAGTAGAAGGACATAACTTTCGTAATGCTCTCAGCGAAGGCGAGCGTAGGATTGTCCGCACTATGCGAACTTTCTCTTATGTCCAGCACCCGCTTGTACAGAAGTTCGGCCTGCTTATCTTTCCAGAGTGCTTCGTAGAGTTCGGCCTGACTCTCAAGCACAGGCGCGATATCAGGATGCTCTGTGCCAAGTAATTGTTCGTATAACTCTCGTGCCTTCTCATATAATGGCTCGGCCTCTAAGTAACGCGCGCGTTCGTAGAGGTAACGTCCAGCCTGATGTAGTAAGCGTGCAGCCTCTAGTGTGACGATATCGTACTGCCGAATCAGAGTAAAACAGGCTAACGCATGCGAGAGATAGCTCTGACACTGCTCCCATGTAGAGAACTCAACATCTGGAAAGACATAATTGACGGCACACACAACTTTTGTAGCCCATTGACGGATGGTTGGCTCGTCCATTTCATCGCGTAGCACCGTTTGGACGAGGCGATGAATGCTCAGCGTTTTGGACTCTGGGGCGCGTTGAATCAGGGAATATGCAAGGAGTGCCTTGAGTGCAGTGGAGAATGCAAAGGGATTCGTACTCAAGGATTCTAGATGCGACCCGAAAGACGAGGCTCCTTCAAGAAACAGGGCTTCGGGAATGGCTTCAGGAGCCAGGAAGATGCATATGGTGAGCATCTCTGCAGCTAGAGGATTGCTTCGTTGAAGCTGTTCAAACGCCAGCGTAAAGGTTTTCGCAACCGACAAGGGGTGATCGGCGAAGGCATCGCGTTCAGCGAGCAAATGACGCGGGAACGCAGAAAAGAGATGCAGAAAATCGGGAAGCGTGCATTGCGTTGCTTCGATATAAGCCCCCGCTTGATCGAGAGCCAATGGTAATCCATCCATAGCGGCAACAATTGTTTGTGCCGTCTTCTTTTTGTCTGGCGCGAGTTGCTCTAAGGAAGCAGTTGCATCGAAACGTCTGGCGCGGTGCAGGAGAAAGCGTAACCCCTCCTCTGGCACCATGCGTTCGAGATTCAACGTCTGAGCGGTCATGCCGAGAGCTTGTCTGCGCGAAGTCAAAAGAATAGCCCCTTGACGAGCGGGAGGGAGAAACTTTTTCACTATCTCAGGGTCTTCGATGTTGTCAAAAATAAGTAACCATCCCTGTTGCTGAGTGAGCCATTGCGTGACCGCGACTCCTATGCGGTTCTGGTCGTGTTCCTGCTTCTCTGGCAAATGAAGGAGATCGGCGATAGCAGCAAAGCTGGAGAGCAAGCTTTCTAAGGTTTCAGCGTGAATCCAGAAGACGGCGGAATAGTCGTTTGCGTAGCGATAGGCATACTCAAGGGCGGTTTGCGTTTTACCGATGCCGCCCAGGCCGCTCAACATAGAAGATTGGCTCAACACAGCAGTATGTTGGTGTCCAAGCATCTCGTGTAGCTGACGGAGAATTGCGTCTCGTCCAATAAAGAACGGATTGCGCGAAAAGGGTATCAGCCAAAGAGGAGGCGTAACAGGCTGTGTTTCTTTAACGCTCATTACGCCAAATAACGGAAGAGAGTCAATGCCCAAAACCTGACAGAGACGTTCGCGGACAACCTCTTGTGGAAGAGCTGAATCTAGCTCCCAGCGTCGAACGCTGCGAGCTGAAACATTTAGAGCCTCAGCGAGTGCTTCCTGTGAAAGACCGAGACGGAGACGGTGCCAGCGCAAATGCTGTCCGAAACTGTTTAGTTGAGGGGGAGGAATCAACTGCTCCTGTGTCATACAGTATCCTTTCTACGCAGCCGAGCGGACAGAAAATGTCCTGCTCTGTCCTGGTATTGTACCACTAAGAAAGTTACAATTACCATACAAGACGGGACAGATAGCTCTTGAACGTCTTGTA
>CAXUGH010000461.1:0-3301 GCA_964250365.1 uncultured Ktedonobacteraceae bacterium
AAGCATGATGAATAAACATCAAAAAGATGAGGTGTGGAACAAGGTCGTAGAAACTGTCTTACATTCAGACAACTCTTGAAGCTACTTCTTCCCCTTTCAAGTGGCGTAATGTTCTCGGCGGAGACTTGATGCTTAGCCGTGTGTAAAGTGGGTGAGAAACAGACAACCTCTCGGTCATCCTCGATGACCGAGAGGTTGTCGTGTTCAAATGCATAAAGGGCGTAAGCAATGATGTGTTACGGTATTTGGTAAACCTGCTCCGTGCTACCATCGCAACCCTTTATCTGCAGTTGTGTGCCGTTGGTCGTGTTGCCTTCGAGATCATCGAGGCAGAGACCCGATTGGGGGTTCAGCAACGAGCCATTGGCTTGTGGCACCCATTTTTGGTTGGCTCCTCCCCAACAGGTCCAGAGCTGAATTTTTGTACCAGGGGTTGTTCCCAGTCCGGTGATATCCAGACATTTGCCTAGTGCCTGGATACTACCGTCCGCGACTATTGTCCAGCTTTGCGCGTTAGTTTGATTGCAATCATAGAGCTGTATCGGTGTACCGTCGGCAGAATTAGCCCCTTGAACGTCCACGCATTTGTTATCAAGTGCATGAATTGGTCCTGTTGGACCTCCTAGTATTTCAATACCATCTACCTTAGCATTATTGACAACGGTACTGAACTGGATGGTGATTTGTCCTCTATTGTCCGCTGTCGTAGGAAACTGCTCGGCAACCGCTTTATTGGCACCTCCTGCAGCAGCAAAGATGTCAAAGTTCGAGAGTACCTGTTGACCGTTGATGCTCACGTTAAAGAGGCGTTGCCCACTTTGAGTCCAGAAGATTTCCGCGAAGTGCAAGCGCACGGTATAGCTCTGCCCCGCGATCAGGTCTGGTATCGTATAGGTAAAATTGCCAAACCGCTCCGATTGGTACACATTCTGTGGCGCAGGATTACTTACTATTCCACTGGTATCAATACTGTTCGATGTTGTGGAGGTGTTGCCACTACTGTAGTAGCCATCAGAAGAAACAAATTGGTCTGCTACAAAGGAACCACTTGCACCTCCACCCGCGTTGATGGCGAGACGGGAAAGACCTATCTCGATACCATCGACCTTAGCATTATCGAGAACGGTATTGAACTGGATAGTGATGTGTCCACTATTGTCAGCCGTCGTGGAAAACTGTTCAGCGATAGCTCGATTCATACCTCCTGCAGCGGCGTAGATGTCGAAGTTCGAGAGTACTTGCTGACCATTGATACTCACATTAAAGAGGCGTTGGCCTCTGGCACTCCAAAAGATTTCCGCGAAATGCAAGCGCACGGTATATTGTGCGCCAGAGAGTAAATTGGGCAGCGCGTAGGTAAAGTTGCCGAACCGCTCCGACTGGTACACTCCCTGTGGCGCGGGATTGCTCACTCCACTGGTATCAATACTATTCGATGTCGTATAGGTATTGCCGCCACTGTAGTAGCCATCAGCAGAGAATGCACCTGTACTTGCGCCGCCTGCATTGATCGCGTAGTTGGAACTAAGCGAGACAGGCGAACCGCTCCATTTGAATGTGACAATTGCACCTGCTGGCAAGGTATAGGTAAAGGATTGTGTGCTGTTCCAACTCACGCTAAAGGTATCGCTTGCGGAGGAAGTATTATGAACCACCAGTACCTTGCCACCGTCGGGATTCTTGAAGGCTACGTTATTCAGGCTGCTATCTCCACTAATGGAGGCAATATGATAGGCTCCTGGTGGCACAAACTTGCTCACTTGCCCTAGACCATAATAATTCTGTGTCAACGTATAGTTTCCGGTAGACTGATCAATAGTGACGAGGCCAGTACAGGCTTCACAACCCACTCCCATTCTAGGCCCATCATTTGTGTCAAGAGCAAGATTCCACAACTCAACTGTTTTTGCCCAGTTCTGTACGGAAGCCAGTGCCACATCAATTGCGCTATAGGGGGCGATACCTGTGGGACCAGTTGAACACTCGGTCTCATACTGATCCTTACCAGGGTAGGTATCGTGAATAGTGGACATATACTGGAGATTGCCAACATAGCAGTGCCACGCTACCCCGTCTATATATCGGTTTGCTGAACTGTTGTTCAGAATTGTTTCCACGTTATTGACAAATGTATTGCTGTCCCACGCCCAAATCTTTGTCGAAAGGTTTGCCTGGGATAGTGTGGGCCCAAGATTATTAGCGATGAAATTCGCCTCGTCAGATGGGGGAAAGATCATACCAGAGTAGCCATCGGCAGTAACGTCTGGCTCATTCTGAGGGGTAATGGCGTAAATAGGAATGCCTGCTGCTTGGTATGCCTGAATGAATTTGACAAAGTACTGTGCCAGTGGCTCGTAATCCGAGGAGATTAGGTTGCCGCTACCAATCATAGTACCAGTGGTCTTCATCCAGCCTGGAGGACTCCAGGGATTAGCCATGAATGTGATAGCAGGATTCGTTTGCAATGCCTGTTTCAGCGTAGGGATGATATAGGGTGTATCGTGACTGATCGAAAAATGAGTCAGATTGGGATCGGTTTGACCGGAGGGTTGATCATCGTAGGAGTAGGACTGCGGGTTGTTCGGGGGCGTGGCTGTAAAATCTGATGACCCCATAGGAATGCGTACAAAGCTTACTCCTATGCCGTTGTCTGAACTGAACAACGATTGCATCAATGCCGAGCGTTGTGACGAACTCATTTTTGTACCAATCAGATAGGCCGAAGTATCGGTCATAGCAGCACCAAAACCAAGCATTTGCTGAAATTGCTGACTTTCATTAACGCTAATAGTTGAGATAGCACTGCCCTCACCGGGAGCAAACGTTAAATTTGTCTTTGGCGTGAGCTGGTTTTGTCCATCGGTGGTGGTCAACCAAACTCCTACACTTGTACTGGCTGCATGAGTCGTAGAGGAAGAAGAAAGGAGATTGGTCAGGCTCACACAAAGACAACAAAGAAGAAAAATCGAGAGGACTGATCTAGGCATAGAATCCTCCTTGATATGTGCTTTTGTTCGTACTCTAACTACTAGAATTGTAATTAAAAAGCTTTAAGGAGGCAATGAAATTTTTATCGCTTTCTCGTCACTTTTTCATCACTTTTATCTGAGAGTTAGCTCAACTCCTCACGCGTGAACCTGCCCTGTCCCCAACTCCTGCTGTGGAGCCATTTCTTGTTGTGTCTCGCGCTTCCTGCTCCGCATCGTCGCCGCTGCATCGCTATCTCGTACACTCAAGCCAATACTAGCGGCAATCAGTGCTAATACCGCAGCCGTAATAAATGTTGCGTGATAGGCTGTAT
>CAXUGH010000462.1:0-2136 GCA_964250365.1 uncultured Ktedonobacteraceae bacterium
AAATACCATTGACAGAGAAAGAGCTAATGCAGTATACTCCCTCAATAGGTTGTGTATTTATATTGAAACAATAGACTTATAAAAGATATACTTTTGTTGTACACAACCACAACATTTTGCAACCTGAAACACCTAAAATAGATTTCAGGAAAAGGGGGGAATAATGCAAACTAAAGATGAAGAGGGCATTTCACAAACACCTACAATTCAGCCAAAGACACTACGCAAGAACGGTAGTACGCTTGTCCGTGATAGATATGGTGAAGACCACTATCAGAGAATAGGCAAGAAGGGCGGCGAGGCACTCAAAGAGAAGCGCGGCAGCGAATACTACCGTGCTATTGCCCAAAAAGGAGGGCAGGCCAACGTGGGCAAATTTGGCCCAGAACACTTCTCCGCAATGGGCAAGAAGGGCGGCAATAGCACCAAGCAGCGACAAGACCCCGATTTCTACCGTCGTATCGGAAAGATTGGCGGCTCCGTCAAACGCAAAAAACGTGAGGCGTAGCAATCAAGGAGATGGAGGACGACGCGTCGTCCTCCATCTCCTTGATTGCTCTATACCTCTGTATGCAGTCTCGCTAAGCCTTCGGCAATGGCGGTGACAACGCCTGTCTCCTGTGTTTGACGCGCCACGCGTAGCGCGTTTTTGATGGCTTTTGCATTTGATCGACCATGCGAGACAATTGCTGCGCCGTTGACTCCCAGCAATGGTACCCCGCCATATTCGGCGTAGTCGAGTCGTCGAAATGTCTTACGCAAACCAGGCTGTAGCACCGCAGCCGCGAGTTTGTTGAGTAGTGAACTCGTCATTTGTGTGCGAATCAAGCCAAGCATTGTCTCTGCAAGTCCCTCGCTCAATTTGAGGACAACGTTGCCCACAAAGCCGTCGCACACAACCACATCGGCTCCGTCCGCTGGAATGTCACGTCCCTCGATATTGCCGATAAAGTTGATGCCGAGCGTCTCCGAATTTTTCTTGAGCAGTGAATGCGTCTCGATAACCTGCTGATTGCCCTTGCTCTCCTCTTCGCCATTAGCAAGCAGCCCAACGCGTGGTGACTTCAACTCAAAGACTCGCTCCATATAGAGCGACCCCATCAGGGCGAATTGTTGCAGGTACTCCGGTTTACAATCCGTGTTGGCTCCCATATCCAGAACGAGGCAGGCACCACTTTTTGTTGGTAGGACGCCACCCAGCGCAGGTCGCTCAACGCCTTCGATACGTTTGAGCGTGAAGAGCGAAGCCGCTAGCATTGCGCCACTATTGCCAGCAGAGACGGCACCAATGGCTTTTCCGTCGCGCACCAGTTGCAACGCAAGCGTCATCGAGGCATTCTTTTTGCGACGGACGGCATTCGCGGGATGCTCGTCCATCTCGATCACCTCGTCGGTGTGTAGAATAGGCAGGTCAAGTCCAGTGATATCATGCTTCGCAAGCTCGGCCTGAATTGCCTCTTCGCGCCCGACAAGATACACGCCTATGCCATATTCGCGTGCGGCTTGCACAGCACCCAACACGATTTCGCCAGGGGCATTATCGCCTCCCATCGCATCGAGGGCGACATAAACGTGCGTCGTATCAGCATCGGAAGATACGCTCATGACTACGCCTCCGGCTCGCCAATTGTTTCATGTACCAACGTTACCAGCTTATCAAGGTCGAAGGGCTTGTAGACAATCTGCACAACGCCCGACTCACGAAATTCCTCTTCCTCTTTGTAGGCGTCAAGATAGGCCGTCACCAGAATCACCGGGATGCGGCGTAGTCTACCAGTAGCCATATCCATGCCCATCAGTTTCAATTCATCGCGCCCATCTAGATAGGGCATCATGATATCCAGCAAAACGAGGTCGGGATCGTGTTCACGCACATTATCATAGAAACGCAAGCTCTGTGTCGTCATATATGTTTCATAGCCCTCATCGCTCAATGCCTCCTTGAGAAGATCAGCGATTGTCGGGTCATCATCCATTATCAATATCTTTTTAGCCATATAGCCCCCGTCTCAGAAATCGAAGAGAACCACTCTCTTACACTTTGCACAACACCCAGGAAAATGCTCTCCTTATTATAACACTCGCATGCATGAAATATACGGAATAAGTAGGACTATTAGATGTAGCAGGGAGACC
>CAXUGH010000462.1:2155-3287 GCA_964250365.1 uncultured Ktedonobacteraceae bacterium
TTCTCCTTTTTGTGGGGAACCCCCTCGCGGTCTCCCTTTTTGTTCTTGACACATCCTCTCCGTTTATATTATTGTTTGTAGACAATTGCTCTACGTAATGAGAAAAGAGGCTTGTTCGATGGTTTCTTCCCCACTCTTCTGTCCTGTTTGCGGTGCCGCAAATGCACCATCGGCGACGACCTGTTTTGCCTGTGGTCATGCCTTACAAACTCCTGCCCCCGCTCAAACTCAAGCGGCTTTGCTCAAGCACCGCTATGCTTTGCTTAATCGGCTTGGGCAGGGCGGCATGGGATCGGTTTATAAGGCTGAGGACACTGAGCTAGGCAATCGGCTCGTTGCCATTAAAGAGATGAGCCAGAAGGGACTGAATCAGCAAGAGGCGGAGGAGGCGACGGACGCGTTCAAGCGCGAAGCTTTGTTGCTCGCCGGTCTGATGCATCCAAATCTACCACGCATATACGATCATTTCTCCGAGCAGGGACGTTGGTATCTCATCATGGACTTTATCGAGGGACAGAGCCTCGAAGACTATCTTACACAACACGGAGGCGCGTTGCCGCTCGAAGAGGTGCTAGAGTACGGCATACAGCTTTGCAACGTCCTACACTACTTGCACACGCGCCAGCCACCGATTATCTTCCGCGACCTCAAGCCCGATAATGTACTGCGTACCGATGACGGTCATCTCTACCTGATTGATTTTGGTATCGCGCGTCACTTCAAGCCAGGACAGGCACGAGACACCATCGCCTTTGGTTCTCCTGGCTATGCTGCACCTGAACAGTATGGCAAGGCGCAAACCACACCGAGTGCGGATATTTACAGTCTTGGCGTTCTGCTGCATCAGATGATTACAGGTGAAGACCCAACGCTGAAGCCATTTTTCTTCGCTCCACTGTACATGAAAGGTCCCGCCCGTTTGCAATCGCTCCTCAATCAGATGCTCGACATGGACGCGAGCAAGCGACCTGCTGATGTAATAAAAGTCAAGCAAACGCTCCAAGATATCGCGCAACAAGACCTTTCCTGGTATAGCGACCCTTCACGAACTCCTGCACAGCCAGTACCTCCACTACTACCAGTTTCTTCACCACCCCCTACTCAACCTCCACCAACGTTACAGGTCGTACCT
>CAXUGH010000463.1:0-3271 GCA_964250365.1 uncultured Ktedonobacteraceae bacterium
GGTTTGAGTTATGCGGAAATTGCACAGGCGACAGGAGTGGCGGCGGCCTCTGTTGGCTCACTACTAGGCCGCGCGGAACGCGAATTCCGAAGGAGATATCATGAACGAGCAGCAGCACTTCGTGCCGAATGATCAGTGTTTAGATAGAGGGTTACTCGTCAGCATGCGCGATGGTGAGCTTCCCACCGACGAAAATGTACAGGCACTCGCACACCTGATGAGTTGTGCCGACTGTAGTGCCGATGAGCGCGATGTTCAGCAAAACGGTCAGGATGTATACGGCTTACTTGACACGCTCAATCCAGCTGCAATGCCTGATACAAACAAAGCTTTTGCAACATTCCAGGCAAAGCTGCATGAAGAGCAACATACCGCGAACGACCTCAACATTGTACCGTTGAGTGGACAGAAGGCGCAGAGGCCGTTGCAATCAGCGTGGAAGCGAAGTCGTGTGCGCTGGATAACAGCAGCCGTTGCCGCAGCCCTAATTGCCGCCCTTCTCTTGCCAAATGCAGGTGTACTTGCCAGTCAATTCTTTGCGTTGTTTCACGTACAGCAGTTCCAGCCTGTGAAGCTCAATGCTCACCAAACCGCGCAGGACCTGTTCAACAACCTGACCGATTTTGGCACGCTCAAAATGTCACAAACGCAGGTTATCAATCTGAACAATCCGACCAAAGCCCAGGTTGAGCAACGCACGCACTTTCCGCTCTTGTTGCCGAGCAAGTTACCACAGGGCGTACCAACAACGCCAAAATACGTGTTCTTTAATGGTGCTAATGCAACCTTCACATTCGATGCCGCGAAAGCACGGGCGACGATGCAGAACATAGGTGATGGCAATGTACGCATTCCAGCGCAGTTAAATGGAGCCGCTTTCACGATCACTGTCTCGCCCAGCGTGGGTATTCAATATGCTCGCTCTTGTGATAGTGATACATCTAACAAGGATGCATTAGCGGCATGTCGTAGTCAGCCGCAGCTCGACATTGCTGAAGTTCCTAGCCCTATCGTACAGGGCACTTTAGCAAACTCGCTCACCGACCTGCGTGCCTACATGCTTTCACTGCCGCATCTGCAACTCAACATGCACGAACTCTGGCAGAACGTTGACCTGAGTACAGGCACTATTCCAGTACCTCTGCCAACAGCGCAGACAGATGCACAACGCGTAACCATTCATGGTGCCGCTGGTGTCCTGCTCGTAGACAACACCATCAAATATGGTGGCGTCCTCTGGCAATCGCACAACATCGTCTACGCCATTGTCACTAACACTAACGACCACGCTCAAATACTGGACGCCGCCAACTCACTAGGCTAATAACATGTTTATTGTATCCTCCATTTCGCGCAGCGAAATGGAGGATACAATAAACATGTTATTAAAAGATATCCACCAGGAGGATTGACTATTTCATGGGTAAGGAGCAAAAACTGCCCGCCATCGAGGTGGAAGGACTCTACAAAATCTATCATCGGCTCATCGCCGTAGAAAACGTCAGCTTCACCACCTATCGTGGCGAGGCTTTTGGCTTTCTTGGTCCCAACGGCGCTGGCAAAAGCACCATCGTCAAAATTATCACTGGCCTCATCGCTCCAACACAGGGACGCGCACGCGTGTTGGGACAAGCTATTGGTAACATGGAGATGCGGCGGCGCGTCGGCTACTTGCCCGAACTGCCAAACTTCCATCGCTGGCTCAGGGCGCAGGAGTTTCTGGAATTTCACGGTCAACTCTATGGCATGCGCGGTACTATATTACAAAAACGTTGCAAAGAAGTATTAGCCGAAGTCGGCTTGACGGGGCGAGAAAAACAGAAGCTAGGGACTTTCTCCAAAGGTATGTTACAGCGGATTGGTCTGGCACAGGCACTACTCAATCGACCCGACCTGATTATTCTCGACGAGCCAGTATCTGGTCTTGACCCTGTGGGGCAGCATGATATGCGTACTCTGCTGTTGCGTCTCAAAGCTGATGGTGTGAGCATCTTTCTCAATTCGCATCAGTTAGCCGATGTCGAAGCCATTTGTGATCGTGTAGCGATTATCGACAAGGGGCACATTCTCAAAGTCGGGCCACCGGAGGAGCTTTTCGACGAGCCACTCACGTTGGATGTACACGTCAACGCTATTACGAATGAACTGCTGCACAAGCTTGGTGCCGTTGCACTTTCAGTGCGTGAGGACTCAGAACAGCAGTGTCACCTGCTCATTGAGGTACAAGACGAAGAGCAAGCTGCCGATGTAGCCGCCGCTGTGCATACATGTGGCATTCGTCTCTACTCGCTGGCACCGCGTCGCCGCTCGCTTGAGCATCTCTTCCTACATACTATTGATATGTCACGCTACGAGGGATAAATTATGGGCTTATTATTGATTGCACGTTTCACATTGCAGGAAGCGATGCGAAAGCGCATTTTTCTCGCCGTTGTCCTGCTCAGTATTATCATGCTCGTTGGTTTTACTATTCTCTTCAATATTATTATCGACAATAGCAATGGCCCGGCTGCTCTCAGCAAAGACATATTCATCTATGGTGAGGGCGGCTTTATGAGCATTCCTGCTGTCTGGCTTGTCTATCTCCTGAGTAGTATTCTCACAATTCTGCTCACCACCAATATGATCTCTGGCGAAATCGACGCGAACACGTTCACCATTATTGTCCCTAAACCAATACATCGCTTTGAAATAGTCTTTGGCAAATGGCTTTGCTATGCCTGTCTGCTACTCGTTTATACGGCATGTCTCTTCTTTGCCTTCCTGGGCATCATCTACGTGAAAACGGGCTACTGGCCTTCGGACGTTGGAAGAGCACTTGCCATACTTGAACTCATCGTTTTTGTGCTGATGGGGCTAACCACGCTCGGTAGTACGACGGTGCCAACGCTGGTCAATGGAGCTATTATCCTCGTGCTGTTCATCGGAGCGCAAATAACCAGTTTCTTCGACCTGATCATACCCTTCACCGCGCCCAGTGCGAAGGATACTATACAAAACATCACGACCACAATGAGCTTGATTATGCCAACCGACGCCCTTTGGCACGGCACCTCGTTCTACCTCACCTCCGGTGCCATCGACATCCTGCAAGCTGCCAACATCAACACACCCTTCACCTCCACAGCACCAACGCCTACTGCTCTACTAGTCTGGGCTGTCGTCTATGCTATCGTCTTACCCATCTGTGGCGCATGGAGGTTCCAGCATCGTGATTTGTAGGGACCGATTATGCTCTTTAAAAATTTAAGATGGTAATAAGCCGACCTCG
>CAXUGH010000464.1:0-3240 GCA_964250365.1 uncultured Ktedonobacteraceae bacterium
CTTACACAGAGATATATTTAAGGGAATATAATTTTTATGGTCACGACAGCAGTATCGACGGTTGAGACGATACAGGCAAAGTTCCCACAGGCGGTCATCGCCGCGACAGAATTTCGTGGCGAACAGACGCTTCTGCTCAAGCCGGAACAGCTTGTTACCGTTTGTACCTATTTGAAAAAGAATCTACAATACGACTTTCTGGAAACCATAACAGCGGTTGACTGGCCTGAACGCTTGCCTCGTTTCGATGTCGTCTATCAACTCCTATCTCTACAAAACCAGTGCTATGTGCGCCTCAAGGTACAGGTGGGGCAACGACGTGAGAAGCATCCCGCCGTTCCCACTGTAACCGGAGTCTGGCCCGGCGCGAATTGGTACGAGCGCGAGATATACGACCTGTTCGGCCTCACATTTACAGGCCATCCCGACCTGCGCCGTATCCTGATGCCGAACGATTGGACAACGCATCCTTTACGCAAAGACTACCCACTTACAGGCTTTGAATTGCCAGAGCCGCACTGGGGCGGTCAAGTTCCCTACGACACCAACTCTGGTACGGGCAGTCAAACGCTACGAACACCCGACGGGCGCGAACTCAACGACAACCGTTCAAACATCAACACAGGCCAGGAGCCAGGGACAAAGAAACGGTAACGACAATGCAAGACACAAAGCTAGAAAATTACTATTCGGTAGAGGATAGCCAGACACTTGAAGGCGGGCAACGCGTCGATACCATGACCATCAACATGGGACCGCAACACCCCAGCACGCATGGTGTCCTGCGTCTGCTCCTCACTATCGAGGGTGAGACCGTTCTCAAGGCGATTCCTGATATCGGCTATCTTCATACTGGTATCGAGAAGACCGCCGAAGCCAAGACATACCATCAGGCTCTTGTGCTAACGGATCGTATGGATTACCTCGCTCCGCTCTGCAACAACCTCGGCTATACGCTTACTGTCGAACGCTTGCTCGGTGTCGAAGACGAGATTAGCGACAAGATAAAGTATGTGCGTGTGCTGCTCGCCGAACTACAACGTATCGCCAGTCACCTTGTATGGCTGGGTACGCATGCTCTCGACCTCGGCGCACAGAGCGTCTTCCTGTACTGCTTCCGTGAACGCGAAATGATTCTCGATATCTTCGAGTACATTTCCGGCGTGCGTATGATGACCAGCTACATCTGCCCCGGCGGTTTACAGGCGGACGTACCCGTTGGTTTCGACAAGCTAGTACGCAACTTTACCGACGTATTCCCGGCGCGTTTGCAGGAGTATCACGATCTGCTCACCAACAACCAACTCTGGCTTGAGCGCACAAAGGGCGTCGGTCATCTCAGTATCGAGGACGCCATCGCCTACGGTGCCACTGGCCCAGTACTACGCGGCAGTGGCGTGGTATGGGACTTGCGTAAAGTCTTCCCCTATAGCGGCTACGAAAACTTCGACTTCGATATTCCAGTTGGCTCCAACGGTGATGTCTATGATCGCTATCTGGTGCGTATGCTAGAGATGGAGCAGAGCCTCAATATCGTCAATCAAGCTTTAGAGGGCATGCCAACGGGTGCGTTCCGTATCAGTAACCCCAAGTTCGCGCCGCCTCCTAAATGGCAAATCACAGGTAGCATGGAGGCACTGATTCACCACTTCAAGCTCTATACAGAGGGCTATCGTCCGCCACAAGGCGAAGTGTTTGTACGCACAGAGTCGCCCAAAGGCGAGCTTGCGTACTACATCGTGAGTGACGGAACTGCGAAGCCCTATCGTATGCATGTACGTGGCGGCTCGTTCGCAAACCTGCAAGTCCTACCCTTGATGGTCGAAGGCGGCTTCCTCTCCGACGTTGTGGCGTCGATTGGTAGCATAGATATCGTGCTTGGTGAGGTTGATAGATGATTTCAGAACAGACGAAACAGCGCATGCGAACGCTCGCCTCGCGCTATCCCGCCGCGCGTTCAGCGGTCATGCCCGCCCTTCATCTCGCACAACAGGAAGAGGGCTACATCACCGCCGCAGGTCTACAGGCCGTCGCTGAGGCCGTTGGTATGACGGTTGACGCCGTAGAAAGCGTGGCAACCTTCTACACGATGTATTATCAGCAACCACAGGGCAAGCAGGTCATCCACGTCTGCACCAGCATCTCGTGCTATCTGCGTAACTGTGACGCGCTGGTCGAGCATCTCGAAAAACGCCTCGGCATCAAACGCGGCGAAACCACACCCGACGGCAACTTTACCCTGATGACCGCCGAATGTTTAGCCTCCTGCGGCACCGCACCCGTGTTACAGGTCAACGGCGAATTTGTCGAAAACGTGACCCTGGAAAAGGCCGACGCGCTTCTAAATGAACTAAATAGAAATATCGGTAATCCCGTTTCATAAAACAATTCGCGCACTAAAAGGAATTTTCTCTATGCCAGAATTGATTGTAACAAAAAATATGAATGTCCCAGGTCTCGACACAATAGATGTCTATAGACAAAACGGTGGCTACGAAGCATTGGCTCTCGCGCTGAACACCTATCAGCCCGACGATATAGTAGCATTGATTAAAGACTCAGGGCTACGTGGACGTGGCGGCGCAGGCTTTCCCACTGGTATGAAATGGGGCTTTCTCGCCAAGAACGATATGCCGCGCTATCTGTGTTGCAACGCCGACGAAAGCGAACCTGGCACCTTCAAAGACCGCATGTTGATGGAGCGTAATCCACATCAGCTTGTCGAGGGAGTCATTCTTACCAGCTATGCCTGTCGCGTCACCACCGCCTTTATTTATGTACGTGGCGAACTCGCCAAAGCTGGACGACAGGTCGAGCGTGCCGTAGAAGAGGCATACGCCGCCGGATTCATCGGCAAAAACATTCTCGGCAGCGACTATAGCCTCGATGTAATTGTGCATCGTGGCGCAGGTGCCTATATTTGTGGCGAAGAGAGTGCCCTGATGGAATCGCTGGAAGGGCGACGTGGCTATCCACGCCTCAAACCGCCGTTCCCTGCTGTTATTGGCCTCTACGGTGGTCCCACCGTCATCAACAACTGTGAGACGCTGAGTACCGTTCCCGCCGTCATCAAAGGTGGTGCCCAGTGGTACGCATCCTTCGGCACCGAGAAAAGCAAAGGCACGCGCGTCTTCTGCCTCAGTGGACACGTCAAGAAGCCCGGCAACTACGAACTACCGCTCGGTACGCCCATCAGCACGCTCATCTATGACGAGCAGTACGGCGGCGGCATGCTCGACG
>CAXUGH010000465.1:0-3230 GCA_964250365.1 uncultured Ktedonobacteraceae bacterium
ACCAGTTTCTTCACCACCCCCTACTCAACCTCCACCAACGTTACAGGTCGTACCTACGCCACCTGTTCAACGTTCGCCCATTGGTGAGGTTGTTACGACCTACACGCAGCACTCGGACTGGGTTTTGTCTGTTGCATGGTCGCCCGATGGAAACTACATCGCTTCAGGCAGTTATGACAAAACGGTGCAGGTCTGGGTGCCATCTACTGGTAAGCTGAAAAATCTGTATACGAATTCTCTCAGTTTCTGGTCAAATGGTCGCATGCATGCTCTTAGTTGGTCGCCTGATAGTACTAGAGTTGCATCTGGTAGCGATGATAAAGTAGTGCAAATCTGGAAAATTGGGACTAAAGAGCCAATGGCAACCTACTATAATCATCGTGACCGCGTGCTTGCTGTTGCATGGTCGCCTGATGGAAAGTATATTGCTTCGGCAAGCGGCACCACTACGCTTGTATGGGATGCAAGTGATCCACGTAAAACACTACTTACTCTCAACGATTTTACGCGTCCCGTACAGGGAGTAGCGTGGTCGCCTGATAGCAAATTGCTTGCTGTTGGTGGATGGAACAATGTCGTCTGCGTTTACGATTGCTTCCCAGGGACAACAACTTCGCATAATATTATTACCTATCGAGAGCATAGTGACTTTGTGCAATCCCTGGCATGCTCGCCCGACGGTCTACGTGTTGCCTCGGCGAGTAATGACAAGACGGTGAAGCTCTGGGATCCGCAAACTGGGCAGACGTTACTTACGTATAGAGGGCATGCTGATGCGGTCAAAGTGGTTGCATGGTCGCCCGACGGGAAGTATGTTGCCTCTGGTGGTGCTGATACTACTGTGCAGGTGTGGGACCCACAAACGGGCAGAACAATTTTTACCTACAAAGGTCACTTTGGAACGGTTTATGGACTTGCATGGTCAAAGGCAAGCAGATATATTGCATCTGGCGATGCTCATAATTTAGTGCAGGTGTGGCGTGCTATCTAGCCCTTCCCCAAATAATCCAGCACCATCTGCCGTAACTCAGTTGTTGCATGAATACAGATTACAACGAGAGCGAGGCATGCGAGTGTGATGTGGATATAACGCCAGACGCGAATGCCGCGCCGCGCCGTTTGCTGGCGCGAAAGCGAACGCTGTAACGTTGCTTTTTTTGTCAATGCCTGCACTGCTTGTTGCAGATCGCCGCGCTCTCTTTCTGGCACCTGCGGTAGCGTTTTCGTTACATGTCCCTGCATACAATAGTGTTTGAATGCCTCGGATTTACCGGCGCAGAGTCGCTCTAGCAACAGATCCAGCGTGTGCAGTTGTCCCTCAAGAGCCTGAATAATGCCTACTCCGTTGCTACTGGCCTCCTTCGCAATGATACGCGCACACACAACATCAAGTAGGCGACCGAAAATACCACTAAGAACAAGAATTATCAATGCATAGAGGGCTGCCATGCCACCTGCCGACTCGGTGAAGGTGGGAATGTCGAAGGTGTGCATGCCGATGACGTTTTGATAGTTCTCGTGCAGCAATGCAATCAAAATACTTACGATGCCGAGCCACGTATGCACCCACAGCCAGTTCTCGACCTTCCCCGGTAATGTGCGTACAAAGCGACGACGCAACGAATAGCTTGCGACGACGAGAACGAGCGCAAAGGCAATAATACCAAATATGCGATATGGATCGCTAGCAGGATCGGGCGGCGTTGTTTTCGACGCAAGATAGAACCAGAGATAGACGCCACCATACAAGAGAAGCGACAATAGCAATAGAATCCACGCGAAGCGCGTCAGAGGAGTTTTCCAGAGCTTCTGTGGAAGTGTACGTTGCTGTTGAAGTGGTGATTTTGTTGCTAGTGCCATGATACTGCTTCTCCCCGTCTATCGCTGTAGAATTTCTTCTGTTGAGCCAAAGAACGCTGCTGGTTGAACACGAATAGCAGCTCCCGTTGGGCATGCCTCGACGCACGCCTGATTCTTGTAGCCCGCACACAAGTCGCATTTGATGGCGATTTTCTTGCGTATCTCTTCATAGGCGTCTCGTGTTTCGTTCAAAGGACCAGAGGTGACACGTACTCCGCTCGCAAGCGCAGATGCACCCTGTAACACAGGAAGTGTAGGACGTTTGCGCTCCTTGACAATGCCTTGCTTGAAGATTGCACTGAAGCGTTGCCACGAAGATTTTGTTGTAGGGTTTTCATCGGCGTCTACGATTGAAATGGCTCCATAGGGGCAGCGTTCCGCGCAGATGCCACAGCCGATACAGCTTTCCGTGATATAGACTTCGCCATCAGGTAGGCGTGCGATTCCAGCGCGGCTACAGAGAAGACATACAGGGTCCTGGCACTGGCGACAGGCGGTGGCGATGCTGATATTGCCAATGACCATGCCTTTGCGGTTCATACGCGAGTGCCCATGTCGTCGCTCACATGCCTCTTCGCATTCGCTACAATGAATACACTTGTCGAGGTCGATCAGCAACACCTCGGTTCCTTCAACAACGCCGTCGCTCACAATGGCGTGTAGTCCGTTGGCACGTGCGGTATCGGGTGGAGCCGTTTGTAGAGCAATCTGTTTGAGCGAGCCTTTAACCGGTACATCCATTTGCAACGAAACAGTACTCACCACATACTCTTGTAACCGGAGCGCGAAACGTTGCTGTACCTCTGGATAGCGTTTGAACAGTGCTTGTACGGCGCGGTGTGGTATCTCGGCTACGCGTGTACGGGTGATGGATGTAACCGTTACGGCGCGACCATCGCCCAGCAGGTCCAGTCCACCCGCGAAATAGTCGCCTCCCTGCCGATACGCCAGGATACGTTCGTCTGCTGAAGTAGCACTCTGTGCTGTACGTGCTACTTTGACAAAGCCTTCGAGCAGAATGTGTAGCGTTTCGCGTGCGGGGCGACCGCTACGCTCCTCTGTAAAAAGCTGTGCATTGCGCTCGTAGTGTTGTATGTCTGTTTGTGTGACAAGATATTGCAGGTCTGAGTCAGAGACGCCCTGGAAAAGTGCCATCTGCCTGAGAATGGAGAGCGTGGAATGATTGTGGTTCACTCTCTCAAAGCGAGTTCGCACATCGGGCGATAGTTCCATCAGCCGCTGCATGACCTGCTCCGGTACGCGCAACAGGAGCGCAGTCGTCTGAGTTTTTGCTGTCATTGTGTTTGGTTGGGCTGTGAGCATACCGTATTAGCCGATGCACTGATCATAGCGGTGAATGGCGGCTGGCG
>CAXUGH010000466.1:0-3222 GCA_964250365.1 uncultured Ktedonobacteraceae bacterium
GATGTTTGTGGCGCGAAAGATGCATCATACGGAGCCGATAGATGGCTTGTTGCTGGGAGCAGCTGTCGGTATGGGCTTTGCGGCGTTAGAGAGTACAGGCTATGCATTCACGGCGTTTCTTACCAGCAATGGTCATTTCACGGCTTCGATTGCCTCAACGGTGCTACGCGGCCTCTTCGCGCCGTTCGGTCATGGTGTGTGGTCGGCAATCCTCGGTGCCGTCGTGTTTCAGCAGAGCGGGCAACGGCGTTTTCGCATCACCATACCCGTAATTCTCACCTACCTCTTCGTCTCGATACTACATGGCTTCTGGGATGGTTTGCCGCTCGTCATCTCGCTTGCCATCATTATTCCTCCTGGCATTCCCATTTCCGTAGTGTCCTTGGTATTAGCCATAATTGGCATCGCGGTACTCACTGTCATGTACAGAAGAGCGTTGCGGCGCAGAATATATCAAGCGCAAGCGGGACCTGTATAGATGCCATTCACGGAATGATATAGGGATTAACGGATCAGTGGGAAACCAGGGCGTCCCCTTGCGGGCACCCTGACCCCTAAAATTAACCTATTCGGGGGTGACGGAGCGTAGCTTTTTGCGTATGCTGGCACGTTTCTTCATGTCGAGGCGGCGAATGCGGCTGGCTTGAGTTGGACGTGTTGCAACGCGTGGCGTCTCGGCGCGTTGCATGTCTTCGAGTCGCCGCGCCAACCGCTCGAAGGCGGCTTCACGGTTGGCATGCTGCGAACGCCGCTCTACCGCCGTCACCGTTATGCCACTCGGTCGATGGTGTAGACGCACACCCGTCTCGACCTTGTTGCGGTGTTGTCCACCTGGACCACCCGCGATAATAAATTCTATGTCGCTATCTCGCTCTAGCGATGCGCGGTCTGTCGCATACTCCTCAGCCAAGCGCATATCCTTCCTTTGAGTTTTTCAGATAGTGTTATTTCAATCATACAACTCATTGGAAGGTTCTACAATGTTTCAAGCATTGAGTTACGATAATCAACCAGCGACAACCGCGACGAAGAGCGAAACGAGGCCGAATACGCGAATGATATCACCCGCGTTATCGTAGATACTTCCACTCAGTGCGAAATATTGTTGCACGATCATCAAATAGCCAAACCCCAACAATGCGAAGGCTAGCGTCATTAACAGGCCAAAGCGCGTCTGTTTTGTCATAAATGCCGATGCATAAGCATAGAAGATAGCGAAACAAAGAACACAGCGTGACCCGCTCACTATCGTCTTGAGGATTGTATCGGGAAAGGCGGGAAGCGTTGGCGAGAATAGCAGCAATCCAATTAGGACTACAGAGGCTAAAATCTGTAAGCGCGTTAGTCCTCGAAAATAGCCCTCAGAATTGCGAATCAGACTCAGAAAGATGAAAAGGAAGCTCACCGTCTATCCAAAATACAAAAACCAGTCGGTATTGAGCGGAAAGCGTGTCACGTTGCTTGAAGTAAAGTCGGCGATGGCAGTGAGAGAAATAATAGCCATTGCTAGACCTAAAATAAAGAGACGTAGGTTAGAGGTCTGAGCGTACATGTAAAACGACCGTAACGAAACGAACAGTGTCACGAGGAAAAGAGTAATAGCGAGAATATTGGTAATGAGGTTTGTAGCCATAGCTGGGTCTCTCCTTTATAAAAAACATGTAGTTGTATTAGTTATTGTTCAGAAAAGCGGAGGCGTCGGTTCGTTTCCCATCTGGTGCATATAACTCAATGCGCTTCTGGTCTAAGAGCAGCTTTAACACTCTAAGGACTTCTTCCAGAGATATACCGATAATGCTACATAGCTTTGCAATTCTTGTAGAGCCATCAATAACAGCATAGAAACGACGTGCCTGCTTATCAGCAATAACGGCTTTGCTTGCGAATGGATTGTCTGTCAATAATAGATTAGCGTCTTGTTGGCGGCGTGGAACAAGTTCAGCTAACGGGGGTATAAGTTGCGGAGGCTGAGCAGGTTGTGCTGGAAATGGTGTATAGGTACTGGGTACTGGGTACTGGCGCAAGGAGAGTAGGTGGCGCATATGTATTTTGTGCAGTAGGCACAAGTAGGCCGCGATTTCCAGCAAGCACTACGGCCTGTTCCAGAATAGATACCACTGTTGATGCTAAATCAAGATGAGGATGTTGACGCATAAAGAGTAATATTTCCATTGCGAATGGAGTACTTTCTTGAGTCTGCGCTGTGTTGAGTGGTGGAAGAAGGAAATTAGCAGAGAGAAAACATCCTGTGCAATAGTTTAAGCCATGTCTCCTGAGCAGAACTATTTGATACTGTGAAAAGAGCGTGACAACAGGTAATGGGCGAAAGTTGCGCTGCTCACGTGCGAGACGTTGTACCAGTGATAGCACTTGATCATTGACCATAATTGACTTTGGCATGGAGGGGTCCTGGCATATCATTGTTCTCAATTGTGGCAAAGCTTCTCCCGTACTATGCGCCGAGTTCGCCCAACATTGAATGAGTTGGACGTGAAAGCTTTGTGCTATTGTACGTGTAAGCCATTGAAATAACTCATCTATCGAACGTAGAGACGATACAACACTGAAAAGCTGTGCCACAATACTTACTTGCTGACGACTTAATTCTGATGAAGTATGTTCATCATCTTCGTGTATAGCCATTAGTAATTCCCCCAATATGCATCTGCACAATGATAAACGAGTTACATTTTAGATTCATCATTCCTATTTACTCTAAGATGATGAGTAGCTTTTCTACTAAAAAAATACATTATGACAAGTTGATTTTCGGGTGCAATCATACCAAAAAATGTGTATAATAGTTAACAATAAGGTCATAATAAATTGTATTTTTAATAAAATTTTAATGCCACATTCACATCTATTATAAGTCGATAGCATGCAACTCCAAAGATAGTGATGTTGTTCTCTTCAACCGAATTTTCTGTAGAGATTCAAGCAATTTTATGCTATGATAACCCTATAATTCATTTACAATCATAGGATTCGAGAAGATTGCATGGAGAAACACGTTTTTATTTCCTATCAACACAACGACAGTGATTTTGGCGAGGTCCTTATTCATAGAGTCAAAGATCAGGGCTTTACGACATGGATTGACAATGATCGTTTACACGCAGGGGATGATTGGCGTGCAAAAATCGACGAGGCTATCAAAAACTCGTTCGCCCTCATCGTCATCATGTCGCCCGCCGCCAAAGCATCCGAATACGTCACCTA
>CAXUGH010000467.1:0-2852 GCA_964250365.1 uncultured Ktedonobacteraceae bacterium
CGACGAGTTACACCAACAACAGCAGAGGAAGTGATAATGATGTTTAAGAATTTAAAATGGTAACATTTCCGTTTATTATTAACATCTTTTATTTTTAAACCGCATATTCAGGCCCGTACAATTCATTCTGTTTGATCATTCTCTCTAATAACGGGCAATTGTTCCAACGAGGTCAGGCCAAACAATTGTAGAAATTCAGCTGTGGTGGCAAACAACACAGGGCGTCCCACCGTTTGGGCGCGTCCAACCTCCTCGACAAGACCGTGCTGTAACAGGCTGGCAAGGGCGCGATCACTATTAACACCGCGCACCGCCTCAATCTGTCCACGTGTGATCGGCTGTCGATAGGCCACAACCGCTAGCGTCTCCAGAGCCGAAGCCGTCAACTTCGCCGTCATCGGCAAACCAAGTAGTGCGGCAACATGACGCGCATTCTCTGGTGCCGTCACCAACTGCACCTGCTCACCCAAACGTTGGAGACGAATCCCACGCTCCAAGCGCACCAACTCATCCTCCAAAAGCTGCAACCCCACTACCAGTCGTGCCTCATCCACATCCAGCAACTTGCGTAACTCCGCCCGTTCCAATGGGCGACCAGACACAAACAGCACACTCTCAATCGCCGTCGAGAGTTGCCTGTCCGTCAATTGTCGCGCCTGCTGTATGGGTGGTGGTGGTTGAGTCTGTAGTTTTTGCATCGTGAAGGGAATTATAGCATGTAGGGGGGAGGGTTGTCAGTAGGAGTGGCAATGAACAAATACATGCTTCCCTGAAAATTCGTGGTGTGTTATAGTGGAACTACATTCGAGAAAGACAGGGAAAGTATGAGTAAAGTCATAGCCTTTGGCTGGTACGGCGGAAAATATAGCCATCTCAACTGGCTGTTACCTCTATTGCCAAAAACCACACATTTTTGCGAGCCATTTGGAGGGTCTGCGGCGGTGCTACTGAATAGAGAGCCTGCACCGGTAGAAACTTACAACGATATTGACAGCGAAGTTGTAAACTTCTTTCGCGTGCTACGTGACCAGAAAGAGGCTCTCATTGAGGCAATAGGCTTAACGCCATTCTCACGCGAAGAATTTGAGCTTGCGATTGCCCAACCAACACAAACTATTTCAGATTTAGAAAGAGCGAGACGCTTTTTTGTTCGAGCCAGACAAGTTAGAAGTGGGTTGGCGCAAACTGCCAGTTCCGGTAGGTGGGCAAATTGTTTATTGACGAGCCGTGCTGGTATGGGCGGTGCTGTTTCAAGATGGTTGGGTAGTGTCGAAGGACTTTCAGAGATCGTGCAAAGACTACTACGGATTCAGATAGAAAATGCTCCTGCGATTGAAGTTATTCAACGCTATGATAGCAAAGAAACTTTATTTTACTGCGATCCCCCCTACGTCCATAGCTCTCGTGGTGATAGTAAGGCATATGCTTATGAGATGACAGATGAAGAACATAGAGAGCTAGCTCATGTTCTTCATAATGTGAAGGGGAAAGTTGCCCTGTCTGGTTACAAGTGTGATTTGATGGAAGAACTGTATAGCCATTGGCGTGCTATTGAGGCACCTTCCAAATACTGTCATTCAATCAAGCAGCCACGAACAGAGGTACTCTGGGTAAATTACGAAGTTGAGGATACACTAGTATGCCAAGTCCAGCAGACGTTCTTCGATCAGTCTTTGAACGAGTCTCTAGCAGTCTAAATATCCCTATTGTGACCACTCCTAGCATTACAGATGCCATAGAGGAAGTATGTCGATCTGTAAGTAATGGTGCCTGTGTTAGAGTCTTATTAGCATGCTCTTTAGCGAAAGTCTCTAGCCCCACTATAGATATTCGTAAGCCGTATACTAAAATCGGAACTCCCGATGCTTACTCTGGTCGCACGTATGATGAAAACTACATCCAACCGCTTATTATAGAGCATAATCTTCCTTGCAACCAAACTACTGCTTGGCTCACTCCAGCTTTCCGCAACAGAAATATAACATTGACACCTGATGTTGATTTAGTTGGACGACCTCCCCAAATTTACAAAGCTACTCTTCAATTACTAAATGACGTTTATGAAGGTAAGATATCTGCCGAAGAACTTCTGGCTGAAACGCTCAGAAGACTTATAAAAATAAGAGATGAGAAACTTCTGCGAATGAATATGTGGTTTGCAGAGTTAAAGGCATCAAGAGGCGCAATACCATTATCCTCAGAAGATATTGTGACGCTGATAGAGCAACACTTAAAAAGTCCAAACTCAAGTCGCTTACCAGTTCTAGTCGTGGCTGCTGCCTATAATGCAGCAAAAGAGTTCTTAGGTGAAAAAGTTCTACCTCTTGAAGGGCACAATGCAGCAGATAAACAGACGCGCTCTCTTGGTGATGTACAAATCGTACTTGTTGGCGGCGATGATGTTGTGACCGTTTATGAAATGAAGGCAAAACGAGTCACACAAAATGACGTTGACATTGCACTTCAAAAGGTAAATCGTAAGATTGATAATTACATTATCATCACGACAGAAGCAATTGATGAGCAAGTTAAAACATATGCCTCTGGTATTTACGCCAGAACAGGAGGCATTGAGTTCGCCATACTAGATTGCATAGATTTTATTAGGCATTTTCTCCATTTTTTTCATCGTATACGCATAAATTACTTAGAGGCTTATCAGCGTCTCTTACTTGAAGAACCAGATAGTGCAGTTCGGCAGGCTCTAAAAGAGGCATTTTTAGCATTGCGACTAGCTACCGAAACCGCTTATTCTGATGATGAGAACGAAAGTGAGTCTGAATTGTAGCTACGGACGGAAGACTAGCAGGAGCATGGACAGGTCGCCAACAAAAATATTGGGGGCCAGTAGA
>CAXUGH010000467.1:2862-3222 GCA_964250365.1 uncultured Ktedonobacteraceae bacterium
GGGCCCGGCGCCCACACAATTTTGGGGCCTCCGGGTCCATGCTCCTGCTAGTCTTCGTAAGAGGTGGAGATTGAACTATGCTGGTGGGCGCGTATTGTCATAACGAGCGTCCATGAGCTTTAACTCGTTCTGGTACGCATTCGCATACACTTCCGCATAGCGGTTAGCGTATGCATCGAAATCGTTGGTCAGGTTGGGGAAAGACTCTCGCGCCTCTTCGCACAACGCTCTTGCATGACCCTCCTGGTCTC
Organism: uncultured Ktedonobacteraceae bacterium; assembly: GCA_964250365.1. Taxonomy (GTDB): domain Bacteria; phylum Chloroflexota; class Ktedonobacteria; order Ktedonobacterales; family Ktedonobacteraceae; genus JBBQVS01. Next base: position 3,114 of record CAXUGH010000467.1, read on the forward strand.
CTCGTGCGCGGTAGATGTTGTTGGGATAGTTGTCCTGTACCTCCTTGTGCGCCGTTTCCTGGGCTACCGTATCAAGCTTCTCGATATCTTCCGGCAAGGTGTAGATAAA
>CAXUGH010000468.1:0-3179 GCA_964250365.1 uncultured Ktedonobacteraceae bacterium
GGTTTCGACCCCCATCCCCCACCCAAAAACCCATTACCCGACATCACTGCGTTACACCGGCTGTATTGTCGTCTTTTTATACTTGCGACGCTACACCACTCTTATGGTACCGCTCATAAGTCAAGCGAAACAGGTCAATCAATCCCGGCACACTCTCTTGACCGCGAATATAATAGCTGACCCATCCTGTTTCGGGTAGAATATGGTGAAGCGAGGCGCGTCCCGATGCCACCAACTCCTCGCGCGTCTTCACCGAGAATGGTAAATCCGCCTGCCTACTCCCATGCATATGCCCAATCTCATGCCCCTTGACGCGAAACTCCACACCGCCAAAACGATGCGGCAACTTCTCCACATCAGGCCAACTCATCACCACCTGCTCAACCTGCTCTGCAATACTGCTCATTATCGTTCTCCTTATGTTACAATAAACAACATATGTCTCTCAGAGACAGAAAACAACATCGCACAACCACTCATTCCCATAAATAAAAAACTTAGAATAGGAGTTGCTTACTTATGGCAACTAGAACATACCCCTTTGAACGTTATCTCAATGTCCGCATGGCCTATGGTGCCAGCTTCTCACCCGCTGGCGACCGTATCAGCTTTTTAACTGATATCACTGGTGTAACCGAGGTGTGGAGCGTCCCTATTGATATGCACTCGACCTCTTCAGCCTGGCCTGACCAGATCACCTTTCGCGGTGAGCGTAGCATGAGCGCAACATACGCTCCCAAAACTGATACATTGCTCGTTACAGGAGATGTCGGCGGCAACGAACGCACCCAACTCTACCTTGCGAGTGCCGATGGTGCAACTCTTGACGAACTCACGGATAAGCCAGACGTAATGTATCTCTTCGGCGGCTGGTCGCCCGACAATCTGCACATTTCCTATAGCAGCAACGAACGCGATCCGCGCTACTTCGATGTCTACGAGCGCAATATAGAGACGGGCGAGGTGACATCCCTCTTTCGACACGATGGCTCTAACTACGCTGGCAAATATTCGCCCGACGGTCAATACCTGCTCATCACGCGTGAAGAGGACAACATTCATCATCAATTGCTGCTACTAGATCGTGCGACTAAAGAAGTTCGTACTCTCACGCCAGAAACGGGGACCGGCCCCTCGTTGTATCGAGATGCCGCATGGTCGGCTGAGAAGCGTGGTCTCTATCTCATCACGAATCGCAACCGTCAGTTTCTTTCGCTTGCCTTTCTCGATCTCGCCACCAACGAGATGATTTACCTTTCCGATACACAATGGGATATCGAGCATCTTGCCGTCACAAACGATGGTCGCACGATGGCATTGGTGACGAACGAAGACGGCTATTCGCTACTCGAACTCTACGATGTGTCCGAGGGCTGGGGCGCACGCAAACCCCTGCTCACACCATCTTTACCGCGTGGCGTTGTCTTCGAGACGGTGTGGTCACAGGATGGTTCGCGCCTCGCCATCACACTGATTACCCCTGATGATTCCGCTGATATCTGGGTGTGGGATATGCGCGATGGTATCGTTATTCAGGCAACATGTAGTGCAATGGGTGGCATTCCTCACGACGCCTTTGTCACGCCTTCACTAGTGCGTTATCCCACCTTCGACGAGCGTGAAATTCCCGCCTTTCTCTACCTTCCACAAGGCGACTCAGACACGCAGCGCAACCTGCCCGTTGTCGTCTATGTACACGGTGGACCAGAGAGCCAGTCGCGTCCAGATTTCAATGGCGTCCTGCAGTACCTCGCCTCGCGTGGCTACGCCGTCTTCGTCCCCAACGTGCGCGGCAGCACTGGCTACGGCTACGAATACCAGAGCCTCGACGATGTGCGCCTCCGCATGGACTCCGTAAAAGACCTGCAATACGCCGTCTACTGGCTCCGTGAAAGTGGTATCGCCGACCCGCAACGTATCGCTATCTTCGGTGGAAGCTATGGCGGCTTCATGGTTCTCTCCGCCGTCACAACCTACCCCGACCTGTGGGCGGCTGGCGTCGATATCGTCGGCATCGCCAACTTCGTCACCTTCCTGGAAAACACTGGTCCATGGCGACGCAAGCAGCGCGAAAGCGAATACGGCAGCCTCGAAAACGACCGCGAATACCTGGAACAGATATCGCCCATTCGCTCCATCGACAACATCACCGCTCCCCTCTTCGTCATTCACGGAGCCAACGACCCACGCGTCCCCATCGGCGAAGCCGAACAAGTCGTCGCCGCCCTCCAAAAACGCAACATCCCCGTCGCCTACCTACGCTACGAGGACGAAGGGCACGGCATCGTCAAACGCGCCAACCGCCTCACGCTCTATCCTGCGATTGCACGGTTTTTGGATGAGCATTTGAAGAAAAATATGTAATGCTTGTTGTTAAGAGATTCTGGCAAGTTACATCTTGCCAGAATCTCTTAACAACAAGCATCCTCATTATTTATTTGGTCCAGTATGAAATGGACAAATTGCTTTATTTCAGGCAACGTTTCTTCTGTATCAACTTGGTTGTCACGCCAATTTTGCCGCCACTTGAGAGCATCTTCTATCAAGGTTGCCCATTGGGGAAATGCTTTTGCCGTCCACTGAGCTGCTCTTTTTTTAGACGTTTGCTCACCATTTTTATACGTATAGTAGGCTCTGCACATTGTTAAAATCTCATACGCTGGACGACCATGTAAGCTGTTTATCTGACTTCTAAAAGCATTTGCATACTCTCGAACTGCTTGAGTAAACTCTTCTCTTGTGATGTGTGCAATCAGTGTTTTTGTTGGTGGTCCAAAGAGTGTGCGTCCTTTTTCCTGGACACTATACCAGTTTATAAGCCATTCTTTTCCCGCATCTCTCATATGCAAAGGTTCACCTGGATGGATGACAGCTATAGGGCTTCTGCTTGTCTTAAACGTTTGTAAGGTGTTTTCCGACACGTAGAGAATTTCAGCCATCCCCTCTTTTGCATGAGTATACGTTTTCGCTAATTCTCTATGCATGGAATCGAGTTTGCTAAACTCATTGTTCGTAATCGTCAATAAGGTTACTACTAAGAGATCAATATCACTACTTCCATAGTCAAAATCTCCCCAAACCAGTGAGCCAAAGAGATAGACTCCGATAAGCCTATCTTCAAGGATGGTTTTTAGCTGAAAAAGCAGCGTAGCAAAGAAGCTATTGATATCTGGATAAGG
>CAXUGH010000469.1:0-3178 GCA_964250365.1 uncultured Ktedonobacteraceae bacterium
GCTTGCGGTTGCGCTCGTGATATTTTTCGGGACCTCCCTTTTGAATGCGCTCGATTTCTGAAAGTACGCGTTCTTCGTTGTTGGGCATGTATGTATCCTTCTCCTATTTTCCGTAGGGACCGATTATGCTCTTTAAATTTTTAATCTGGTAACAATTTTTGACACGTCGAGTCGAGCAGGGAGACCGCAAGGGTCTCCCCTACATTTCGTTCCCATATTTATTGATTAAAGAGCATTATCGCGTCCAGCGTGCGATTGATCGCCTATGATTCGCTCGCTACATCAATCTATAGCCGATAAATCGGCCTCGGACGCGCTTGAGCGCGTCCCCACGAAAACTGACGCATCAAGGTTGACTGTGTACTACCAATGTTACGTTTTATATTTCGATCTCCATCCGTAATAGTGCGGATGAGAGTGATTTTCCTAGCGTGTCGCTTCGTAGTGAGCGCGAGGCTCCACCGTTCAGGGCACCATGCAGCACGAAGTTGAGGGCTAGGACATTGGGAACCTCGAAGCGTTCAACGTTGCCTGTAGCAATCCCTGCAAAATGTTGTTTGACGCGCTCTGTTGTGACTTCGCGCAAGAGTATGTCATATGTGGTGCGATCTGGTGCGAAGATGGCGATGTTGGCTTTGTCGCCCTTATCGCCCGAACGAGCATGTACAAGGCGAACAAGTTGTGTTTTCATGCTCCTACCTCCTCGACGCTGACATGGATGTATTCTTCGACGAGGCCGCGTGGTATGAGCGTAGGCCAGATACCGAGCAGACCGCGCGATGGAGTAATGCCGCTTGTACCTCCGATAAAGGGAGGTCCACTTAATCCTAAAGGTGTAAGCAAGCGGCCTAACTTATCTGCATCGCGCTTATCCGTACAACGAATGGCTATACGAAGATAAACTTCATTGAGATCGGAGGCATGTGTGGGATCGGCTAAGGGGCCGTGAATGGAGTTATAGCCCATGTATTCGACCAGCGTTTCCTCGGGTTTGAGGCCAGCTTCGTGCATGTGCTGCTGCACAATTTCTGCTGCTAGCTGTGCTTTTGCCAGTGCATCAGGCCATGCGTAGCCTATTGTGGCTTGCCCCATGTAACCATCTTCGTAGCCAGCTACGATTTTGAGCGTTGCGGGGGCGGGATGTCCAGTCGCGCCCGTGACGCGTACCTCGTCGGGTCCGATCTCTTCCATATGTAGCGTGGTCATATCTACGTCAACGTCGGGCGTGAGATAGTGCGAAGGGTCGTACACCTCGTAGAGCAGTTGCTCTCGTAGCGTGTCGAAGTTGACGCGTCCGCCTGTGTTGGGGGCTTTAGTAATGATTGCGTCGCCGTTTTCTGCTACCTCGGCTATAGGATATCCGATATGGGCAAGATCGGGAATGTCGCGCCAGTCACCGCCGAAGTTGCCGCCTGTTGCCTGTCCACTGCATTCTAATAGGTGCCCAACGACGATACCTTGCGCCAGTTTGTCCCATTCGTCCCAGTGCCAGCCTAGTTCATGCACCATTGGGGCGAGAAAGAGGGCGGCGTCGGCGACACGTCCTGTGAGAACGATATCGGCACCAGCATTGAGTGCCTCAACGAGTGGACGCGCTCCGAGATAGGCACTGACGAAGAGTAGACGTTCGCGCACAGTAGCAATATCTTGTCCTGTATCCATGTGTGCGAGCGAGACACCGAGTGATTGTAACTCGTCGAGCCGCTCTAATACAGAGTCACCCAGGACAACGCCAACGTTGAGTTTGACACCAAATTTTTTGAGTGCCGCCAGCAAAACTTCGCGTGCCGCCATTGGGTTAAGCCCCCCTGCGTTCAGGATGAACTTGACGCCACGCGGCAGGGCAAGCGGCAACAAGTCGGCTAGCATCGGCACGAGGTCACGCGTGTAGCCAAGCTTTGGGTCACGTTGGCGATCTTTTTGTAGAATTGCCAGCGTGAGTTCAGCGAGATGATCCGACGCGACGTACTGGACGTTACCACGCTCGATGCTTGCCTTGATTGGTTGCCAGGAGTCACCATAAAAGCCGAGGCCACCGGCGATACGTACTGATTTCATGGCTATCCTCGTTGCCCCAATAATTCACGCGCAATCAACAGTTGGCGAATTTCGTTGGTGCCCGCGCCAATTTCGCCGAGACGTGCATCGCGCCACATACGCTCGACCTCGAAGTCGGTGAGGTAGCCCCAGCCTCCATAAATTTGTAAGGCTTGGTCGGCGGCACGAAAAGAGGCACGAGCAGTGAAGAGTAAAGCGGCCGCGGCCTCTTTGCTGACACGCTTACCTTGTTGAGCCAGCCACATTGCACGATGCGACATGTGACGCGCCGCCTCTAGGTCTGTGTACATATCCGCTATTTTCGCCTGTATCAGTTGGAAGTTGGCGATAGGTTGCCCGAACTGTTCGCGCTCCTGAGCATATTTGAGCGAGAGTTCAAGGGCGGCCTCGATACCTCCAACGGCACTTACAGCGTAGTAGGCGCGTTCGATATCAAGTCCGCTCATCACCACTTTGTAGCCCTCGTTGACCTTGCCCAGTACGCATTCATCTGGTACAAAGGCATCTTCAAACACAAGCTCACCCGTTGGGGAACCATGCATGCCGACTTTTTGTAGTTTGCGTGCAACGCGAAAACCATTGTTCGCAGTCTCGAAGATGAAAGCGGTGATGCCTCGACTACCAGCTTCTGGCTTTGTTTTGGTATATAGAACCATTACATCAGCGATAGGACCATTGGTGATGAATACTTTTGTGCCATTGATAAGATAGCCACCATCGACCTTTCGCGCCGATGTCTGAATACCCATCGCGTCGGAGCCAGCATTCGGCTCGGTCAAGCCTAACGCACCGATCATCTCGGTACTGGCAAGCTTAGGGAGGTATTTTTGTTTTTGCGCCTCTGTACCGTTACGTAGAATATTATGCCCACACAGATTGAGATGCGCTCCATACGACATCGAGATTGCTCCGTTGGCACGACTAATAGCGCGTGCGACGAGGGCTGCCATCAAATAGTCGCCACCACTACCGCCGTATTCTTCGGGAATAGCGATACCCGTGTAGCCCTGTTCCGCGAGCCGTTTCCATAGCCAGCGCGGGAAATCGTCGGTGCGCTCTATCTCCGCGTTATGGGGGCGTATCTCGTCACGCGCAAAGGCGAAGGCACTTTCGTAGGCTA
>CAXUGH010000470.1:0-2383 GCA_964250365.1 uncultured Ktedonobacteraceae bacterium
CGGCGACAAGAAACAAATCAAGATTGATCCTGGAGTACGAAACATGCTTCGTTCCGATTGGTAACGTATAATGGGGCAACAATATGTTATGGAGGAATAAGCAACGATGACGGAACAAGAGAATATGGCGTCGGGAGACGCCCCGATTCGTCCTTTGACAAGAGCGGAGCGGCGTAGCCTCTGGTTGAAGGAATATGGTGAGCAGGATGTCGCGCTGCAAACGTGGGTGCGTTTGGTGGAGCAACAACAGGTCGAGATCGAGGTGATGTTTCAGATGCACGGATTGCTCATCTTCGGCACAATGGTGAGTACCGCGACCTATGCCCAGTTCTACATCGACCTCTACGAAAATCTATACCGCCAGGAGGCACCAGAGACCGCCGACGTGCTACGCGACTACTATCAGGCTCTTGTTCCTTCGCCCGACCAGCCCGAAATAGGACCGGAGGGTCTCCCATTCCTCTTTCGCCATGCCCATCTGCGCGATGTTACTCTCATGAGCGCGGGGCATCGCAGCAAACTCCCCTACTGGCGTGGCAAGATAAGCGATATAGACGCCTTTGTCATTGGTGCTAGCGCAGGTGAGTAGGTGAGTACACAAAAATGTCGCTCTGCCGTGCAGAGCGACATTTTTGTGTACTCATCATAGGAAAGCTATGGATTGATTTGTACCGTTGTGCCGATAGGTGCCCAGTTGTAGAGCCATGCAGCCGTACCGATTGGCATTGCGACACAACCATGCGTGCCCCACTGCCAGCCATATACGGGGTCATAATGCCAGCCGTTGGTGCCAGGACCATACACAGAATGCCACCAGGAGTCGTGCAGGAAGTAGCCGCCCGCTCTCCATTCAAGTGCGTAGTTGATGTGTGTCGGCGCATACCAGTATGGTGAGCCATAAGGCCAGGGCGAGTAGAACGTGGTTGGACTCAGCTTGGCGAAGACGTGATACGTCCCCGTTGGTGTTGCCAGTGAAGGGCGTCCGCTCATGATTGGCGCGTTGAAAACCTGTCTACCGTTCTGATAGGCGTAGAGCCACTGGTGCGACAGACTCACAACAATGACCTTTGGACCAGAGGATGGAGGAGGCGAACCGCCACCGCCGTTGGAAGAACTGATCGCGATCAAGCCACTATAGATGTAGAGGGGTGAGCTATTGAGGCTTGAAATACGATACCATGTGGAGATGCCGCCCCAAACAACTTGTCCAGGAACTGAGGCGTAAACGGTAACTTGTGTGTTTGGAGCATCGGTAGTGACAATTGTGCTATTTGTGTTTGTGCCTGTACGCACTCGTGCATATCCCGTAGTATAGCCCGATTGCGTACTCGCAGCAGTAGCAGCAGACGTGCTAGTCGCCATGCTTCTCGTCGCCGCATACGAGTTGGGACTAGTGCTAAAGACCAGACAAAGGGTCAGTAGCATTGCAAACGATAGACCATAGGAGAACTTTTTTAAAACGTCATTCATAGTCGGGTTTCCCCCTTTTGTAGAAGAACGATATAGTCTCTAATGAGTATACCTGATAGGCTCAACCTGTACAAGTGAAATACTTCACATTTTTAAGTACGCTCTAACAACACAAAAAAAACATATGGATGGAAACTGAACGCGTTCAGTTTCCATCCATATGTTTTTTTTGTGTTGTTAGAAATTATTAGAACAGCGATAGCTGTTGTGGCGGCTCTTCCTCTTTTTTCGCCTGTTGTGCGACCGGTTGAGCCTCGACCCGTTCGGCCTCCTCGATAATCTTAGGTATCTTCCTGAAATCTTCGCGGATAACGTCTTTGAGGCTTGCCTGATGGAGACCTGCCGCTGGATGATACATAGCGATGCAGACACGTCCGCCAACTTTGCGTGCATGACCGTGAATGGTGCTAATCTTCTCGCTACCAAAAAACTTCGCCATCGAGTAGCGACCCAGCGTGACAATGACCTGCGGCGAAATAGCCTCTATCTGGCGATCAAGGTAGTTGTCACAGGCTTTGATCTCTTCTGGCAAGGGGTCGCGGTTATTGGGGGGGCGGCATTTCACCACGTTGGTAATGAATACATCGGCACGTTTCAATTGAATGCTTGCCAGAAGCTCGTCGAGAAACTGACCAGCCGGACCAACGAAGGGGCGACCTTGTTTATCTTCGTGGAAGCCAGGACCCTCGCCGATGAAAAGTATCTTAGCACTGGATATGCCTTCACCCGGTACCGCTTTGGTGCGTCCCTTGCAGAGGTTGCATTTTGAGCAGGTTGAAACCTCTACGGCAACCTCGCGTAGTGACTCTTCTGCCGACATAGCCATTATTTCCTCTTCTAAAAATATTTTGCGATTTTCAACAGGAGTGTTTTTTAAACACCAAAAAAATTGGGGGGTGGAAAACAACAAGTT
>CAXUGH010000470.1:2393-3152 GCA_964250365.1 uncultured Ktedonobacteraceae bacterium
CGCCAACAAAGTTGGCGTTGACAAACACTCCTGTTCTCTTTTCTACCAGCGACGCTCTGGGGGGCGTTGTCCAAAGCCGTTGTCGCGGCGTGAACTACTGGCGTTGCGATTGTTGCCACCAGGACCCATTGGGCGCCGTTGACCGAAGCCACCACCGCTATTGCGGTCGTTACCACGATCCCCGTAGCCGCCGCGATCACCATAACCACCGCCGCCACGATTGCGGTCTCCGTAACCACCGCGATCCCCGTAACCACCACGATTGGGTGCGCCACCTTCACGATCACGGCTACCACCGCCGTAGCCACCACCACGATTGGGGCCACCACGATTTGGACCACCGCGACTTGGACCACGCTCACTCTCCAGCTCTGCTTGCGAAGGCATCTCACCGCTCAATGCAGCGCGGCGCGAGAGATTGACACGTCCTTGAGCATCAACTTCAATCACCATGACTGTGATTTCATCACCAACTGAAACAACGTCCTCTGGTCGTGACACCGGATAGTCGGCGAGTTGCGAGGTACGAACCAATCCCTCTTTATTAGGGAGAATTTCGACGAAGCAGCCAAAGTCAACGATACGCCGTACTGTACCGGTGTAGATACGTCCAACCTCAACCTCTTCAGTAAGGCCGCGTACTGCGTCTAGCGCAAGTTGCATTGCCTCACCTGATGTCGCGGAGATGTTAACGGTGCCATCGTCCTCAATGTCGATCTTCGCGCCGCTCTCCTCTTGAATCTTGCGAATCATCTTACC
>CAXUGH010000471.1:0-3125 GCA_964250365.1 uncultured Ktedonobacteraceae bacterium
GAATAGTATATTTCCCTTGTTTCAATCCTCACCCAGCACCACGGCTAGGTGCAACCGCCCACCCTACAAGGGTAGGCTGGGCCTGATTCTATGCTCTCTTTTGCGCGAACATGCTTTACACTTGCTTTCAAATAGGGCAAAAGTGCGATTTCGATGCCCACCCATTGGCTATTCTCCTTTCCAGTATGCTACTAAATCCGCTTGTAGAGCGGCTTCAGAGATTTGACCTATGTGTGCGCGAACCGCGTGCTTGACGACTCAGCAAAAAAGGTTCGCGCAGATTAGAAGATGAGTGGAGCATTGTAATCAACGTCATGCTGAATTCCGTAGGTCCACAGGTAACGATTCCGCGATTGTGTCATGCGATAGATACGCAGACTATCCTCTTCTTCACTCATACATTGTAACAAGCGGTGTTTCAGTTTTTCGAGTTGCATTTCGTTTAACGAACACTCGAACACCGATTTTTGCACTCGTTGTCCATAGGCAAGACACGCCTCAGCAACTTTACGTAGTCGTCGTTTGCCTTCGTTGGTCTCAGTACTCACATCGTATGTTATTAGTATATCCATTTTTTGTCACTCTACAATCTTTCCTCACCTAACACTCTGGGTGGGTACAACTTGGTTGCGCTCTCAATTTGTTTCAGTCCTCACCCAGCACCACGGCTAGGTGCAACAAGCGTGCATAGCTCAAGACATCGACTCTCAATTTGTTTCAATCCTCACCCAGCACCACGGCTAGATGCAACATTCTGGACCAACAAGACATCGACTCCCAGTTTGAATATGCTTGATGAGTTGGCTGTTAGCGATAGAGGAAAGGAAAATACTCTGGCATGTCGCCACGCAGATGTCGTGCGAGCAAACGCGCTTGGATATGAGGGACGAGTCCCATCGGTATCTTTCTTCCTGCGACTCGATGCTGTATCTCATCCTGTTTGCGGTTTTGATAGGCCAAAATGACCTCTTTGCGACCATTATCGTTAAGGTGTACGGCCCCTCCTTCTCGTTCAATGAAATCGGTACGCCGAAGTTGGCGTCGATTGACCAATGATAAGACTAGCCGATCCGCCAGTACCGGACGTAGTTCTTCCATTATGTCCAGGGCGAGAGCTGGTCGTCCTGGACGGAGTGTGTGCAAGTACCCCACCTGTGGATCAAGGCCAACGCCTTCCAATGCCCCTGCACAGTCGTTACGCAGCAGTGTGTAGACGAACGAGAGTAAGGCGTTCATGCGGTCGAGTGGGGGACGGCGCGTCCGTCCGCGTGGTGTAAAGGCTTCACGGTCTTCTCGCACCATTGCACTAAACTTATCGAAGTAGGCGCGTGCAGCATCACCTTCACTGCCACGTACTGAGTCAAGGACGGTATGCTGCTCTAGCCGTTGTAGTGCGGAAGCATGGACGAGTGCCGCCGTGGATAAAAGTTGAGCATCTGTCTCGCTTTCCGTCTCACGGCTTGCTCTCATCAATACCTGACGACAATTTTGAATTTTTCCCGCGACCATATTTCGTGCAATGGACAACGTTCGTTGTGGGTCGCTATTTGCCGCATGTTGTGCCTGTCGAAGCAGCACATTACCGCTTGTTGGTCCCTCAATACGGGCCTTGAAGTGTCCGTGACGGTCCAACAGTGTAATAGTACGTCCATCCTCCGCGCAGCGGTGAATGAGTGCAGGACTGAGTAGTACATCACCAAAACAGATAATACTTCCCAGATGCAGCAAAGGCATTTGTAGCGGCTTCTCCTCTTTTACCTCCATACGAATGGTATCATGGTCAAGATGAAGATAGGCTCGCTCTCTCGTGACGTAGAGCGTATTAAGAATTTCTTTCACGGGTTGCTTTATCCTTCCTCGGCTACTTCGTTGGCTGTGCTTTCAAGTGTAAAAAGCTGCATGTGGTACGACTGCCACCGCTCCGGTTTTGCAACAATACCGGGAAGGCAAGATTCGATCAACGAACACTTATTGCAACGTGCATCATTGACGGCGGACGGTATCGAACAGTTTTTCAACAGTGTGCGGACCTGCTCCGTTATCTGTTCCACTGTCTCGCGCAAAGATGTATCAAACGTCACTTCGCGTCGTGTGCGTGAGCTACAATAATAGATCGCTCCCTGTGGCACAGCCTGCCCTAGCATTTCCTCCAAACATAATGCTTGAGCGCACACTTGAATAGCTTCATACGCCCATTCGCGACGTTTTCCTAATTTATATTCAACAGGATAAGGGATATTTTCATGAAACTCGACGACATCAGCACGTCCCGTCAGACCCAATCTTCGTGACCAGAGTGGTAAGCCTCGCTCAACTCGTTTGTCGTCTTCACTACGCGTCGTTGCCTGATCGACTCGTTCGTGTGACATCTGACCTTTCAATGTGTAGATATTTTCGTCAAACGTCTGCTCTACATGAATAAGCGCACACTGACGAGGGCAATAACTGTAGTGTTCGAGAGCCGAGATCATGACCAATTCGCTCTCGTCGTCAGGTAATACAACCTCTTTTTTCATTCCAACCTCTAGTATGGCATAGCACTCAATAGTTGAATGCCATGCCTCTTCCTGCGCCCTATTATGCGATGTTACTGCCCAAGTTGGGTCAGGGTGATACCATCGGGTAAATTTGTGTCGTGTACCTCAATAGTATAATCGTTAATATGTCGGGGAGCCGCCACACCGTCTTTGAGCTTCGGAGTAATACGATCAAAAAGACGATGTGCAGGTGCATTTCCCAGAGCATTGTCATGGCTGAAAATGTAGAGGCCGCGCAGGGCAAGCATGCCGCGATTGGCTGAGCGGTCAACATCCCACACCGATTGCAAGGCTGCCCAGAAGATGCTCAGGTCTTCAGCCGAGAAACCTGTCTGTTGTGCGAAATGTGGCACCACAAAACCATAGCCGAGATAGAGGCCGTAAGGCACAAAGGCTTTGCGCCCCATCGTACTGGTTGTTTTCTTACTTGGGTCGATCTCGGTAACAGCGACGCGAGTGATGGATATATCTTGAGGAAAGACGGGATCGATGGATTGCGCGAAGGTCAGCTGAATTGGGCCGCGCACCTGACCTGCTGGATAGTCGCCAGTAGACAGCACTGCCCCGAAGGTTCGGATATCGTAGAAC
>CAXUGH010000472.1:0-3114 GCA_964250365.1 uncultured Ktedonobacteraceae bacterium
GTATTTCCCAGGAGCAATTGATGTATGGTTGCCTCGACAAGACGAAGATATCGTATTTTTATTAGTCATAGTCATACAGATAACGCCTTTGGTATTAGGCTATATCATGATTTAAATAAAATTATAAGGAAAGGGGATACTGTATGGTACGACAAGGAAAAATTAAAGCTTGGAGAGAGTTGGCAAAAAAGTATTCGTCATCAACTAGATAGAAGTAATATTTTTATTTTACTCATGTCCCGTGCTGCAAAAAGGTCAGGATGGGTTGATGATGAACTTGAAGTTGCAAAAGCCCGTGCTGTTAAAAAGCAGGGGAAAATATTTGTTATTTATTGCGACGATTGCCCACACGTAAAAAGCTTAGATGTGCATTATCATTCAATTGATTGCAAATATCCAGAGGGATACAAACAGGTACTATCTAAGATCATAGATAGTTTAGGTCTAAAAACCGAACCGGAAGATGCAAAAGAAGCTTTAATCCAGCAATTAAATCGTCAGGTGGAATGGGCATTTGATGATAAGGATTGGAAAAACGTTCTCGAACAATCTAAACTCTTCATCGAAAAGTTTCCAGAAGTGTCATCGCCTCAAGTATACTACATGAAAGGCATTGCTTTAATCGAATTAAATAGATTTATAGAAGCAGCAAAAGCCTTAAATGAAGCAACAGCATGTACAAAAGATAGTGACCAACTTGTTAAGCTTTTAGATGAAGTTGTTCCATTACTTATAGCAAAAGGTCAGTGGGAGGGCGTTAAAGCTTACAGTGATTACGTCTTAGGAATTATACCTACAGATAATAAATGGCGCGAGAGGCAGGAACTGGCGTACACTAAGTTAGGTCCCATGAGAAAGCAAACTATGGCCTCAACAGCAACAATCAATATTCCTGATGCTGTTACGCAGGTATTGAATGCGAGACTAGATACAACGAGAACAGTACCTCTATTTGCTGCTCAAGCGCAAGCAACGGCGTCAGCGACTGCTAATCTTAGCGGTGGATCGACAACACCGCTCTACTCGACTCAACAGACAAAAACCATATCTCTCGACGATTTTTCACAACAACACCTACCTCAAAGTCAAATGAGGCAGATGTTTCACAACAAACTGTCGCTTGCATGTCTACTGCTTGATTGTATTGTTTTTCCTGTTATTTTTGCTTCTCTTGTCCATCGGATAGTTGCCGTAAACATAATAACTGTTGCTGTCTTGTGTGTTAGTGCATTGATAATGTTCGGTTTATACCTGTACGGGTGGTTCATAAAGGAAGATTGGCATGCACTTATGCTTCCTGGGCTACTTGGATTGCTATGGAGTATAAACTTTGGTTGTTTTTTCTACATTTTTTTGTATCAAACAAACATTTTCACCCAAACGGTAGATAGCTTGACCTACGTTACTTTCACAGCAGGGATAATTGTTTTACTGCTCGTGCTATATTGCCACCTCGAATTATTTCGGAGAAAGAAGTAGCCATTTTCCTTGAAGCAATTCAAGATGGCAAATTGAGTACTCAAAAGCAGCACTTTAAGTTTACATTCCACCAATTGCCCGCAACAACTCACCAAAAGCCACATCATACTGCCTCGGTGGAAGGAATGATACTATTTGCAGCGTCTCCAAAAAAGGAGGTACCGTACATGGTCGATAGACAACGGGAATAACACGCTTTCCCGTTGTCGCATCATTTTTTTGTTTCCACGCTATCGCTATCTCATCCGTAACCCACTTCGAGGCTACAGCGTCGGGAGAAAGCACTACGAGAAAGATGTTGCGCGATGTCAACTCTTGTACTGCCTTGCTCCACCATGCGTCACCACCGTTGATGCCTTCTACGTCGTACCAGACACTGGCGACATCATTGCCCAACGCGGAATACAGGCTCTGCGCCAGTCGTTTGCAGAACTCATTATCTTTATGACTATGACTGAGAAAGATACGCGGCGTACCGGCAAGAGAAAAATCTGGCGGAACTAATGGCGGTTCCGTCGCCTGTGCTTCATACTGTTCAGGCGTAACATATTGATTAGCCTGTGCATTTTTGCCGACAGCCGTATTGCCAAAGGAGGCGTTACCGCCTGTAATTTGAATGCCATTGTTTGTATTTGTATCGCCCATTATATTCTCCTATGAACTTGAAGCATTAGGTTGAGCTTGCGCCTGTGCGACACCGCCGACAGGAGTAGCATTGAACGGTACGGATGTTGCGCTTGCCTTTTCTCCGACTGCAATATTGCCAGCAGTGAAGGTTCCACCAGCTACAATCACGCCATTATTAAGAATTGTACTCTCACGCGCTTTCAGGTCTGTTGTGTCGATATTCCGCACATCCAGAAAGTGTACGATGGTATCTAACAATTGTCGCTCGATGATTTTCACATACATCTCTTTATCGAGCCGTTGAAAGTAGAGCCGATAATAGCGCGAACTCGCCATTTCACGAAGGCTTGTGCTTGTACCGTAGTCGAATGCTGGATTTTCGCTGATGCTTTTATTCGTATTTGCGCGTCTACTAGCGAGAGTTTGTTCGTGGAAGATATACTTTACTATGCTTCCAATCGAACCGAGCCACAGCAAAGGAGTAGGCAAGAAGGTACGTCTGGCAAATTTGAAGAATTTGGAGGCCGTGAGCGTTGGCTCTATCGTATCGATCTCATGATATCTTCCTTTGACGGGTGGCAGCAATTCGTAGTCTGCCTCCACAAACAAATTTTTGCCTGCAATTCGCAAGCGTACAAAGATAGAAAGCACCATCTCTCCGTCCCATGAGGTGACGCGAATACATTTGTAGTAGCGAATATGTTCCAGGGGTTGCTCCTCAAACATCTTCACAAATGCCGGGTCTACCCAGGAATAGGGACGTGAAAAGCGATCAGGAAGAAAATTTACGTCGTCTTTGATGCTCTGTCCATTGACGTACAATTTGTCCTCAAGACTCACATTTCCCAGACCTAGCTGTGCAATCGCGTTTGTAATATCTGTGTACAACTCACTAACTCTAAACGGTTTGACGGGACCACTTTGTGTACCCAGTGGACCCTCTTTTCTCTTCGCGATATCAATCGCAAAAGACCAACCGCTAATATTGTTGCCAGAGCCAGCAAACGG
>CAXUGH010000473.1:0-3113 GCA_964250365.1 uncultured Ktedonobacteraceae bacterium
GCTCGAAGAGGCTCTCAAATCGGGGATGCTCACGGAAGAGGGCGTGGGTACGCGCATTACCTACCTCTTCTGGCATCCCCTGCTGGTCAGCCATCTCTACGAGGGGTTATCAGCCGCGCGTCGTGCCAGCCTGCATCGTCGAGCCGCCGACATTCTACGCGGCACCTACCAGTACCGTGAAGAGGAGGGTGCCGCCATCATCACGCACCACCTCGTTCTCGGTGGTGGCGATCCCACGCACATCATCCACTACGCCGAACTCGCAGGAGACCGTGCCTACGCCCTCTCCGCCTACCCCGAAGCCGAGAAGCACTACCGCACCGCCGTCGAATACCTCGAAAGTACCGCCCGCATACCTGCCGACCCCGAAGAACAACTACACATCGCGTATTTGTTGGAGCGGTTGGGGGAGTGTAATCTTATTCAAGGAAATTTTGAGCAATCTCGCAAGTTCTATACAGATGTTACGCTTATACGTAAGCAGCAAAATGTTGCGCTACTTCTATCGGATTCTCGATACGAGTCTCAAGTAGATGCATTGATCTTAGGGGAAATAGGTTGGACTTGGTACAACACTGGTGACAATTCACAAGCAAGAAAATACTGCGAACTTGGAGAGCAAATTTTAAATAATGCCGATATTGTAAAAGGTTCTGCTTGGGCTAGGTTATATTTTCAGCAGAGTTATATATCTTGGCAAGAAGGTAATTATCAAGAAGCTTTACAATTAGGTAAGAAAGCTCTAAGTCTTTTTGAAGGTGTACTTGCAGAGAGCAATAGAGAAATTTCAACCTATTCTACCCGGGTAAGACGTATAATTGAAGGAGACCCAGGAGACTTAGGGCGAACTTATCGATTATTAGGTGTACTTGAGGCAAGTATTGGTCAGAAAACAGATGCTCTTGCTCATATGAATATGGCTCTAGCATTATTTGAGAAATATAGTCGTCAAAGAGAAATAGCTATTATTTGTTGTGATTTAGGAGATATCTATCTCAAGAGAGCAGAACACACATTAGCAGCAGCATCTCTATCACGCTCTCTAAATATTGCGGAGCAAATTGGCGATGTGCCAACTTCGTGTGCTGCCTCTGGTAACATGGGATTGCTAGCTGCGCGTTTAGGTAAATTAGAAGAATCTCAGCATTTGTTCGAGAAGGGATTGTTGTTTGCAGAACGTATCAACGATCCTGTTTATACCAGTATAATCCAGTCATACTTATCTGTTATTTTACAAGAGCAAGGTAAGTTTTCTGATGCAAGAGTAAGTATCAATGCTGCATTGCGTAACGGAAGGCACTTGAACATAGCATATTGTGTTGGTTTAGCACTGGTTGCATTAGGTTCAATTTACATTAACCAAGCTGTTACTAAAGACGATTTACAAAAAAAACATTTCTTGAACCATGCCGTAAGAATATTGCAACGTAGCCTTGTACTTGAAGAGATGGAAGCAGAAACAAAAACCGAGGGGAAGCTGCTACTAGCTCAGACTATGCTTTTATCAGATCGTGTTGAGGATGCACGACAGCAAACATTACAAATATTACAGGAGGCGCAGCAATACGAATTGGTATGGTTGGTTGCACGCGCACAAAGATTACTCGGTAGCATTATGACTGTGAACCATGAGTATGAAGAGTCACAGTCTTACTTTGAGCAAGCCTTGCGTACATTTCATAAGCGCGGTATGTATATCGAAGAGGCGCGTACTCTACGTGAGCGTAGTGTGGCGTTGCTGCAACGCGAGGATGTTGGTGGAGACGAACGCCACCAAGCATTGGACGATTTGCACGAGGCGCAACGTATGTTTGGTGAGCGTGAGGCGGAGCTTGACCTGCAGATTACGGCGCGGATAATGGAGCGGTATGAGCAGCGGGTGGAGGTGTGAGGGGGATTGAAGAAAGGTGTACGGGCCTGATTTATCACGCCCTCGTGCCGATAGACAATGTTTACAAGGATTGAGGAACGGAATCAATGGATGGAAGATGGGATCGACGGGGACGAGGGTGTGATAAATCAGACCCGTACACCTTTCTTCACGCCTCGACGGGATCGATGGGGACGAGGGTGTGATAAATCAGACCCGTACATGGTTTCATCACGTCCTCACGGAGTCTATGCCGAAGGGGGCGTGATGAAATCGGGCCGGTACCTGTTATGCATGGATGGGAATTATGGGGGCACCGACGGGAAAGGGTTCGAGGCAGCAGAGGCAAAAATATTGTTTACGGTTCTGCTCGTCGAGTTCGGGAAAGCTGTCGGTTTCAAGATCGACGACGAGGCGTGCGATCTCATCGCAGCGGGGACAACGATGGTACTTGATGGCGTGCAGGTCTTGCTGATCGAAAAACTCTTCGTAAGTCATTACATCACCTCTTTAGATGTACAAGCATAGAGTTTTGAAATAAAAAAGACAGACGTGAATTGAAATCCCCTTGACAATAGTACCATTGTTTGCTACAAATTACAAGGCAAAATCCCCCACATGTAACCAAATTGTTGTGATCTCAAATGTTCGTAATGTTGTCCTCAAAATTGCGTAATCCCATTACAGAATTCTGTAATGTCTCCTCATGCTGTCGCAAAATGTGTTCTGCATCTCACAATTCTGTGATGTCCTCTCAAAACGCAACTAGTATGCCGACTTCTCTACCCTTACGCCTATTAAAATTCCATAAAGATTTGCCACATTTTTTGCCAAAACCATGTATCCTTTAGTCAATGAGTGAGTACTAAATGGAGTACTCAACAGGCTTGAAGAGCTAGGCGTACTCTTCACTATAACACAATACGCCGCATCTCGAAAGGACGGGTACGACGCATGAATCTCTCCCTCAGCAGACAGCAGACCATTATCTTTGTAGCACTAGCAATTCTTACGCTTATTATCCTTACATTTACCCTGCTGTCTACTGTAGCACATGTGAACATACTCCACATGATTTTGTCTTCGGGCATTATTCCCGATATTTGGGTACGTAATCCTTAATCCAAGTAACTTGTACAACTATCGTTCTTGAAAGCTTCCCCTGCAAACGAAACAGACATAAGCGGTAGGAATGCTTCTGAGGTAGGCGATAGCGAGGAAGGATTTGGGAGTTTCAGTATAG
>CAXUGH010000474.1:0-3089 GCA_964250365.1 uncultured Ktedonobacteraceae bacterium
CACTAAAAGCAGCTACCCTTGATATTCTAGTTGTTGAACGTATGCTTTCCATAGCAAGAGGTGAGTATCTTGGAGATGAAATACTTGCAGTTGTGGAGCAACTACAAAAACAAAAGCAAGAACCCCTTATCTCCGTAAACGAACAGCTAGAAAAGATTGAGCCACAAATACAAGGTCTGCTTTCCTCTCTCCGTTTACCAGAGGACGTGCGAGATACGCAAACCAGAATAGAGCTTGCCAAACAACTAAAAGAGTTACGTACCGTGCAACAGTCCCTTCAAACAAAATTAGTAGAAAACGAAGCAGCGTATACAGGAAAAAAAGAGGTGGAAGAGTACCGTGTTACGCTAAATAATCTAAGCGAGGTGTGGAATACGCTTTCAATTGAGAGAAAGCGCAAAGTAATCGAGTTAGTGGTAGAGCGCGTGACGTTGAAGGACTTATCACCCCACTGGATAGGTGTTCAAGTAGAATGGAGAGGATTTTACGGTCATACCGACCTCTGCTATCTTTGGCGGGGAGGATTAGCGCATGGCCCTGCGTGGACAAATGAGGATAAAGCACAACTAGCTACCGTGTACGCGACAGAGAGTAGAAAAGCCCTCTTACAGATGTTTCCTAGTCGCTCATGGCTTTCTATAGGGGCGGCGGGGAAACATATGGGTATCAGACGTTCAAAGTCTCTGCGAGATGATAGTGGTATTCCCCCAACGATGTCCATGCAGGATGTTTCATTCAGCATCATCGCGGGAGTCCTACACGGTCAACATCAGTTGGGAGAAGAGATGCAAGCATTCTGGCTCGATGAGACTAACGAGGACAGAGATACTGCACACTGAACAACTGCCTTTCGTCAGTCCATACATGCTCTACGGTAAAGCCCGCCGTTGCTGCAAGGTCTGCAAATTCCTCCAAGGTGTACTTGTAGGAACTCTCGGTCCAGATGCTCTCGCCCAGTTTGAAGGAAATCTCCACCTCTCCAATGCGAACCGTCTGGTTTTTGAGACTGACAAGATGCATCTCGATACGGCTCTCGCCCGGATTGTAGAATGCATAGTGCCCAAACTGCTGAATGTGGAAGTTGGCGTCGAGTTCCTGATTGATACGCGCTAGCAGGTGTTTGTTGAACTGCGCCGTGAGTCCCTGCTGATCGTTATAGGCGCGATGCAGGATATTAAAATCCTTCTTCAAATCCACACCGATAAGCAAACCACCCCCCTTACACGTTCTAGCAATCTGTTGCAAAAAGTGTTTCGCTGGCTCAGGATCAAAGTTGCCAATGGTCGAGCCGGGGTAGTAGCCAATTCTGCGCGAGACGGAGTTCTTCGGCGTGGGTATCTCGAAGGTACTGGTATAGTCGGCACAAACGGGAAGCACCTCCAACGTGGGGTAAGTGGCGGCAAGCGAGGCGACTGTTTGCATCAATAGCTCTTTCGAGATATCTATTGGTACATACGCCGCTGGATTTTGGAGAGCATCCAGCAATTTGCGCGTCTTTTTGCTACTGCCGCTGCCATACTCGATAAGCAGACAGTTCGCCCCCACGATTGACGCGATCTCCTCAACGCATTCATGCATAATGCTCAACTCTGTGCGTGTGGGATAGTATTCGTCAAGGTCACATATCTGCTCGAACAGGTCCGACCCCACTTCGTCATAGAAGTATTTACTGAGCAGTTCCTTCTTTGGTTTCTGTAAGCCACGTATCACGTCGTTGCGAAAGGTGGCTCGCTCTGGCTCAAAATCGTAGAGCTTGGGTAGGTAGAATGTTACACCTCTTTCGCTAAACGAATACCCATAAACTGCCAGCGTGCATTGGGCGGGAAGAAGTTGCGATAGGTTGAGCGAATATGCGACTCAGCCGTTGCACACGAGCCGCCGCGTAGCACGAACTGGTTACACATAAACTTCCCGTTATATTCTCCCACAGCACCCGGCGCAGGTTTATAGCCGGGGTAGGGCAGGTAGGCACTCTGTGTCCATTCCCACACGTCGCCATACATTTGCGCCAGCTTCCCATCAGAGGTAGACGCGCTTAATGGAGCAGGATGATAGAGGCCGCTTTCGACAAAGTTGCCTTTCATTGGCACAGTTCGCGCGGCAATCTCCCACTCGGCCTCGGTTGCGAGACGTGCATCCGCCCAGCGTGCGTATGCGTCGGCCTCGTAGTAGCTAACGTGGCAGACCGGCTCGGACTCCTCCACCTTGCGGAAACCGCTCAGCGTCATCATCTCCCATTGACCATCGTGCTGCTCCCAGTACAATGGTGCCTCCCACTCCTCCTGCTGCACTGTATTCCAGCCATCTGAGAGCCACAGTAGCGGATTTTTATAGCCACCATCTTTGATGAACGCAAGGTACTCGCCGTTTGTAATCAGACGCGAGCCAAGCTGAAACGCCTCAAGAAATTGACGATGACGTGGCTCTTCGTTGTCAAAGAAAAATCCCTCGCCCTCATGACCAATCTCTTGTATTCCCTCTGAAAAGGATACCCATTGCAGCGCAGGCACCTGCAAGCCAGATGCAATTGAACGCTCTTTGTAGATTGGATGCAGAATGTTCGCTGCTAAAACATGCTTGATGTCGGTCAAAATCAGTTCTTGATGTTGCTGCTCATGATTTAAGCCGAGCGTGAAAATCGGCGTTATCTTGGCTAGCCGCTCCTCATCAAGTTTTTCGAGCAACGTAAGCACCTGCTCATCAACATAACGACGATAGTCATAGGTTTGCTGCACGGTAGGCCGAGAAATCAGGCCGCGTTTTGGCCTACTTTGACGCGCACCAAGCGAGTTGTAGTAAGAATTAAAGAGGTAGGCGTAGTCTGGATGAAGCGACTGATAGCTGGGAACCTCCTGAGCCAGCAAAAAGGTCTCCCAAAACCATGTCACATGAGCTAGATGCCATTTTGTCGGACTGGTATCTGGCATCGACTGAATCACATAGTCCTCGGTTACAAGGGGGTCGCACAACAGTTCTGAAAAGCGGCGCACAGCTTGGTACCGCTCTATAAAATTTTGTCGGGAATTGGATTGAGGAAACTGGAAGGACTGAGCAAGATGAGATTGTTCCTGGATATCTCTTGCCATCGT
>CAXUGH010000475.1:0-3067 GCA_964250365.1 uncultured Ktedonobacteraceae bacterium
AGTGTACGAAAATGCTTCATTATTCCATGTAACCTGGAACGTGTTTGTACCGCCTCCGTTGTAGACAACGAGAACCTTGGAGCCATCAGGATTCTTGAAGGCGACATCCTCGATATTGCCGCTACCGAAAGAGTTGGAGTCAACGCGATAGGCATTGGGAACCACGAACTTACTAAAGTGACCCAGCCCGTAGTAGTCCGAGTTGTAGGTTACATTACCACTGTTCTGATCGATGGAGACAACGCCACGACATCCACTACATGAATCAGGGCTATTTACATGTGGGTTGCCGTTAGGATCAAGTGCCAACCCCCAACGCACCACCGTCTTAGCATAGTTACGCGCCGAGTTGATGCCCAGTTCCATCGTGTTCTTAAATCCGTTGGGCCAGTTGGAGCCTTCCCACGTCCCGCCAGAACACTCTGTTTCGTAGATGTCCTTGTTAGGGAAAGAATTATGGAAGTTGCTCATAGCACTCGCATCGCCACCGTAACAGTGCCACGCCGTGCCAGACGTATACGAGGCAGCAGTTCCATTGTTCAGGATTGTAGTGGGATAATCAGGCGTATCCCAGTTATGATCGAAGCCCAGGATACGCGTCGAGATGTTATTCTGAGCGAAGGCTGGACCGAGGTTGTTGGCAATGAAATTTGCCTCGTCGCTCGCTGATATTGGCATGGTGGGCATGCGGTTGTTATTTTGTGGCTCATTCTGGGGCGTCACCGCATAAATGGGAACGCCCTGCGCTTGATACGCCTGAATAAACTTCACAAAGTATTGGGCATAGACCTGAAAATCGCTGGCGTTAAGGTTGCCTTGTTCCAGACTATCGTTCGACTTCATCCATGCAGGAGCCGTCCAGGGAGTCGCCATGATTTTGAGGTTGGGATTAAGTTGAAGTGCTTGCTGGAGCAGAGGAAGAATGTAAGCGGTATCGTGAGAAATCGAGAAGTTGTTCAGATTGGGATCGCTCTGCCCACTCGCTACATCGTCATAGGTGTACTCATTGAGTGCAAGGTCCGAGGCACCAATGGGTTGACGCAAGAAATCGAGTCCGATGCCATTGTTGGGATCGAACAGATTGGTCATCAACTGATTACGCTGGCTCTGACTCATTTTATTGTAGATAAGCCATGCCGACGAATCGGTAAGTGAGGCACCGAAGCCGGTCATTTGTTGATAGGTTTGGGCATCATTGACAGTAATCGTCGTGGAATTTGAGCCAACACTCCCAAAAGTGAGATTCGGCTGCGAACTGAGAAGATTGGCCTGATCCGGCGTCGTGAGCCAGACATTAACGGTTTCTCCACTGGCCCTGGCTGTCCTACTCAAACCGCCTTGCAGTACAAGTGTACCTACAATCAGGAAACCAAGAAGTGCAAAAAAAGTGCCTTTGGAAATGCATCGACGCATATAATCCTCCTGATGTAACTAACATCGCTGTGTTCGTTCACCAACCATCATATGAAAATCGAGAAACTTGTATTCGCCGGACACGCTCTCATAATGAGAAACAGGCGGACATACCTCCCTTAAACCATAAGAACAGGAAGTATAGACGACCCATCCTCAGGACATGAATAAAAACAAGACACCCCCAAAGCCCCAAAACCAGGGCCCGCAAGGGGAACGCCCCTCCCATACCACGATGACAGGTGTGGAACGGGTTCGTGTATGGGAGGGGCGTTCCCCTTGCGGGCGCCCTGGTTCCCAATGATTCGCTACGTGAACGCGTATGGGAGGGGCGTTCCCCTTGCGGGTGCCCTGGTCCCTCTCAATCAAATCAACATTGGCAAACACGACGACAAATAAAAACAAGCACTACGAAATTCTTAAACGCCTCTGAGCAGAGTCCTGACTACCTGCTTGCCCAACCTGCTCCAGAAACGCTTCTAAGGCTAAACGAGCAGCACCAAGACTTGCCGCGTTCCTCCCAAGTTGACTGACCTGAATGCGAGCCGCCTCAAATGGCTGCTTGAGAGCATAGCGTTTTGTTTCCTTCACCAATTCAGGCAAAAAATGCTCTCCCAGCATCAAGCCCACCCAACCACCAAGAATAATCCTCTGTGGATTGAACAAATTGATTAGATTTGCCACCCCTGCGCCAAGATAGTGAATAGTATCCAGAAGAACCTGCTTTGCCACGTCGTCACCTTGTTGAGCCGCCATCATAAGGTCGCTGATTGTTTGCACCTCATCACCGCTACTCAGCACAGGACTGGTAGGAGCGAGTTCGCGGAGGCGACGCATAAGGGCAGGCGCACCAATATAAGCTTCGAGGCAACCGCGATGACCACAGCGACACATTTCTCCATCCAGGACGATGGTCGTGTGTCCCCACTCGCCCGCGCTATTATTGCCGCCTTGATACAGTTTCCCTTGATACATAATGCCTGCACCCACGCCCGTTCCAATGTTGAGCGCAATCATGGTTTTTTCGACCATATCAGGATTTCTATGCATCTCGGCTAGAGCCATTCCCTTTGAACCATTCTCGACAAAGAGCGGAATATCAAAGTGTTTTCCCAGCATTGCTTTGAGCGAGGTCGGTTGCCAACCCCATGCGGGTGCGGAAACAGTCTCCTCTTCTCCCTGCTCAACCACTCCTGGCACACCGACGCCTATCCCCAGCACCTTCTCGTAAGAAATCTGCGCCTGTACAAGCAACTGCTCCGCACAACTGACAAAACACCGAACCACTGTTCGCGGGTTATTCTCTTCTGGAAGCAGGGGATACACGATGCTTTTGAGTTTCTGCAATTTCAAATCGAAAAGCTCAAGAATCATCTCGGTCTCGCCAATCTCGCCGCCAATGAAATAGCCATACTCCATGTTCAGCGTGAGAATCGTGCGTGGTCTTCCTCCCTCTGATGCCTCCAGGCCAGCCTCCTGCACCAACTCTTCCGCCAGCAGCTCCGCCACCACATTCGCAATCGTGCCAGCACTCAGCCCCGAAAGCTGGCTAAGTTCCATACGACTCATCGGTCCATCCGTATACAAATAGGAAAAAACGGTCTGACGATTGATGCGTCGCAAATCGCGTGTAGTAGGCTTCACGGTTCTCATG
>CAXUGH010000476.1:0-1762 GCA_964250365.1 uncultured Ktedonobacteraceae bacterium
CGGCAGGCATGCGCCGTTTCGCGGTCACAGTTGATGCCGGGGGCACGTAGGACGAGTGCGCGATGTATCATTGAAGTCATGCTCTGTTTCCTCGAAATGCCTGTTGCAGGTCTGCTATACTTACGTTCATCACCTCTTCATCTCCATCGTGTACACGAAAACGCCCTGTGTTGGTGACTGTCCCAATATAAGTGACATCGGTGACACCACTAAAACGCATGTGCTTCTCGAACGTGCCCCATTGCTCCGGTGCAATCTCGACAATAAAGCGCGACGCCGACTCACTGAAGAGCCGTAGCGTGTTTATCAACGTCGAGTCGGTATCGGATAGATCGACGATAGGAATATGTGATAGCTCAAGCGCGACGCCAAGTTGACTTGCGATTGCCATTTCTGCCGCTGCAACGGCAAGCCCACCTTCCGAGAGATCGTGACAGGCTCGCACCATGCCCTGTCGTATCGCCTGTCCCAGCGCATTCATCGTAGTGTATGCATGCTCGATGGCAACATGCGGAACGGACGTATTCGCTGGCAAATCATGCATAATCTCCGCGTAGTGCGAACCTGCAAGTTCGTTGCGAGTGGTGCCAATGAGATAGAGCAGATTGTTGGGTGTTTTGAGCGACATGTCTATGGTCTGCGTCGCATCGTCGAGCGTCCCTACCGCCGAAATGACCAGGGTTGGAATAACGGGGAGTCGTTGCCCATTGGCGCGATACTCGTTGTTCAGGCTATCCTTGCCCGAAATGAAGGGTGTTTGAAAGCCAACGGCGGCGTCATAGCAGCCCTTGACGGCTCGCACCAGTAGCCCTAGCTGTGTTGGATCGTTTGGATTACCCCAACAGAAGTTATCCAGGATAGAGACGCGTGTGATATCGCCGCCAACCGCCGTGAGATTACGTAGTGCCTCGTCAACCACGTTAATCGCCATGTGGTAAGGGTCAATAGTGCCGTAGAGCGGGTTCACACCATTGGAAAGCACAATACCAGCCTTGGATTGAGCGTCATTTTCAAGAATTGGTTGCAGTACGGCGGCGTCGCTCGGTCCATGTCCCGTTTTGCCTACGAGTGGCTTCAATACGGTGGCCCCCTGCACCTCGTGGTCGTAGCGGCGCACAATCTCCTCTTTCGAGGCAATCGAGGGATGTTGCAATAGATTGAGCAACAGGGTTGCGGGCGTCGGCGGCACGAGAAAACGCGAACCTGTTGAGTTGGGAACCGATGATACAGGCTCCCATACTGCTTCTAAGACTCTATTCGGCTGTCCATCGTGCAGAAAAGCCATGTCGATGCTTGCAACGGTCTTCCCGTCGTAAGTGACAGTCAAGGAATGATCGTCGGTAAAGGTGCCGAGAATGCTTGCCTCAACCTCTTCGACAGTGCATATCTCCAACAGCGCATCAATATTCTCTTGTGGAACAGCCAGCACCATACGTTCCTGTGCCTCGGAGAGCCAGATTTCCCACGGCGCAAGTCCTTGATATTTGAGCGGTGCATGTTTCAGTTCGACGCGCACACCCGTTTCGGCTCCCATCTCGCCAATCGCGGAGGAGAAGCCGCCCGCGCCACAATCGGTAATCGCGGAATATAGCCTACGGTCTCGCGCCTGCACAATCACATCGGCGACCTTTTTTTCCGTAATCGGTGCGCCAATCTGTACCGCTGTACCAGCCTGTGCATTAATTTCGACACTCATCTCGCCCGATGAGAAGGTCGCACCATGCACACCATCGCGCCCCGTGCGTCCACCGAGAACAACGAC
>CAXUGH010000476.1:1862-3056 GCA_964250365.1 uncultured Ktedonobacteraceae bacterium
CCACCAACACCCGTATTCGCTCCGCCAAATGGCTCGATTGCCGAGGGATGATTGTGCGTCTCCACTTTGAAGGCGATATCATGCGTGTCCGTGAAACGCGCGATACCCGCGTTGTCTTTGAATGCTGAAACCAGCCACGTAGGGCGCACCTCATCAGTAGCACGCATCAGGTAGTGTTTGAGCAAGCCGTGTAGAGTTTCTTGTATGGTAGTCGTGCCATCGGCATCCTGTTCGTGGTACTCGATAGTGGCCTTGAAAGTCTTGTGCGAACAATGCTCTGACCATGTTTGCGCCAGCGTCTCCAGCTCAACATCGCTCGGTTCTCGCCCCTGCTCTTGATAGTATTTTTGAATGACTCGTAGCTCATCGAGATTCAGCGATAGCAGACCCGCCTTGCTGAACGCCAGCAACTGCTCATCGTTCATTGATGAGAACGGTAGGGACCGATTTATCGCGTCCTCTTCGACAATGGTTGGTAGGGACCGATTCATCGCGTCCTCATCGGCAATCGTAATGCCAGCAGGACGCGATACATCGGTCCCTACGGAAGCGGCGCGAAACTGATAGTGCTGAATGACTGGATTGTAGAGCAGGTCTTCGGCGAGAGTGCGAGCATCTTTTTCACTCAACCGACCATCGAGAAAGTAGCGTTTGCTCGTCTCAACTCGTGTGATTGTGGTTATGTTCAGCATAGATGCGCCAGCGAGAACGCTTTCCGCGAGTGTATCTGTAACGCCAGCATGAAAAAACACATCAACGATATGATGTGTTGTAGGTGTAGGCTTGTCCGTTATGATTTCCGCCTCTTGAATAATTGGATCGACGAGCAACTGCTGAAGAAGTCGATTCTGCTGTTCAGGATTTAATACACCTGAAATAAAGTAGAGAGATGCGGTGCGAATGCTCAATGGAGAATCGGAGAGTGATGAGAGTCGATGCGTAGAGTGTTGTAATATTTCCTGGATAAGCGTATAAGCTCGAACATCGTACTGCTCTGAGATGGCTCGAACCTCGATAGAATGTAACGTCACGTTCCTTTTCCTGGATTAGCTAGCGCAAAAAAGCAATAGAGATAGTAGTGTTTTTACACGTTGTCGTGTGGGACGTGTTTATTGTAACACCTATGGTAGAGAAGTAGCAAATTTTGCTGAATACATATTGGGACATGAGCGGCGGAGCCGCTCATGTGCCAAT
>CAXUGH010000477.1:0-3049 GCA_964250365.1 uncultured Ktedonobacteraceae bacterium
CCAAGTGCCCATACCAGGGCCAGCTATATTCTGTATCGCTAGCTGAGTGAATGCCGACATAGCCCCCGCCGGAGTGAATATAATGTTCCAGGGCAGCACGCTGCTTGGGAGTGACGACCGTACCAGTGGTCATCAAAAAGACCACGACAGCATAGCGTGCGAGGTTTGAAATGGTGAAGACCGAGGAATCTTCGGTAAAGTCGATGCTCACATGATGTTTTTGCCCTAGCCCGCGCAAAGCGGCAATGGCTGCCGGAATCGAAGCATGCCGAAAGCCAGTCGTTTTTGAAAAGACCAGGAGCCGAACAGGTACCTTTTGCGATGAAACTGATGTAGGGGTGTTGGCTCCACATGAAGGTAAGATCAGGCAAGCCAGCACGAGCCAGCTAATCAGTAGCCAACGCGAGAGATACGTCATTTTCTCCTCCTTAATCATACCTTCTTCCTAATACTCCCACGTCTCATGCCCCAACGGTGCCCGATTTAATTCCTCTTTGTAATGTTTCCACAACGGCAGAAACTTGTTCATGTATGCAACGAACCGCTCGTTATGATGCCGTTCGAGCAGGTGAACTAGCTCGTGTACCACCACATACTCTAAGCAATGCACTGGCTTCTTGATCAGTTCGAGGTTGAGCCAGATGCGTTGCGCCTCGATATTGCACGTCCCCCAGCGTGTCTTCATCTGCTTCACGCCCCACTGCTCCGCATGTACGCCGATAATCGCCTCCCACTTCTCAAGCAGTGGCACGATCTCCTCTTTGAGCCGTCGCCGATACCATGCCGTTAGCACGCGCTCACATTCGTCCCTATCGCTGCCAACTCGCACAAATAAATCCAGCGTCTTGTTGTTGCGTACTTTGACTGCTGGCGTCCCCTTGCGATACTCCACGTTCAATAAATAGCGGTTGCCCTGATAGTAGTGGCTCTCGCCGCTCACAAACTCACGCTCCGATTGCCGCTCCTGCGCGTCGAACTTCGCGCGTTGTCGCTCGATCCATCCCATCTTCGAGATCGTGAACAGCCGCACCGCCTCATCGTTGACGCGCAACGGCACCGCCACGCGAATACGTCCCGCTGGCGGATACACGCCCATATGCAGGTTCTTGATATCCTTGCGTACCACGTCCACCACCAGCCCATGCACCGTAATCTGATGCTTCTCAGTACTCATTTTGCCTCTTCACAATCTCAAAAATTTCGTTCGCCTTCTCTTCGTCTTGCACCTCGTCGAGAATGGCATATCTCACTTCCCGCTCTTTGATCTGGTTGCCGCGCCAGCTATCCTTTCTCGTAGAGAGTATCGCTTCATGCACCGCACGCGTGCGGTGCTCATCTCTATCGAGATTGTCGTACAGTACTCGTTGACCGCTTGTATTCAACGTACTCGGATAGCGCGTGCCACGTCCCGTATCACCCACCTGTCGCGTCAATTCAACTATGCGTGCAAGATACTGCTCGTACTCTAGTGCCTGATTCTGTCTCTGCTCAATCAGCGTGTCCAGTACCTCCGACATCTTGGCGTAGTAGACCGGATTGCTCTGCTGCTTATCGAGAATGGCCTTCCGCAGATTGTTCTCAATCGTCTCCGCCGTCGCCTCTTTGTCAGCGCGAATGCCCTGCGGCAAGTCCTGTAACGCACTCATGCCGCGCTCTACAATCAGTTGTACCAGCGGAATATCGTCGAAGGTCGAGAGCTTTCTACTGTCCTCAGCGCGAATATACGTGTCGATCAGGTGGCGCATCGCTGGCTCATACGCCTTGAGGTCGATGTCATCGCCACTGGCACGCTTGGCCTCGGCCCGCACATCCGTATAGTAATCTACCTCGCTGCGAATCCGCTCGCTCTCCTGCTGACTATACCCTGCCTCCTCTAAGTCGTTGGCGAGATTCGCATAGGCGCGAATCAACGCCGCCGTGAACTTATACAGCGCGACGCGCTTCGGCTCGTTCTCTCGCAGTTCATCTATGTTTGCCGTATCTCTACCACAGAAGTAGCGAATATAGTCTCTCGTACCCTTTGGTGCCGCCACTGGCTCACACAGTGCCTTGATTGCCTCGCGTGCCTCTTCCAGCCGCTGCTTGCCCCTTGCGATACGGTCGCTCAGCAGCCCCTCGACATCCTCCTTAGCGAAATCAGCTAGAGCCTCCGAGGTGTAATCATGGATCGAGCGTTCAAGGCTCTTGAACAGGTCTTTGTAATCGACGATATAGCCGTACACTTTGTCGTCACCATCCAGGCGGTTGACGCGACAAATGGCCTGAAACAGCCCATGATCGCGCATCTGCTTGTCGATATACAGATACGTCGCAGGGGGCGCGTCAAAGCCCGTCAACAGCTTATCCACCACGATCAGCAACTTCATCTGCCCCGGAGCATGCACAAACTTGTCTTTGACATCTTTCTCAAACGCTTCGGGGTCCTTGCCTCCGAGCATCTTGTTGTAGATGTCGTATTGTCGCAACCGTTCCGTCAGTCCCTCGCCCGTCTCCTCACCCTTGATATCGGCAGGTGACGGGTGATACGACGTGACAATCGCGCATTTGTCGAAGCCCTGGTCCGTGAACAATTCGTAGAACTTACACGCTTGATAGATGCTACTCGACACCAGCATCGCGTTGCCCAATCCACTCAACAGGCGCGGCTGCGTCTCCATATCGTAGATGATGTCAGCCACAATCATCTGTAACCGCGACTGCGAGCTATACACCTTCTGCATCGTGCCCCATTTGCGTTTGAGTTGCTCCAATGCTTTGTCGTTCAAGCCCTTCGTCTTCGCCTCGAACCATGTATCGATTCTCGTTTGCGACGTAATTATCTGGTTGATATCGCGTGCCTCGTACAGCAGGTCCAGCACGACCTCATCTCTCACCGCCTCGTCGAATTTGTACGTGTGAATGTACGACCCGAAGACCTGAATACTCTTCTCTTTGTCGTCCTTCAACAGTGGCGTCCCTGTGAAGCCGATAAACATAGCATGCGGCAGAATCTCCTTCATCGCGTCGTGCAGCACACCCGATTGTGTGCGGTGACACTCATCGACGAAGA
>CAXUGH010000478.1:0-2089 GCA_964250365.1 uncultured Ktedonobacteraceae bacterium
TTTCCACCTCTACGCCCTACGGGGGTACGAACAGCCTCTACGATGACGGCTTCCCTCATTGTAGCCATGAAAATCCTCCTGCAAAGAAACGGTTGCCAAACGAGATTCTTATTCTATAGTTAGCCATTTTTCAAGGGAAAACGCAAGGAAAAACAAATAACAAGCTCTTGCTGAGGTTCTGCGAACCTCAGCAAGAGCTTGTTATTTGTTTTTTTCTTAATAGCTAGGGCGTCCAAAGGCTATACGTTGCTGAGTCTTCTGACCGAAGAGCAGGTAGAGCAACGGCCCGATAATCACGGGAATTGGCATCAACCAGATGACGGCGAGCCAGAGAATTTTTCCTGCAAGCGAATGATCGTCCTCAAGAACCATGACGGTCTCGATAATATGACCAACAAGTGGCACAAACACAATAATCAGAAACAGTATCGAATTGAAGAAACACCCTCTATGAGCCGACATTATCATATTCTCCTATTACAGTATATTCACGTAGTATTCTTCTTGTGTATAAGGCTATCTATATGTACATACGTAGGGAGAATATGTTTGTTGCAAACAATCAGGTGAGTAGACCGTTGATATTGACTGGTTTTGTGGTGAACTGAAGCGTAAAATGGAACAGCGATCCCTCGCCAACAACGCTTTCGGCCCAGACCTGACCACCGTGCATCTGTACAATCTGCCGCACTATCGAAAGCCCTAGACCAGTGCCTGTTACTGTGTGTCGTGTTCCCGTCTCGACCCGTTCATAACGTTCAAAGATGCGGTCAATCGCTTCGGCAGGAATGCCAATACCGAAATCTTGCACGCAGACATGCACTCTTCCACTCTCGACAGAGCTAGTGATGAATATTTCGCTTCCCTGCGCTGAATATTTTATGGCGTTGCTCAGCAGATTTTCTACCACCTGCGTAAGCTTATCAACATCTCCCATCAGTACAGGAAGTGCATTCGCTAGACGCAAGCGTACTTGATGTTGAGGAGATATTTCCTGCATACGACTCGTGACCTCCATGATAACAGCGTTGAGATCGAGCCAGTTACAATTGAGACGAATGCTACCGGCCTCCATACGCTCAAGGTCGAGCATGTCGCTAATCATACGCGTAAGGCGTTTCGCGTCCTGATGAATGTCTACCGCAAACTCTTTCATCTCTGAAACGCTCAGGTCTTCCTGGTACATCATCTCGCTAAAGCCTTGAATGGTAGTAAGGGCAGAGCGAAATTCATGGCTTACAACAGAGACGAAATCACTCTTAATCTTATTCATATGCTCTAACTGCTCATTTGCCTCGCGCAGTGCTCTCAACGCTTTCTCATGCTCGTGCTGCTCTTTTCTCCGTTCGATAACCAAAGCGGCAAAGCTGGAAATTGCGCTGATAAGTGTTCGCTCGTCTATGGAGTGGCGCGGCTGTCGCAATCCATAGTCAAAGAGCAAAATACCCAGAAGTTGCTCATTCATACGCACAGGTGCGATTTCAAGAAAAGAGGTATAGCTTCCCGATAGAGTATAGATCGTATTGAGCGCAACCATCTCACCAGCCCGTATATGCAACACCTGTTCTTCAGTACCGACAAGGCTCTGTAAACGTACACCTTTGATGCTTTCGCGCCATTGCTGCTCATGCTCAGCTTTTTTGCTCACAATTGCCAGCGGCTGAAGTTGCTCGTTTTGCGTATCTAGCCCTGCCAAGCTCACATACTGACAGTTCAGCATCCGATACACAAGTGCTATCAAGCGTCTTTCCAGCATGCTTTCGGAATTGTGCTCCTCGGAGAGTGTATCTTGTACCAGAGCTTCGGCGATAGCAAGTAAAACATCAAGAGTTTCATTCAATGATGGCATAGTGATTTGTCGAGTAGAGTTGTGGATCTTTTTCTGTTCTAGAGCAATATGCGAACTTCCCTCATTATTCATAGCCGATTTTCCTCTGTCTCTAGCATCCTGTTTCATAAAAATTTCTGGCCTCGCTACATACTTCTAAATGTAGTGTACAGAGCATGTCATAATTTCTTGTCAAAAAAAGAAAAGCAGAGTACAGCATGCAATGAATCAAGCGTACGGGACGAACCAAAACCCACTGAA
>CAXUGH010000478.1:2099-3027 GCA_964250365.1 uncultured Ktedonobacteraceae bacterium
TATTGTAAAAATTTCTTGACAAAAAATCAAAAGCAGAGTCCAGCATGCTTTGTCTCCGGCGGGCGGCTGGAGAAAATGCATGCTGTACTCTGCTTCATCTATCTTGGTCGCCAGAGTCGTGGTGATACTCTTTGATAGGCGGGTACAGTTTGGATGCTATCGTTCTTTGTCTGCGCTCCCTGTTGCGAGAAAATGGTTGTGCCCTGTTGCATATCCCATTGCACCGTGAACGTACCAAACTGTATAGGCGCGTTAAGAGTTACGGAAATCGAGACTGAACTTCCTACGCCCACATCTTGTGGTAGTGCTATAGGACTTCCAGTGGTCATTGTCTGTCCTTGAGCGTTCAGCCAATGGTAGACAATCTGAACAGGTTGTGTGCTACCAGAAGCTTGAGCATTCCAGACAAAATTACTCGTATTCTTGAGCGTTAACTTCACCTGTGTACTGCCGCCAGGAAGCATCGTTGTAGGCGTAGTATCGCTTGTCGCCTGGAAACTGTAGCTTGATATAGTCTGAACCGATACAGGCACGAACTCAACGCCATCAGCGGAAATCTGCAAGTTGCTCTCGCCTGTGGCATTGCTCACTACCAGACGCCCATTCATCGAGGCTCTGAAGTAGTAGGTGCCAAGCCCAATCCATTGTGCCCCTGTATTTTCCTGGCTGAACGGTCCCTGAAAGGTACCTATATGCGACTCATCGACATAGACAGTATGACTTATCTCAGCACCACTGTTGGGGTCCGCGCTGTAGACGGTGTACGGTACCCAACTACTACTGGCGTGATTGTCGTCAACAAACGTGCCTACCTCATAGTAGCCATCAGCAGGGATATTGGGGTGCCATGTCGCGCTAGCCGTTGCTGATCCCGTAGTGGTCGATGCCCAGTGTAGACCGCCCTGAATATCAGTATTACCAGTCACAG
>CAXUGH010000479.1:0-3017 GCA_964250365.1 uncultured Ktedonobacteraceae bacterium
TGGTACTCTCGAATGAACACGGCGATATTCTCGCCGATGTTGCCAGTGGTAGCATGGGCGGCCTCGGCCTCTCACCCAGCGCATGCTACGGCGAGAACTACGCCTACTTCGAGCCAGTACACGGCTCTGCTCCCGACCTTGTAGGCAAGGGTATTATCAACCCGACCGCTATGCTCCTGTCGGGAGCAATGCTGCTCGACTATCTTGGTTATGCTGAACATGCGCGGAATTTGAGAGAGGCGATTGCTCAAGTGTATCAGGAGGGGAAGGTGTTGCCAGTGGATCAAGGGGGGTGGGCGAGTACGGAGGAATTTGTGAGAGCGGTGCGGGAGCGTATTGTAGCATAAAGAACATGTTCAATGAAGGGAAACGTGATCAGTGGGGACGAGGGTGTGATGAATCAGACCCGTACTCTCTTCTCCATGCTCTTAATGGAGAATCATTGTGGGCAAGAAGAAACGAGAGTACGGGTCTGATTCATCACACCCTGTGAGCGACACGCAATGTTGGCAAGGATTGAAGGATGTAATCAATGATAGGAAACACGGTCAATGGGCACGAGGGCGTAATGAATTATGCCCCTACATCTATTCGATGCTAAAGCGTAAGCACGACTTCGTGTAGTCCCACGGCAGGGCTAGCGTCACATATGCTACTCTCCAAGCGCACGCGCTCCTCTTGTGCGAAGCAGTGCCGTAGCTCCTCGAATGCTGTGTCGCTGTTCAGGGTCAGTTCGGCGATGCTATCAAGCAAGCGTGAATCTTCGTCGCTAATTTCGTTACTTCGCATCATGCCCCATGCATCCCAGACGAGCATCTCGACTCTATTGAGGGCTGCGAGGTCCTGCACCAATTTGTCACGTATCAACCACCAGCCACGTATCTCTTTGACTTCGGGATGTATGCCGAAGTTATCTGGATTCGCCTTGCCTGCACGACAACGTTGCCATGCGTCACCACCTGTCAAGAAGCGTCCTGGCGGTATATCATGTACATTGAAGTCGATACGATTGAGCTTGATCAGGAGCGCATCCATTTGAGGATCAACCATGCGCCAACGTCCCTCGCCTTCATGCCAGTATTCCACGACCACATGATCAGTATGGAAGTTCGGTCCTAGAGCGATATAGCCTGCGAAGCCAATACGAATGCGTGCGGGAACACCCTGGTAGCGCAGCATAGAGCAGAGCAGTGTTGCAAAGTCACGGCAACAACCCACTAGCCGCTGCTGAGGTGTTCTCGCTTCACTCAGGGGACGTGGGTCTAGTGCAACAATACGCTCCAACATGCGCTCGATGTAGCGCGTATCAATCTCGCGTTCGCGCTCCGGTGTTATCTGGCAACCGTACAGGTCGCCAGCACGATAATGTATGAGCAGACCTTGAACGATCTTACATAGCTCTTCAATGCTCTGCGGGAGGTCTGTGAAGAGGGCGGACTGCTTTCCTGGTTGGGTTATCGTACTCTGTGTACGGTAGAATGTTAGTATTTCATCTTTCATGCCTCTAGCTCCTTCATTGTAATGACTCGTCATTTTGCACCGCCTCTCAACATGTCTTCCGCAGAGAGTATACAGGGAAGAAACTGACATCTATTGTCAGTTTCTTCCCCATGTTTTCCCGTTTTAAGAGAAGGCTCTAACAAGAGGATGTAGAGGAAGGATGTATGCTTTCAATTACCATCTCTTTTTCAAGATTGTGTGTCGTAAATTTGTAGTCCCATATTTGTAGTCCCATATAGGTACGTCGCGCCACTCCCATTGAGTATTGACGATTTGCTCAAGTGAGGCATCGCTATGCCAGTATGTAAGTCCGTATTTTGTAGCGCGATGCCCGATAACGACAATTGTTTTGCCGTCATATTCTCGCAAGACATCTTGTAGAAAGGCACCGACGCGCTGAACCACCATTAGCAAGCTTTCGCCGTGCGGAAATGGTTCTGTGACACGATGGGGAAATTCTGCCTCTACCTGCGCGATTGGATATTGCGTGAGGTCGCCGTAATCGTATTCGCGCAGACGAGCATCGGGGACAATTGGTATGCCTCGTTCTGCAAAGGCTATCTGGGCTGTCATCATGGCACGTTGCAGATCGGAGGAGAAAACGGCGTCTAGCATTTCTGTTGCGTAATGGTGCCCAAGTTCTCGCGCTTGTTCGAGGCCAGCAGGAGACAGTGGCACATCGGCGTGTCCAGAGGCGCGTTTCGCCTCGTTATCTGTGCTTGTGGCATGTGGAGAATAAAAAAGCTTGAGCATTGTACTCTTCTCCTAGTCTTCAAATTTTTGTTGAAGGGCTGCATTATATGCTTCATAGTTTTGAAAGAAACGAGCGAAGATTTCTGTCCCGTCAACTAGCTTATCTATGTTTACTTCTTTCGCCTCGACCACTTCTTTGAAAGTCCATGTGACTGTTTCGCTATACTGGTTCTGGTAGATTAAAGGTTGATTGCTTTGCTGAATTGCCTTCTTCATTGCGTCCTCTTCAGAATCTGCCTTGATGAGCAAAAATCTCTCTTCGTAGAGCGGCTCGTAATCGGGCTGTGATATGGTGGATTCAAGGAGCAATACTACAACATAGAGCGATTGGTTGTGACTATCGGTTGTCATATTAGGAACTCCTCTCTTATTTGTTAGCTGATAGTAGAGAGTGCTACTTTATGCATGTCTGTCCCGTATCCCAAGCAGCAGTATAGTTTAGACTAGGAGGAAATGCAATGACGGAAGATATACCTCAGACAACGGCGAGTTGGATAGATGTTTCGGTGCCACTCTATACGGGTATGGTTCACTGGCCTGATAACCCACCTGTGGAGATCGAATACGCGCTTAGTATCGCGCGTGGTGATGCCGCTAACGTGTCAAAAATCTCGATGGGATCGCACACGGGCACACATATGGATGCGCCGTTGCACTTTATCGAGAATGGTATCAGCATCGACCAGATGCCCCTATCGGCAACTATGGGTAGGGCACGCGTGATTGAGATTAACGACCCTGAATCCATTAAGCCTGCGGAATTG
>CAXUGH010000480.1:0-3005 GCA_964250365.1 uncultured Ktedonobacteraceae bacterium
CCCCCCCCCTCGGGGGCCCTGAAAAAAAATAAAGATTTACTGTGTACTATCTTATTTGACATAGAAGCGGCGTTTCTGCTATAATCGTTTGGCATTCAAGACCGACAATGTGTCGGCATTTTTATATACATGTTTCGGGGAGGTTCGATACTACATGCCCAATAATGCTTCTGCTGAAAAGCGCATGCGCCAGGAGCGTAAACGCCGCGCACATAACCGCAGCGTGAAAACAATTGTAAAAACACAGGTCACAAAGGCTCGCACAGCCATAGTATCGCAAACAATCAACGCGGAAGATGCTGAGGCAGCAGTACGCGCCGCCGTGAGTGAACTTGATCGTGCCGCCAAAAAAGGCGTTATTCACAAGAACAATGCTGCTCGCCGCAAATCGCGCTTAATGAAGCAGCTTAATGCAAAGTAGGTACCTGCGTCTCTTGCTCTCCGGCCTATCTTTTGTTTGCCGAGCACTGAGCGCATCAGGAGGTTTTTAGGGATGGCTGATAAAGCTGACAAAAAGGTTATTACGAAGCCAGCAGGTCACGCATTGATTGCTGCTGTCGAGAGCGCTCAGTTACGCAAAGATGTTCCAGAGCTTCGTTCGGGCGACACTGTACGCCTACAAATTAAAGTTGTTGAGGGAACGCGTGAGCGTCTCCAGCCCTTTGAGGGCGTCGTTATGCGTCTACGCGGTGGCGGTATGAGCCAGAATTTCACCGTGCGTCGTATCACCAATGGCGTTGGAGTTGAACGTACATTTCTCATCAATTCTCCCCGCATCGAGAAAATCGAAGTTCTGCGCCACGCACGCGTGCGACGCCAGCAGTTGTACTATCTGCGCGGCTTGACTGGTAAAGCGGCCCGATTGAAAGAATTGCGTCCGTTGACCGCGAAGCAGCTAGCGGCTAAAGATGCCGCCAGAGCTGAGCGCGAGGCGAATCGCCCAACACCAATCAGGACTACACCCACTTC
Organism: uncultured Ktedonobacteraceae bacterium; assembly: GCA_964250365.1. Taxonomy (GTDB): domain Bacteria; phylum Chloroflexota; class Ktedonobacteria; order Ktedonobacterales; family Ktedonobacteraceae; genus JBBQVS01. The sequence goes on from CAXUGH010000480.1 coordinate 970, forward strand.
AACAAAGACAACAACTACAAATGCAGGTGAATAAGCAGTATTCGCCAACGTTGGAAGAAGAAATGACCCTGTATGCACAGGGTCATTCTTATATCGCTGGACTCGACGAGGCCGGACGCGGCTGTCTTGCCGGTCCCGTTGTAGCGGCAGCCGTTATTTTACCCCTCACCGACGACATATCATCGCACCTTATGGGCGTCAACGATTCTAAACAGTTGACAGCACTTACACGCGAACGCTTGTATGACGTTATTCATCAACACGCATTAGCGGTAAGCGTTGGCTTCGGCTCCGTCGAATTGATCGACGAGCGCAACATTTTGCAGGCGACGAAGCAAGCGATGCGGAACGCGCTGGCACAACTTCCTATTTCACCACAGGCCCTCCTGCTCGACGCTCTCTTATTGCCAGACATCGCTTTACCACAACGCTCACTCATCAAAGGCGACGCGCGTAGCCTCTCGATTGCCGCCGCCTCGATCATCGCCAAAGTCACACGCGACCGCTTCATGCTCCAACTGCACGAACAATACCCCGCCTACGGCTTCGCCCAGCACAAGGGCTACGGCACACCTATGCATCTTGCCGCGCTACAAGAACACGGCGTCACACCACATCATCGCAAAAGCTTCGCGCCTGTGCGCGAACAGGTCGAGCAACTCAGCCTTTTCGCCGATGAAACACCGTCCTCCTAGCGTAATTCGCTTTGGATAAGGTCCATAATTATACCTGCCGCTGCCATATTCCCCTGGCTTGCCGCGAGAATCAGTTGAGAAGCCATCCCAACTGTTGTATCTCCTGCAGCATAAATGCCCTTGACCGTTGTTCTACCAAAGTTATCAATAGTGATACCACCCTGAGCGTTCATATCACACCCAAGCGTTGCACTCAATGCAGAAGCTTGCATTGCTTGCCCGACCACAAAGCCGCCTTCACAAGCTCGCCCCTCGTTCGTCGCAAAGACGATTCGCTCCAACTTGCCATTCTCACCGACTAGCTTCTCTATCCTATCTTCAACTACCTGTATCTCGTGCCTGAGCAGAGTTTCTTTTTGCTCTGTGGTCAACACCCCGTGTCCATTCGTACAGACTAAAAGGTTGCGGCTCCAATTCTGTACCATCGTTGCAAGATGGAACGGAGATTGTCCATCTGAGAGAATGGCAAGAGGCTTATCGCGCAATTCCCATCCATCACAGTAAGGACAGACGAATAAGCTTGTCCCGAAGTAGTCCTGAACACCATCTATAGCGGGAAGGGTTATTTTGACACCCGTCGCAAGCAGCACAGTTTTAGCATAAAACACTTCGTTATTCGCCGTTTCAAGTTCAAAAGAGGAATCTTGATAAGGCAGTACATCAGTAACTTGAGTGTGCTGAATAGTAACCGAAGGATACGCGCTTAGCTCCTCATGAGCAATGCTTTTGAACTCTGCTGGTGCGATACCATTACGCGTTGTGAAGCCCCACGAATGATGTACCACTGCATTCGCTGGCTTGTTCTCATCGAACATCACCACATTCTTCCTTGCTCGCCCTAGTACAAGTGCCGCATTTGAACCAGCGGGTCCGCCGCCAATAATAGCACAATCAAGTAATGTCATTTTTCTTTCTCCTTTATAGATATCATAGACCCTTGAAGTCTACAATTGAAACGGCTGTAGGGGCCATAATTCATTACGCCCTTATGTCCCGTCTGATGCCGTTTCAAGGCGTAATGAATTATGGCCCCTACGAATGAACATCTGCGAGCTTCTTTTCTCGTAGATAGCCTTCCATTTGTCCAACGAGTTCTACAAGTTTTCTTTCTCGCAGATAGTCTTCCATATGGTGTTCTGCATCAGCCATAACGCCAGCAATCAAGCATTGCTCACTTGTATGTTCCAGACCACAATGAAACAACGACGCCGTACCCTCAACCGCCTGAATAACATCCAAAAAAGAAATGTCCTCTTTGTTTCTAGTAAGGGCATATCCACCATGCATGCCAGGCGTAGACTCGATGATGCCAGCCTTGACAAGCTTGGTCAAAATCTTAGA
>CAXUGH010000481.1:0-2996 GCA_964250365.1 uncultured Ktedonobacteraceae bacterium
GAAGGAATCACTAGATGGAAAATGGAAACAACGGGGACGAGGGCGTAATGAATTATGGCCCCTACACCTCATCAATTCCTTAACACCCAATTATTGAAAACGCGCCTTCTTCGGAACTATGGTATACTATCATACCTGATACAATATCCTAAGAACACAGAGGGCAACCGCGTATTTTTTAGGGGGCTAGCCATAATTGAGAGTCATCTCTACTACTCGCTCTAAAAGCAATGATAAATAGAACACTCCCACTACTAACACCAGAACTTGCTTATCGCATTGAAGCAAGTACCATCTCTTTCTCAGCAGAGAAACAAAAAGTCTTAGCTTCTCTCCCTGATAATCCTTATGGCGTTCAAACTCGCGTCTTTGGTAATGCAACGGCATTTTTAGCTCGAAAAACACATAACGCTGAAATCTTCAATCATGTAAGCAATCTAACCAGAGATGATTTGCCCTATCTTGATGACATCCTCGATTGGTATGCTAGTAATGATGTTCGTTGCAGTTTTGACATTGTTCCCTCGAATGTTTCTCCTGAACTCCTGTGGCGTCTTGCGGAGAAGGGATTTTATCAATCAAGCTTTTACAATATGTTCTATGGCCTTCCCTCTGCCACACAAGAATTCTTCTCAGATATTGCTGTACGTCCTGTTTTACTAGAGGAAAAAGATTTATTTGTTGAGGTCTATTTTGATAGTTTTGAAATTCCCCAGATAGAGAAGTATGACTACATCCGTCAGAGTATTCGTCTCTTAGTTGGCAAACCTACAAACCTTTGTCTTTTTGCCTTGGTTCACAATTCTATTGCAGCTATTGCGGTCATCTCAATTGCTCAGGGCATAGGCTATCTCGCATTAGGTGCAACGCTACCCTCTTTTCGAGGATACGGGTGTCATAAGGCTTTGTTACAAGCACGTATGAATCTTGCACTGCAAGCAGGTTGTGATCTTGTCACATGTCAAGCAGGAGTTGGAACGATTAGCCAACAAAACATAGAGAAAATGGGGTTACGTCTCGCGTACATAAAAGCAACATGGTCAACTTTTGACGAGCATTACAATCCTCATGACGAAATTGATCCTGCAAATAGATGAATTACAGTGCTTTTGTTTGTAACTTTAGCAACTCTTCTAACTGTCTTACTCGCTTTTCTTGGGACCAACGAGTAGAAAGCTGTTGGTAAATATCATACGTATTCACTATGTCTAACTCCCTACCAAATTGCGTAATAAGACCGATTAACTCTTCAAAGAGAACACAACTCTGTTCCAAATTGTTCAATGCTATCGTAGCTTGAATTTGGTACTGGATAAAATCAATCCGTCTTGGATTAGCTGGGTTGGAGACAAATTCTCCCGCCTTTGTGATTGTATCCCAAGCAGCTTTCGGTTGATTCAATCGCCGATACATTATGGCTTGATTAGCGTAGAGAATGAAATGGTCGGTATGATTATAAAGAAAGCTGACATCCTTCTCAGGGTCACTTGGAAAGATGTCTTGAGCAAGGTCGTTATAGCGTAGAGCGAGTTCTGGTTGAGCTTGACGTGCATAAGCAGAAGAGAGACGGGCGTAAATACGTCCTCGTAGCAAAGGTGACACTTCTTGAGAAAATGACTCGGCTTGTTGTAGTGTTTGGAACGATTGAGCAAAACGTCTGTTTTCATTGTACGTGTCCTGTAATCGAATGAGTGCCATTGCTTGAAGATTTACGTCTTCTGCTAGTTGTCCGTAAAGAACCGCTTGTTTACAATGTTCTATTGCTCTCCCAAAGTTCTCATGCCCTTGTTCAAGTAATGCGGTTAGTTGATGTGTCTGTGAGAGAAGGGCAGCAGCATTCTTCTGTAACTTTGAAGGCACATTTGCTAGCATTGAGAGGTGAGAGAGATAACCTGGAAGAACATGTTCTAATTCAGCTTGACCACTCTCGTAATATAAACGCCAACAAGCTGGAATACCTGCTGCGTAGAGAGGGATTATTTCTTCTGGAACTAATGATGAAGCCGATTGACCAGAAACTTCTGCGAATCCGTAGAGTGCTAAAGGCATACCTGCAATAAAGCTGAGTACCCCATTTCGTGACATTTGTTGCCGTATTTGCATCTCTGGATGCACTCCGCTTAGAGACCGTGTGACTCTCCGCTCTAATTCGTTGACATCCCATTGATGGTGTTGCTGATGCAAGACTAATGCCATAATACCAATGGTGAACAAGTCTAGTGAGCCTGAGTTACTTTGTATAACTCCTTGTGATAGATACTTAGAAGGAAAAGGAGTGTTCGTAGGAGAATACAATGTATATTGTTGTTGAAGGTTTACAGAAGAACTACTATCCCCTAACGATTTTACCGTCAAATTCTCAACCGACAAGTAATTTTGTTTTTGGCTAGATGGTAACGAGGAAGAAGGACGAATCACCTCGCGCTTTCTCCCCATTATCCCCAACTCTTCGGAAGTTCTGCCTAGATAGTCACAGAGGAGATGACGTACTTTCGGACTAAGGCGGTGTCCGTTCTCGGCTCGTATAATCGTCGCTTCACTCACCCCAACTTTGGTAGCCAGGTCTTTTTGCGATAAGTCAAGCTGCGTCCGCAACACGCGCAATGGATGCCCGTTCAGCAAGTCCTCATTTTGTAGCATAGTGTCCTCCCTCTTTACACTTTCAGTGTAGCATTCGCCTGTGCGTCTGTCGAGAGTTTTTTATGAACTGAAGGAAGTTGTTAGGAAACTGCTGCCTTCGTGCAAGTTTTGTGCAAGCGACTTTCTTTTTTGGGAAGAAAGATAGATGGAATGAAGATGTCTTGTTTCCACACAATTTTTCATCGACAATGCGGCATACTTTTCTTTGGAAAACAATCATTATCCAAAAGGAGTGGGAATACAAGCCATGAGACAGAAAAGCTACCATCTCATTTTTGCCACTGATGGCAAAGGCACAACACAACTGGCTCATGTCTACGCCGAAACGCTTGAACAGGCACTGGACGCCGCAACAC
>CAXUGH010000482.1:0-2963 GCA_964250365.1 uncultured Ktedonobacteraceae bacterium
GGCTTCGCGCAGGTCCTCGCGCCCGAAGTCGGGCCAGAGCGTCGGTGTTGCGTAGTATTCGCTGTAGGCAGATTGCCAGAGCAGGAAGTTGCTGACACGCATCTCACCAGCAGTGCGAATGACCATATCGGGGTCGGGCAGGTCGCGTGTATAGAGGTAGGACGCGATCAACTCTTCAGTGATGCTGTCCGGCTCTCTGCCATCGGCGACGATCTGACGCACGGCATCCACGAGTTCCGCACGGCCTCCGTAGTTGAAGCAGACGTTGAGGCCGATACGAGTGTTGTTGCGCGTGAGTTCTTCGGACTCGCGCACGGCCTTTTGAATGTCCGCGGATAGGTCATGTAGACGACCAAGATGGCGCAGCCTTACTCCATCGCGGTGCAATTTTTCCAGGTCCGAGCGAATAGTCTCCCAGAAGAGACGCATAAGACCATCTACCTCAGCACGTGGTCGCCCCCAGTTCTCGGTTGAAAAAGCATACACGCTAAGCATCTCAATATTCTCGTCGGCAGCGCACTCCACGACACGACGTAACGCCGTTACACCCGCCTTATGTCCTGCGAGGCGCGGCAGATGACGTTTCGTCGCCCATCGTCCATTACCATCCATGATGATGGCAAGGTGGCGCACTGACGAATTGGATTGCTCTGTTGCGACAGGTTGTGACTGCGACGCAACGTTCTCCTTTCGATTGGAAAAGAGATTGTTTATCTTAGCCAAGCGTTAGACCTCCATAAGCTCCTGTTCCTTACTTTTTCCGACCTTATCCATCTCGTCGATGTAGCGGTCGGTGAGCTTTTGTAGCCGGTCGGTGCTACGTTTTAGCTCATCTTCAGAAACTTCTTTCTTCTTTTCACGGTCACGTAGTTTATCCTGAACATCGCGTCGAACGTTGCGAACCGCGACCTTATGCTCGTCCAGCTTCTTGTGAAGCACCTTCGCCATGTCGCGTCTGCGCTCTTCGCTCATCGGCGGAATGTTCAGGCGAATGACCTGTCCATCATTGTTCGGATTGATGCCCAGGTCGGATTTCTGGATTGCCTTCTCGATATCAGGTAGCAGTTTGCGATCCCAGGGCTGAATCACTATCTGTCGCGCATCTGGAACCGATATCGACGAAACCTGATTGAGAGGGGTCGGAGTACCGTAGTACTCGACCTGTACACGATCAACGAGCGAGGCATTGGCACGACCAGTGCGAATGGCACCGAGATCTTGCTTCAACGCGTCGATAGCCTTTTGCATACGTCGCTCGGCATCGCTAAATAAATCATCTGTTGGCATAGTTCAAAACTCCCTTTTTCTATAAGCATACGACTCTTCCGTAATGCCCTAAAAACGGGACGTGATAACACAGGTGGTGTCTATTATCTTTCCTCACACCACTAGACGGTTTCTGTCACGTCTGAAACGAGTGTACCACACTTTTCGCCGCGCATGACTGACTCTAATGCGCCATCCTGATGCAAGTTAAAGACGATTATCGGCATATGATTGTCTTTGCATAGGGAGAGTGCGGTACTATCCATGACACGCAACCCCATGTTCAGGGCTTGCATGTAGCTTATCTGTTCAAATTTTTTGGCGTGCGGATTGCGCTTCGGATCATCGTCGTAAATGCCATCTACATTCGTAGCTTTAAGCAATATTTGCGCGTTCAATTCAACGGCACGCAAGGCGGCAGCGGTATCAGTTGTGAAAAACGGATTGCCGCTACCAGCCGCCAGAATGACGATGCGATCCTTTTCAAGGTGGCGAAGCGCACGCCGACGGATAAAGGGTTCCGCGACGGGCGGCATCTCAATCGCAGTTTGTACACGCGTCGCAATACCCAGTTTCTCCAACGCATCCTGCATTACCAGCGAATTCATCACGGTGGCGAGCATGCCGACGTAATCGGCGGTAGAGCGGTCAATGCCGGTGGCGGCAGCATCGGCACCACGCCACATGTTGCCACCACCGATCACCATCGCAATCTCAACGCCCAGGTCGTAGACACGTTTGACCTCGGTGGCGATACGCCGCACGGTCTCCGCGTCTATGCCATAACCATGAGGACCGAGAGCCTCACCGCTCAACTTGAGTAGGATGCGCTTATACACCGCAGCCATGCTACTCGCCCAATTTGAAGCGGCTAAAGCGACGCACCACGATGTTCTCGCCCGTCTCAGCGATAGCTCTACGCACGAGATCGCCAACGACAACCGACTCGTCCTTGACCCAGGGCTGCATCATTAACACCTCAGAACCAAATTCCTTCCTGAGCTTGCCGTTGAGGAACTCCTCACGGCGTGACTCTGGTACACGAGCCGCTGCCGGGTCTTCCAAAACTTTCTTACGCGCCTCTTCCACGACCTCAGTAGGCACATCCTCGTAGTTGATATACTTGGGAGCGACACCCGCGATTTGGAGCGCAAGTTCGTTCGCAAGAGTGCGGAAGCCTTCGCTACGGGCTACAAAGTCGGTGCTGCAGTTTAGTTCGAGCAGGACGCCGACACTGTGATTGTGATGCACATAGGAGAACACGCCCCCCTCTTTGGTCTCACGACCAGCAGTGACCATCTTCTCGGCCTTCTTATCACGACGCGCCTCAAGATACTTGACCGCTTCGGCGCGTGTGTTCGATTGCTCCAAAGCATTTTTGCAGTCCGCAAATGTTGCGCCTGTCTCTTCGCGCAGGCTTTTGACATCCGCCGCAGTGTATTGCATGATAGAAAATCTCCTCAATTCTTGTTGTATCATACTCAGAGTTGCCGAACAGTACAACGACTACTGTTCACTGTTCTTGGTCTCCGAGTGCTTGACATATGTGGTAATCGGTGTATCCACTTTAGGTTTTTCGTAGGGACCAGATGTATCGCGTCCGTCGTGCGATTTATCGCCTATGATTCGTTTGCTCTGCCAGCCTATAGCCGATAAATTGGCTTAGGAAGCGATAACTCTGGTCCCTACGAAATATA
>CAXUGH010000483.1:0-2930 GCA_964250365.1 uncultured Ktedonobacteraceae bacterium
AGATGAATATGCGGAGCGCGTGAAAGAGATGAATGAGCTTATGTAGGGACCGATTTATCGCGTCCTGGGGGTGGGGCGGCGGGGTACACGTCACCGGCGAGAATTAGTGCTAACGCGTCCCCCATCCCCACTCCCAGGACGCGATAAATTGGTCCCTACCGTTTGATGTAATACACCAAACCCGAATAAATCATGAGACGGGTGTTGTGAGAAATTTGAAGGCGTTAGCCCCAATTTGTACCATGTCGCCATCATGAAGTACACTCCGCTTTGTGAGTTGTCCATTGACATGTGTGCCCGTCGCGGATTTGTTATCGACCAGTTCAAATTCGCCATCTGGCAGTTCGGAAATGGTTGCATGCAGGCGGCTTACAGCGAGATCTTCTAGGAAGATATCACAATCGCGGCTTCTTCCGATAGTCATAGTAGCGAAAAGTTCGATGCTGCGTACCGCTGAGCGACCGCTTACCAGTTCAAGGCGAGCTATAGTGGGTGGCTGAGCGTCGGGGAGTTGCCCTATATGGCTTTCGCGTCCACGCGATACGGGAAGTTGAAACGGCCTTGTACCTTCGCTCGCGTTAAATGTAATTTTGCTATTGCCAAACAGCAGTTCGTCGCCGTTGTTGAGCAACACTTCCTGAATGGGGCGTCCATTCACAAAGCTATCGTTGCTTCCGTTGTCGTCACGTAAGACATAGCCGGCAGCCGTCCATATGATTCTTGCCTGTTTACGGTGAACGGCGATGTCCGCCAGGAAAATATCGCACTCGCGGCTCCGTCCAATTGTGGTGACTTCCTTCCATAATTCGACGCGTTTGCCAACTGCGCCAGCATGTATCACAAGATACGCACCTGTTGTATGTTCTTCTGTCATAGCATCCACTCTATCCATGTATAATATTCGATTGTCTGTTTCCCACAAATATGTGTTCATTAAGGTTTCTGAGTATCAAAATAAGTGTGTATATTTTGTATATGCGGCGAGTATAACGAAGAATGTAAAGCCATGTCAAGGTTTCGCTAGCAGGAGACTTCTAACGCGTTGTATGATACGCGTATGGTGCCTGTAGGTCATCACGAACAAACACATTTTGTTATATAAAGAGGAGATACTTTGTCTATGGTCATGCAAATGGGTCAAGAGATTACTGTAGATTTTGACGTTCCGGCGAAGATGAGAGATGGCGTGACGCTACGCGCCAACGTCTATCGTCCACAAGGCGAGGGACAGTGGCCTGTCCTGCTTACACGTCTACCGTATGGCAAAGACCTCCCTGGCGGTACTGCTGTGCTGGACCCGGCGCAGGTGGCGCGACGTGGCTATGTGGTGATCGTGCAAGATACGCGCGGACGTGCGGCTTCGGAGGGCGAATGGGATCCCATGCGTAACGAGGCTCTCGATGGCGTGGATACGATTGAGTGGGCGGCGCAATTGCCCTATAGCAACGGTAGCGTTGGCATGTACGGTGCCTCGTACTATGGCTTCACACAGTGGGCATCGGCGGTGCTACAACCTCCCGCACTCAAGGCGATGGTGCCGTTCATCACTTGGAACGATCCATTGAACGGTGTGCTATTTCGTGGTGGTGCATTGGAACTCGGCACCTCGGCGAGTTGGCAGCTTACGATGGGGCTTGATGAGCTATTCCGGCGTTTTCGCGGCGATCCAGACCCGCGTCACATTGGTTATGCCGTGTACGGCCTCGTCAAAGACATCGACGCATTAGGCTCTCAGGGTTACTGGTCGCTTCCGCTCAAGGAGTTCGCGCCTATTCAGCGCAACAATGTTGGTAAGGCGTTCTTTGAGAACTTCGAGTATGTTATGGATCGTGAACACGCCGACCCGCTCACGATTGTCGGCAAACACGAGAATGTGAGCGTGCCAACTCTGAACGCTGGTGGTTGGTATGATATCTTCTTGCAAGATACTATCGACAATTTCAAAATTATGCGTGAACAAGGGAGTACGTCGGAGGCACGACAGAGCAAATTGCTCATTGGTCCCTGGACGCACGGCGGCACCACGAATCCAATTGGCGAGTTGAACTTTGGCTTTGGGGCAAGTGCGGCCTTGATCGACCTGAAAATTGACTTCATGAGCTTGCAGGTGCGCTGGTTCGACCAGTTTCTCAAGGGCAAGGATACAGGTTTGTTAAACGAGGCACCAGTCAAAATCTTCGTCATGGGAGCGAATGTATGGCGCGACGAGCAGGAATGGCCTCTCGCTCGTGCCGTGGAGACGCGCTACTACCTGCACAGCGATGGACACGCCAATTCGCTACGTGGCGACGGGGTATTAAGCACAGAGATGCCAACGGAGACACATGCCGATAGCTATGCCTACGATCCCGCCAAGCCAGTGATTACGCGCGGCGGTGCTTTGCTAATGACGCCTGAGTTCCCCGGCGGTCCCTTTGACCAGCGCGAAACGGAGAGCCGCGAAGACGTGCTGGTCTATAGCACTCCTGAATTGACGCAGGATGTAGAGGTCACAGGTCCTATCAGCGTCCACCTGTGGGCAACATCGAGTGCTACCGATACGGACTTTGTGGCACGGCTCGTCGATGTGCATCCAAATGGCTATGCCCAGAACTTGATCGATGGCATTATCCGCGCTCGCTATCGCAACTTCGTACAGGGCGAGCAACCATCGCTGATCGAGCCTGGAAAGCCATATGAATACGTCATCGACCTGTGGGCGACGAGCAACGTCTTTCAACAGGGGCACCGTATTCGCCTCGATGTCACCAGTAGCAATTTCCCGCGCTGGGACCGCAATCCCAACACAGGCCACGACTTAGGTGCTGATAGCGAACTCGTCGTCGCGCAACAAATCGTCCTGCACGACGCCGAACATCCCTCCTATGTCACGCTACCGATTGTGCCAATAACGACAGCGTAATACTTCCAATAAAACATCCGCACCTCGC
>CAXUGH010000484.1:0-2888 GCA_964250365.1 uncultured Ktedonobacteraceae bacterium
TTCTCAAGCAGTACAACGACTACTGTCCATTGCTGTTGGTCTCCGAGTGCTTGACATGTATGTTAATAGGTGTATCCGCTATCGCATGATAGGGTCTTCGTAGGGACCAGATGTATCGCGTCCACAAGCGATTTATCGCCTATGATTCGTTTGTCGTGCGAGCTTATACCCGATAAATCGGCCTCGGACGCGATACATCTGGTCCCTACGAAATATAAAAATTGCCGCATAGACGATTGCGAACATCGGCATTATTACACTAAGAGGCGGGAGGCTACGGGGCATAAGCCTCCGACCTCCCGCCAGACAAAGATATATTCTAAAGAGCCTCTTCAGTCACCAGTTCTGGTTCCGTTGCAGTAGACTCCGATGTACTTGTGACAACGGGTTCGTTGTCTGGAGCAGGAGTTGCCTCGGCAACAACTTCCGTTGATGTGCCACTGTCGGGTGTTACCGTACCCGTAGCAACAGCGGTTTCGACCTGCTCTGTCGCATTGTTGATCGGTGCTGCCTCGTGCGTGACCTCTTGTACCTCAAATGCAGGGGCGATATCGGCTGTAGTTGGCTCCTCGCTTACCTCTGTATCCTTGTTGCGAGCATCGAGTTCGCGGCGTCCGTCAACGACGGCATCAGCAATCTTGGCACACAGTAGGCGTACTGCGCGGATGGCGTCATCGTTCGCCGGAATGGGATAATCCATCTCGTCGGGGTCGCTGTTGGTATCCGCCAGCGCGACGATAGGAATTTCGAGGCGGCGTGCCTCCATAACGGCGGTGCGCTCCTTGCGCGTGTCGATGATGAACAGCGCGGTTGGTAGGCGGCGCATGTCCTTGATACCACCGAGAATACGTTCCAGGCGGTTCATATCGTCGGTCAAACGCTGCACTTCTTTCTTGGGCAGACGCTCGAAGTCGCCGCGATCACGACGTGTCTCAAGGTCACGCAGATAGCGAATGCGCGATTGAATGGTCTGGAAGTTGGTGAGCATACCACCAAGCCAACGCTGATTGACGTAGTACATTCCACAACGTTTGGCCTCTTCCGCAACGGCTTCCTGCGCCTGCTTCTTGGTGCCAACGAAGAGAATTGTGCCACCCTCGGCGGCGGTTTGCTCGACGTATTTGTACGCATCGTTGAGGCGTGTTACCGTCTGCTGAAGATCGATAATATGGATACCATTGCGATCCATGAAGATGAATGGAGCCATTTTGGGGTTCCAGCGACGGGTCTGGTGTCCGAAGTGAACACCGGCCTCCAAAAGTTGTTTCATTGAAATGACGTTTGCCAAAGACGGATCCTCCCTTGAATCCTCCGCTCCCCTTTTAGAATAAGCGTCAGGGTCCGCCAGGGCTACACTGTTTTCCGATGGCAATAAGATATCGCCGAGGACCCCAGGGTTGGCGCATGAGAGAGCGTGTGTACTTAATGTTGTGAATAGCAGCATAGAGCTACGGAAGTCTTCTCCCGCTAAGTGGCAAGTATAGCATAGAGCGGGCAAAGACGCAACAAATTTTTCTATGTATCTTCTGAATATAAGAACAATAATGCCGTACACACTATTCCTTTGAGCAACGCATTTACATGCAGGGATATTCTCTACCTACTTTCACTGTAATACTAAATCAGGTATAATCTTGATGTGCGAAAGGATGGAGTAGAGAAGAGAGGCGGAGGCAGACATGCAGAGAAGGATACGTTATTATCGCGTGCGCCTGATTGCCTATGACGCCCTTTTGCTCCAACATGCACACGTACCCGCGCAAATTCCCAGCCCTAGCCCAACACCTCTTGCTCCGATAGTACCAGTAGTCCCTTTTGCCCGTTCGCTCTTGCAATCCTCACATCAACGCGCGCTACGCAAGACTCGTCTCATCTACGAACGTAGCAAAATAGCCGATGGATAGCCTCTTTTTTCACGGATAAAATGGCTTCATGTCAGCATTATGAGGCACAATAATACCGTTCGCTTCTTGCATAGGGGAGTATAAGTGTAGTATATACATACTTATTACTAACCAATCTTGTTTTTAGGGGTAGTAGACGTAGAAAGGGATACATCATGGTAAGTATAATGATAGTTGACGACCACGCGCTCATGCGCCGCGTGGTACGCGAGGTCATCGAAAAAGAAGACGACATGGAAGTTGTGGCGGAGGCTCGCAACGGGCTAGAGGCACAGGAGCTAGCGGCGAAATTTAGGCCCGATGTTATTCTAATGGACCTCGATATGCCGGATTGCGATGGCTTCGAGGGCACCGAGCGCGTGTTGACAAGTTCGCCTGAGTCGCACGTCGTCATCTTCACAGCTTCACATCAGGAACGACACCTCTTCCAGGCATTGCAACGAGGCGCGATGGGCTATCTCACGAAGGACATTGAGCCAGAGGCACTTGTACAGGCTATTCGTTCCGCGGCACGCAACGAGCTATGCCTTCCAGGCTCGTTCGCAACACAGGTCGTCGCACACCTACGCACAATGGGCAAAGAGTCGGAGTCGCGCATGTGGAGTGAGCTACTCGGTTCCGACGAGCAAGGCGAAGAGGAGTACAAAGCGCATGCACATACCAGTGCTGTCGCGTATCGTATTCCACGTCGTCCTTCAACGCGTCGCGTTCAGGCATCATCAAAAGCGATGTCGCCTGCCGTTCTCGAACAGGAAGCAAAGATGCGCCCGCTCACGGAGCGCGAACAGGAAATCCTCGACCTGATGCGTAAGGGGCAGAAAAACCGCGAGATCGCGGGTGAGCTATCCATCGCCGAATCAACGGTACACAAACATGTGCAAAACATCTTCGAGAAGTTACACGCACGCAATCGCACCGAAGCGATTTATCTCACCAGTGTAGGGAATTAACTATCATAGCAGAACAGGAAATGGGGATCGTTGC
>CAXUGH010000485.1:0-2873 GCA_964250365.1 uncultured Ktedonobacteraceae bacterium
ACGATGCTGCCGCGTGCAAATTGAAATGACGAGATGATGTTTTGTTGCAGAGCCGCGTGAAGTACAGCAATATGTTTGCTACTATTTGCATCATGCAGCAGTTGCACCACAAATAAGGCTTCGTCGATCTCCGGGTAGACCTGGCGTCCGAGCAACTTATCTCCGGTCTCTGCACAGCATTGCATGAGAAATGGCTCGACCTCGGAAACATACGGCAATGGAACAATGACTTCAACGTGCATTATCAATAAAGCCTGGACCATAAGAGGTTCCTTTCACCAGTTTCTATAAAGAACCGCTACGTACAGAATCACAAGCAAGGGAGATAGATCCAAGTCAAAACAGGATTCCTCTTTCCATCGCTACATGGAAATTTTGCTTATTTGGTTTCTACCGAAAATGGTCTCTTCTTTTCACGTAACAAGGCTAATGAAAGTTTCATTTGACCGTTTAGCAAGCAAACACTTTTATTGTTAGATATAGTGAATGAGATAATCAAGCATATCAAGGAAAAATGGACGAAAGAAGCTTGCAGACAATTTCATGTTGTGCCATAGTAAGTGTTAAAAACGGAGAAAGACAAGCTATGAATGAGCAGGATTCGCGCAAAAAACAAGCTCTATTCTGGCTGGAATACAGTCAGGAATTGTCAACCGCCATTCGTTATGAAGCAGCACTAAACGCGGTTGAGAAGGCTCTCGCACTTGATAATAGCAACGTCGAGGCATGGTACGTCAAGGGTACATCTCTAGCGATGCTTGCGCGTTACGACGAAGCTCTAGCAGCTTTTGAGCATGCATTGAGCCTCAACGCACGTTACGTGCCTGCATGGGATGGCAAAGCGTGGGTACTCGGCATTCTCGGAAAGCGTGACGAAGCATTGCAAGCGGTCAACAAGGCACTGGAGCTTGATCCCGACTATTATCAAGCACAAAAGAGGAAAGAGAGGTTGGAGGCGTTGTAGGGGCCATAATTCATTACGCCCTCGTGCCGCGTGGAATGCCGTTTCAGGGCATAATGAATGATGACCCCTACAACCTGACGCAAGACACAACGTATTTTTAACGATAGCAATTCTAGTCAAAGGAATTATTTCGATAGGAGTACAGCGTGGCAAGCCAATCTATCCCTGCAAGAAGTATGAGGAATGAACCGATAAAGGTACGACCCAATCGCTACCGCATCTGGCGACTGTTCAATTTCGCGCGTCCCTACTGGTGGCAACTGGCGGGTTTGACACTGTTGACGTTTGTCACCAGTACGTTGTCGCTTGCCTACCCTGCATTTACGGGCAAGATTGTCGATAGTATCATCCAGAAAAATTCGGATGCGCTCCGCTCCATTGCCGTCTCTCTCATTGTACTCGCTCTTGTGCAAGGAATTATTAGCTTCATCAGGAGCTTTTGGACGACTTATGTAGGCGAACGTGTACTGGTAGATTTACGCACAAAAGTCTATGCACACCTACAACGACTACCGCTCAGCTTTTTTCAGAACAACCGTACTGGCGAACTATTGAGCCGCTTAACCAACGATGTGACGCTGGTACGTGGAAGCGTTACAGGCGATGTGGTAAGTCTAGCGCAGAATTTGATTACGCTGCTGGTTGGTCTTGTAATCGTGATCGCAGGACCTGATACGCTACTGGCTCAGGCGGCTTCATTCAACATACACCTGCCTAGCACGCACTCTACTGCAAGCTTTGGGCCGACGCTACTGATTATCGCGGCTGTGCTTGTGCCAATTCTTATTCTGCCGTTAATTACCAGTCGCTATCTGCGCCGCTACGTCAAACGCGAACTGGCGACGCTCAGTGAAGCGACAACTGCATCGGAAGAGTCTATTGGCAATGCGAAGGTTGTCAAGGCATTCACGCGCGAAGATTACGAGACGAGCCGCTATAATGCGTTGGTATGGCGACAATTCGGGATTACGATGAAACGTGCAGTGCTATCGGCTGCGGTACAGGCAGGGACGATGCTACTGGGGCTGACAGGATTGGCAGTTTTTTTGTGGTATGCTCGCACGGCAGTTCTAAGTGGCGCATTAACGATAGGGACGCTGGTAACAATTGTGATTTATCTGGTGGTGTTGACACAGCCGTTTATTGCATTGAGCAATCTCTATGGACAATTCCAGATCGCGCTAGGAGCGTCGGAGCGTATCTTCGACCTGCTTGATCAACCAATCACACTTGCTGATAGCCCCTCTGCATCGCCTTTACCACCAATCCAGGGCAGTTTGAGATTTGAACATGTTCGCTTCGGCTATAACGAGGAGACAGAGGTATTGCACGATGTATCGTTCGAGGCTCAACGCGGGCAGGTGGTAGCACTCGTCGGACCGAGTGGAGCAGGGAAGACGACGATTGCGAACCTGATTCCGCGCTTCTTCGATGTACAAGATGGGCGCATCACGGTCGATGGCTACGACATACGCGAAGTGCAGGTAAAGAGCCTACGCGAGCAGATAGGCATAGTACTGCAAGAACCTGTCCTATTCGGCACAACAATACGGGAAAATATCACCTATGGTCGGCTCGACGCCACACAGGACGAGGTGGAGCAGGTAGCACGTTCTGCCAATGCACATGAATTTATCGAGAAGCTGCCCGATGGCTATAATACGCTGGTAGGTGAGCGTGGCGTCAAGTTATCAGGTGGGCAGAGGCAACGTATCGCCATAGCGCGTGCATTACTACGTAACCCGCGTATCCTCATTCTCGACGAAGCCACAAGCTCGCTCGACAACGAGAGTGAAAGTCTAGTGCAAGAGGCACTTGAACGCCTGATGCATGACCGCACCACTATCGTCATCGCGCACCGCCTCACCACGATTCAGAACGCCGACAAAATCGTCGTCATCGAACAAGG
>CAXUGH010000486.1:0-2873 GCA_964250365.1 uncultured Ktedonobacteraceae bacterium
AGATACATGAGAAAGGGAAGGTTGGCAGTTGGTAAGGGCTGTGTGTTCTGCTCTTCGATGCGATGACGTTGCCAGGGTCGTGTGTCATAATGAGCCATAATTTCCTCCTCTACTCGTGCTGATTGTTTGGAACAGGTGTCACCGCTTCTTCCATGTCTGCACCCCAATCGGGTTGTGCCATCATCGCTACTGCCTCCTGCTCTTTGCCTTGCTGCATCAGCTCTAAGATGCGACTTGCCCCTCGTTGCAAACGCGCGGTAATGCTGGCATGATTGGCAACGATAGCAGGTCCATACATGCCCCACTGTGCAGACTGTTCGTGTAAGGCTTGTTGTTCGCGGAATTGTGCGACTTCGCTTTTGTTCATACTCGTAACCTCTTTCTCTATACATACAAAATGTCATTGGTTTTGCCTATCCAACGCAAAGAGTAACCTATGTACCAGATTTTTACGAGGTGGCTTTCATCACCATGAACTTCCAACCTCTGTTTTGGAAGATACAGGGATAGACAGAAGTTGATATCTTCTCTATACTGAAAGCGATGTAGAAAATAGTAGTTTTCTGTGGAAGAAGGGCAACGATGATGGCGCAAAAGACGAACTCATCAACGGTCTCCTACTGGGGAGAAGGCGGAACATATGGTCCTTTTGATGTGCAAACTGAAGGCGAGTGGACAGGTTGGCCTCATGCTGGACAGGTGACGCGCTACTTCCGTAAGAGAGCGAAACTGAGTGCGAAAGCTTTTGGCGAACTGTATGGAAGAGAAGTAAACGAAGACCAAAGCCCTGTCTCCGAGAGATGGATTCTTGAAATGGAACTCGAAAACAAAGTCCCTGTCGATATCAATAAACGAAAAACCATAGCGCGACTCCTCAAGATACCACCCATTCTCTTTGGTCTGGCAACATTGGAGGAAGTGACCTTAGAGCCACGAATACATCTTTTACCAACGCAAACACAGCGTACAAGCATACAAAAAGTTTCGGTCGATACGACGGCATACCAAAACAATGTTCGCACGATCTGGCAATTGCATGATACAGGTAACGCGCAGCAAAAATTACCTGTACTCGCATCCGATATACACGACTTAGAAAGTTTTGAGCAACAAACTCAAGGCGACCTTCGCTATCAGGTCCAAGAAACCTTGTTGGGATATCAGATGCTCTCGACGCATATTGTAAGAGACCAGAGGCAATTTGAGAGTGCATATGCTCATGCAAACGAGGTAGTACGAGTTGCTAAGAGTATGAACGATACTGACTTACTGGCAACTGCCTTCTTTATGCGTGGGTGGACCTATTTGGAGTGGGGCTTGTTTGGTACAATGAAACAGGGCGTTTTTCAGGTTCAACACAACAAAGTGAGTGCAGCCATTCGTGACTTTGAAGCAGCTTTACACCTTTTCCCTTCTCATAATGGAAATGAACACATGCACCCTCAATTGTTAGGCGCACTCTCGGTCTACTTGAGTCGCGCTCAAGCCGCCCTTGCTGTTAGCAGAAATGAACCCGTTCCTCCACAATTGCTGATACGACTGGATGATGTCGCAGAGACCGTTGGGCGTCAGAATGTAGACGACCTCTATATGCGTGCATTGCTCACAGGAACACGAAAAAGTTGGCATCAGGCTGGCTATCTCAACACAAGAGCCACCGTTTTCAACACGGCTGGTTTGCCAGGACAAGCATTGAAAGAGTTGAACACGTTAGAGAATTTGATAGCAAAGACCTACAAGAAAGACGAAACGCGTCAATTTGTGTGGTTGGATATCTTGAAAGCGAATATCTACATAGAACTCGATGAATTTGCGACGGCAACTCTGCATGCCAGACAAGCATTGCTTGCCAGTCAAGATATCAACTCAGTAACCAATATCGCTATTATCACTGATATCTATGGTCGCTTGCGGCGCACCAACTACAAAACCTCAAGTGACGTGAAAGATATTGGCGATTTATTGCAAGAGTCTCCCATTTCACATAATGAGGTACAATTGTAGAGGGATGCACAGATGACATTGTATACAATGCTCTTGTGAGGAACTCATGCCAAAAGAGAATGCAAAGAAGGTACTCTATCACATTGTTTGTGCTGCTCCTCCCGCGCAGCACGTTCGAGATTTTATTTCTCTCGCTCAAGCATCAGGATGGGATGTCTGTCTTATTACAACTCCGTCAGCAACGCATTTTATAGACATACCACAACTAGAAAAACTTACTGGGCATCCCGTTCGGAGTAACTATAAACCTATCGGTACACCCGACGTACTTCCTAAAATGAATGCAATGGTAGTTGCACCAATGACACTTAACACGACGACTAAATGGGCACAAGGCAATGCCGATACATTAGCATTAAGTCAAATGTGTAAGGCGATGGGCTTAGGACTTCCCATTGTTGCGGCACCATGTATCTCAGAACCATTTTCGCATCATCCCGCGTTTCCGAACAGTATTACCTTGCTCCGAGGATGTGGAGTAAAGATTCTTCACGATCCAGAACACTATCCAGCCCCTAACATTGTTCCTTGGAATACCATTTTAGAGACGTTAAATGCCACCTTAAAATAAGGAGCAAGATTGTGTTAGACGAATATCTTGACAAGGCTATGAGCCATGCTCAATACGAGCAATTTGAGGATGGTAGTTACTTCGGGCGGATCCCTGGCTTTCAAGGGGTGTGGGCAAATGCCTCTACAGAGCAAGAGTGTAGAAACGAGCTACGGGAGGTTTTGGAAGGCTGGATATTACTCAATATCGCTGATTCCACGCCATTGCCAGTTGTAACAAACATATATGAATAGATTGCCTCGTGAGGCAATCTATTCATATATGTTTGTTACAAAATTGTCTACCCGTTGAAATACCC
>CAXUGH010000487.1:0-2789 GCA_964250365.1 uncultured Ktedonobacteraceae bacterium
CATGCCGCTCAGTTCCCACGAGGGATAATAGGATGTGAAACACCGCTGGTGTGAGTGGGAGTAGAAATTCGGGTTCGCGTTCGGTGTTTTTCATTGTGTCTCCTTGATATATTCGTAGTTTAGGAAAAATCCTCCAAAACTTAGGCTGTAAATATATGTAGGCTCCAACGTTAATGGAGAAATTTCCGCTCAGGTAGAATGAGCGTGTAGCATAGATTCAATATCAGAGATGGCTTGGACAGTATTCTGAAAAAGAATGGCGTGAATGCCTAACGCGTGAGCAGCCGCTATATGTGGCTCGCAATCGTCAAGGAAAATCATCTCTGCTGGTTGCACACTGAGACGCTCACAGGTTAGTGTAAAGATGCGTCGATCAGGTTTGGCAAGCCCGACCTCATGCGAGTAGACGATCAGATCGACCAAATCCCCAAATTGGTAACGCTCCTGCTCTTTCTCCCTGGCACCGACAAAACTATTACTGAGAAGGGCGGTTTGATAACGTGGGCGCAAGTGCCTCAAATAGTCAATCAATTCAGTATTGGGTTGACCAAGATACTCTAGCCAGAGATCATGGAAAAATTCGTCCCTCTGCGCCTGATCCATTCCAAGATTGTCACGCAGGCCACGCGCCACATCTTCTAACGTACATTTCCCCACAGCACCGTCATCCCAAAGTGTTCCCATACGCTTGTTTAGTTCCCTTGGTTTGAGATGAAGACTTCGCTCCCACTTTTCAATCATTCCGGTATCAGGCGTGATTTCCAGTACTCCACCGATATCAAAAGCAATCGCTCGAATAGCCACACATACACCTTCCTTTTATTATATCAGAAACGGATATATCCGTTTCTGATATAATACTTTATGCGAACTGTTTTGTCAATAGTTCAGGGAAACTCTTGCGGCCTCCAGACCTCTCTGCCAATTTTGGCTTAGCCAATCGTGTATATGTCTGTTATGCTATGCACAGTGGCAATTTTATAGATGTATCGAGATGAGAACTGTGGAAAAAATACAATTTACGCGCCGCCAACGCTTCTGGACTGGCTTTATCGCGGGACTTGGCGCGGGCATTATAGCGACTATACTCATGATAATTTTGAGCGTCACCGTGAATGGTATCTCGCTGCCGGAGGTCTTCAGCTCTACCTTGACACAATTGATGTCGCCAACAACCTTCAATACGCTACATCAACTGATTGGGGGCGACGCCAAACATTACTTTTTTTATTGTATTATCGTTGGACAATGCCTCGTGTTCGCGCTTACTGGCGGCCTCTGCACATTATGGATAGGCTCGTTTCGCGCTGAGAAGACAGGACAGGAGAAGTTGCATTGGAGCGCGGGTCTGCTGCTTGCAGGAGTACTCTGGTTGTTCGCAGGACTTCTCTTGTTGCCAATTACAGGCTTCGGCCTCTTTGGTTCGCGCCTCGTCATTGGTGCCTTCAATACAGCCTTGAGCCTCGCAATCGTTGGCGTTGTCTTTGGTGGCCTTTTTGTCCTACTACAAAATTTCCTGGTGGCACAACGTATACGGCTTCTCAATGCGCCATTGGAGGTACGCGAAAGAAGCGCGGCGCGGCGCGAGCTTGTGGTGCGCGGTCTACAAATTGTTGGACTCGGTGCATTGGGGGTATTAGCATGGCGTTTCATTACGAGTGCAGGAGATATCACAACGGGTGGTGGCGGTGGAGCAACTAGCACAGCGCCAGGAGTGTTGCAGGGATACAAGCCCAAGGTTGTACCTGCACCAGTGCCGAATTATGGCACTATTCAGCAGGTGCCGTTGCTCTCGAAAGAGATAACGCCGAACGACCAGTACTATATCGTCTCGAAAAATCTCTTTTCCGACCCCTCGGTCAACGCTGACACGTGGCACCTCTCAGTATCAGGTGAAATCGAGCATAGCTTCTCTCTCAGTTACAAAGACTTACTCGCACTACCGACAAAGCAGCAGTACGAGTCGATGATGTGCATTAGCAACGAGGTCGGTGGTCCCTACATGAGCAGTGCGCTGTGGGAGGGCATTCCGCTCGCGGACCTGCTTGCTCGTGGGAGCGCGATAAAACCGGGGGCAACAAAGGTCGTTCTCTATGCAGCCGACGATTACAGCGATAGCATTCACCTCTCTAAAGCACTGGAACCGACGACGTTGCTAGCTCTACGCATGAATGGTGCAACGCTTCCACAGGGGCATGGCTTTCCCCTGCGCCTGCTCGTCCCTGGTATCTATGGCATGAAGCACGTCAAATGGATCACGCGCATAGAGGTCGTCAATACAGACTTTCAAGGCTACTGGCAACAGCGCGGTTGGAGTGATCCCGCGCCATTACGCATGACCTCGCGTATCGACACTCCGTTAACAGGTGCCACACTTACAGCTAACAAACCGACATATATAGCGGGGGTAGCCTTCTCTGGCAACAAGGGCATCAGCGAAGTTGATGTGAGCTTTGACAACGGAAAAACATGGAATCGAGCCACGCTCAAACGTCCACTATCGGCTCTAACATGGGTATTGTGGGAACTTTCATGGCAACCGCCAGCAGGTACATACACGGCAATCGTGCGTGCCATCGACTTAGAGGGCAACGTACAGGACCCCAATATCGCGCCGCCTCTGCCCGATGGTTCGACTGGCTACCACACTATCGAACTCATGGCTAAATAAATCAAAAAATACTTTTGCCCATTGCCTCCACTCCGACGCGTCGCAGTGGAGGCAATGGGCAAAAGTATTTTCAAAACAACAACCCCCAAAACGCACACAAACATACATGCATGCAACA
>CAXUGH010000488.1:0-2778 GCA_964250365.1 uncultured Ktedonobacteraceae bacterium
CGAGTGCGAAAAAGGTCAATGCTAATCAGTTCATAGCCAAGAGATTGCGCGATTTCAGCAACTAATTTTCCTGTCGGAATCATCACCTGCAAGTAAGATGCTTGATCACCTACTACATAGGCTAGTTGTGCGCCTGGACGGAGGATAGGGTGGAGAGAAGCTAAATGTCTTGCAATGCCCCCAAAATAGAGTGTTACTACTCTGGAATAGAGCCGCTCAAAGCCAGATGTTTTTCCAAACTCGATACGTCTCGCTTCGATTGTCTGAGCAATGGTTTGTATTTCACGATGAGAAGACACCCATTGATCGTCGGTATCGCCCTTGTATACGTTACGTGTGTTCGAGCGTAGCAAGCCTCTTTTCAGGCTTTGTAGTTCGGCTTTATTGTGAAGCAATCCTAATACAACCGACTCTAATCGTGTCGTTCGTGTATAGTCTTTTTCATTTGGATAAGGAGGTGACGTGATTACCGCATCTATAGAATTTGGCTCTAACACTTGGGACAACTGACGCGCATCTGCACAAAAAACTTCCGAGTCTGCAAGCTCTTTTCGCCGCACGAGTGCAATATCTTTGGCAATTGTACGAATGTTGTGAAGCCACGAAGCAACAACAGATACATCATGCTTGGCTGGACCTACACCTACTTCTGGTCCAAAACGTAAATTACTAATGGTATATACTAGTGCTTTGGCTAGGGCAAGCTGTTCGTGATGGTAAAAGCGGTCATCCCGATACTGCTCTATATTTTTAAGCAAGATAAGACTTTTATGTAAAGAGAGTGGGCTTATAGAGTTTGTCAGCAACAAGTTGAATTGCTCTTCTGATAAATTAGTCAATTGAGGTGGTTGTACCTCTTCCATTGTACGAAAAAATGGCTCGTCTTCAATATTCTCTGCTTGTAGTGCTAATGCGGTCACTTCTGCTATGCTTAGTGCGTGTTCTAATAACTCTTGTGGCTCTGGCGTCCAATCAACTTTAGTATGGCTGGCAAGATGTGCCATTGGGTGTGCATCAATGCCTATACTCGGAATGCCTGCACGTTTGCATTCAACAAGTACAGTACCAGTACCACAAAACGGATCAAGGACGCGATGATGGCTTTGGAGTTCAAATCTTTGCAGATATGTACGCGCCAAATGAGGTGGAAAAGAGAGAACAAAGCGGTACCAGTCGTGAATGGTACGGTCTTCTTCGTGAATTTTGTTTACTTCGCCATTTGTCTCTCGATTACGAGCTATCGTATAACTCATCTAACTGGTCCAACTCTCTTGTTTTGATAGCCCATTATAGCAGAAAAAGAGGCGTGAGACACTTCCTGAAAAAAGTTGAAATCTTTACTAATCGAAGTCGTCGTAAAATTTGGCCTACCGAAACGTGTTAGACGAATGAATAACAAATATATACTCCCTACTATAGAAATTCGTCCTACACGGAGCTACTATGTTTTATTTGGCGGTCAATCCTGGTATACTAAAGGCTAATCTGGGAGGAGCAGCGAGTAATGGCTCTTCTCAAGAAGAGAGAGCCGGTATGACTGTGGATAAACCGATAGAGTCTCAAGCATCAACAGAGAAAGTGGCATCACAGACGGATGCTATTTTAACGGTTGCTCAACTCTACGAGCAGTTTAAGCGACCCATACACTCCTATATCTATCGAATGCTCGGCAATCAAGAGGATGCCGACGATGTGACGCAGGAGGTCTTTATCCGCGCCTGCAATTCCTGGAACGGCCTCTATGAGCGTGAACGGCTCTCGCCCTGGCTCTACCGTATCGCAACGAATCTGTGTGTCGATATGCTGCGACGTAGGAAGCGCATCTCGTGGTGGTCGCTCTCGCACCGCTATCGCAACGACGATTATAGAGAGCAAGACGCAAACGAGGATACGTTCGCCTTTCTTGCCGACAATGGTGGTATACCAGAGGTTGCTGAGCGTGACCTGATTCGTCACGCACTACAGAATATGCCGCCGGAGTATGCAACCGCGCTCGTCCTCAATGCCGCGCAAGGTGTATCGTACCAGGAAATCGCAACCATCATGGGTATCTCCCCCAACGCCTCCGCGACTCGTATTTCGCGTGCGAAGCGTATGTTTATCGAGCAGTATCAGCGTCTGAGTAAGGATGGCGAGAAACAGGAGGAAGCACAATGAGTGAGCGCAATCTTCCTCTTCGCCCACACAACTCATTGCAAAATTCCGATTCGCGCATCTGTGAAAAAGTGAGGCGCGACCTTGCCATCTGGGATGATCTTTCACCAGAGCAGAAGCAATTTGTCTCGACACACCTTGCAACGTGCCCGTCCTGTGCAGCAGAGCAGCGTGTACTACGTCAGGCTACTCATTTAATTGCATCACTCGAAGCATCAAGTCCATCACCTCGCGTCGATAAAGCAGTCATGGATGCAATTGCAGCGCAGGGCAATAGAAGCAATACACTTCGCATTTTGTCTATTCATGGAGAGAAGAGACGTATTAGTTCGCTTCAATTCGCGGGACTATTCGTAGCCGCTCTCGTTGTGCTTGTAGCTACCTTTACTACGATTCGCGTGATGAAGATGCAAAATACGCAACAGGCGTTTCTGTTGCCGACAACACTCTCATGGAGCGCGTTCATCCTTTATCACACGCAGACGAAGAGGGATACTAGGGGAAAACAGTATCAAGTCGAAAGCTATCACTCATTAAAGGATGGTTTCCTTAACGTTGAAACGGTACAAGAAGGCATCTTCGATGTCGTGCTTATCGACGATGGACACGATACATTAGGCATGG
>CAXUGH010000489.1:0-2771 GCA_964250365.1 uncultured Ktedonobacteraceae bacterium
CAGAGCTTTGATGCAAATTTACTACAAACATTGGGACGCATTCATACGCCTGAAGAGATTACACAGGCCGTAGAGTTTGCGCGTGCTGCTGGCTTTACCTCGATCAACATAGATTTTATGTTCGGCTTGCCGGGGCAGACGATGCAGCAATGGCGCGAGACACTGGACCGTGCGCTGGCACTTCGCCCCGAACACCTCTCGCTCTACTCCTTAATTATCGAAGAGGGTACGCCCTTTCGCACATGGGTAGACGAAGGAAGCATCACTCCTGGCGACGAAGACCTGTGCGCCGATATGTACGAGTATGCCGACGAGCGTCTAAGGGATGCGGGTTACGAGAACTACGAAATCTCGAATTGGGCGTTGCCAGGACATCACAGTCGGCATAACCTAACCTACTGGCAGAGCCTGCCATACATGGGTATGGGAGCAGGAGCCCAGAGGACATTCTGCGGCAGACGCTTCTCCAATATCCGTGAACCGCAAGAGTACATTCAAGCGGTGAATGCACAGCGTTTACCAGAGGCCGACAGCGAACAGGTCGAGCGCGAGCAAGAGATGGCGGAGACCGCTTTTCTCGCCCTACGCACTGCTATGGGACTTCACCTTCCAACATTCGCACAACGCTTCGCACAACCGTTCGCACAGTTTGTCGAAGACCGCTTGCAACCTGTAGAAGAGGCTGGTTTACTGGAATACGAGGACGATTGGCTACGTCTGAGCAAACGGGGTCGCTTGCTCGGCAACGAAGTCTTTCTTCGATTGTTGCCCGATTAGCACGCAAAGGATTCATAGTGGAATCATTTTCCTCAACATCATGGCAAACCTATCCTTTACGCTCGAAAGAGGAGCGACAGACGGATGCCCAACAAGGTATAGACTCGCTATACGCACAACTTTTGACTAATCGCGGCATTTCATTGCGCGAAGAAATTAGCCGCTTCGTGCAAGCCTCCTATGACGATAGCCTCAGCCCCTTCTTTCTCGTAGAAATGCCCCTTGCCGTTCAACGCATTCAACAAGCACTCGCGCTGCAAGAACATATCACTGTGTATGGCGACTACGACGCCGATGGCGTCACATCATCCGCGCTATTGTTCCGCGCCCTACGTAGTTTGAAATTGGCGGAGGCGGTGCTTGATTTTCATATTCCACATCGACAACGCGATGGTTGTGGTCTGAATCTTACCGCCCTCGACATGCTCAAGCAACGTGGTACACAGCTCATCATCACCACCGATTGCGCTAGTTCCGATGTAGAGCAGGTACGTTATGCAAACGAGCTTGGCATGGATGTCATTATCACCGACCACCACAATCCGCCCGCCGAACTACCTAATGCGTATGCAATGGTCAATCCGTGGCGGACTGATGCAGAGGAAGAGGATGTGCTCCCATATCGGCCTCTGTGTGGTGCTGGTATGGCTTTCAAGTTAGTGCAAGCACTCTATCGCAAGTATGACCGTTCTAAGGAAGACGAGATGGAACTGCTTGACCTCGTAGCCATCGGTACCATCGCCGATATCGTGCCGCTAATTGGTGAGAACCACATTCTCGCGCGTCTAGGCATGCAACAACTGAATACGACTCATAAACCTGGACTACAAGCCCTCATTCGTAGCGCGAATCTGCAACCGGGGCGCATTCGTGAACGCGACATCGCCTACGGTTTAGGTCCACGCATCAATGCGGCTGGAAGAATGCAAGATGCTAGCATCGCCTTTCATCTTCTGACTACCGAGAGCGAAGAGGAGGCTGCGGGATATGTCGCGCAGTTAGAAGAACTCAATATCGCACGACAGCAGCAGACGGAAGAGCTAATGCGGAAAGTACGTGGGGAGGCGCAGCAGCATCCAGACGACACCGTTATCCTTGTCAGCGGCGAAGACTGGCACGAGGGTATTCTGGGCCTCGTCGCTGGGAAACTTGTCGAGGAGATTCACAAACCCGTTTTTGTCGTAAGCAACGATGCAGAGACGAGGCTTAGTCGCGGCTCGGCACGTAGTCAGAAAGACTTCAACGTCATAGAGGCTCTGCGCGGCTTTCCAGGTCGCCTGGAACGTTATGGCGGTCATGCACAGGCGGCTGGCTTCACCATTGAAACTGCACACATCGACGATTTTCGCCAACACCTGCTAGAATGGCAAACAACAGGCAATAACGCAGCCGTAGAGGAAGATGTAGCCGAGGCCATTGAGCCTGTATCAACCGCAGTTGTGGAAGAGGTTGTACAGCAAGCGGAAACAGTGGTTGAACCGGCAGCGACCACGTACATGGTCGATTTAGTTTTAACTAGAACCGACCTGCTGAACTATAACGGCTACTCAAAACTTCGCAAGCTTAGTCCTTTTGGTGCCGCCAATCCCGAACCAATTTTCAAGATAGAACGCGCCTACCTGATTGATCGCTGGGCCAGTGGCATGAACAGACAAAATCTACGCCTGAAACTAGCCGTGACTGATCTTAAAACAGGAAAAGCCAGCACAATCACCGGCACCCTCACGCGTGGTGCCGAACTACTCGAAGCATTCGACCGAGGCTCACTGGTCGATATCATCTTCCGCATCGAGTCGTCCGAAGATGAAAGCCGCCGTGACATCTGGCTTAAAATATTGGATGTGCAGAAATCTGTGTGATATTAGCGGTAGACATCTCAATAATTTTCGTAGGGACCCGATTTATCGCGTCCGAGGCGCAATTTATTGCACGAGATGTGTTTTCTCAATGTGCGCGAATATAAAAAACAATGATCTAACGCGATAAATCGCATG
>CAXUGH010000490.1:0-2748 GCA_964250365.1 uncultured Ktedonobacteraceae bacterium
TCCAGCATTTTTTCTTTCAACGAAGTCCAGAGGAGAAGATTGTAGAAATTGCGGTGATGGCTTTCTGCCACACCATACGCACTGACAACGAGGAGACGATGCACCTGGCAGTGTATCATGGCTGTTAGGATATTCTTTATACCATCAGTACAGAGCGTTACTGGGCCGCCGCGCTGATTGGTTCCTAACGCACTCAAGATGGCATCTTGTCCAGCAACAACTGCCTCCACGGAGGCATGGTTACGAACGTCGCCTTGAACGAGAGAGAGACGTTCATGCTGCTGGGGAAATGTACCAGGTGTGCGCACGAGCACCGTCACGATATGCCCCTCCTCTAAAGCTTGTTCGACGAGTTGCCGACCAGTACCACCGGTCGCGCCAAAGATGGCAAGCTTCATGTTCAAACTCCTTTTCAACAAATTTTTACTTTGACATAATATCAAATCGAAAACAAATTTGGTCAAAAAAAGAGACAACGGCACCTGATAAGTATTGGTTGTTCTCTGTCAATGAAAATATCAATGGGTATGTACTACGAGTCCTGTGATCGGGACCAATTGGTCTGAATCTTGGTGAACAGTTCGACGAGAATCAGGCGTTCGGTTGATGTAAGCGAGGCAAGCATCCCTTGCGCCAACTCCTGGAGATGCGCTGTAAAGGTACCAAGAAGCTGCATTCCTTGTTCAGTGGGGGTGACAAGAAAGCTGCGGCGGTCTTCCCGATTAAGGGTACGAGTCGCATAGCCCTGTTTTTCCAGGTTGTCAAGGATGCGTGTCAGTTTACTAGGATCTATACCAGGCATGGCTTGAGCGATCTCCTTCACCATGAGTGCCCCTCGACGAGAGAGCAGAGCGATGATGTTGGCCTCTTCGGGAGAACAGAGAGTCTCCTGCTCAAAATGGTGTGACGTGCGACTCAAGGTATCGTTCAAGAAGAGCATGAAGTCAAGCACGGCATGTGCCTGCGATGGCTCAAGGTCGTCCTCCATCATAGTCTCCTTTGTCGGTTCATCCACTGACGCAAGCAACCAGTTACAAACGTCTTCTCTTTCTACATACTTTCAATTCGATATTATCATAACATGATATTTTGTTGGTGTCAAGGAGAGTCAGCAAGATAGTATGAATACGAAAAGTAATTCTTGTTTTCAGATGTTGGCCTTTCGAGGAAAGTTGCTAGAACCGACTATGTTTGTCATGCCTCAATTTCGTAGCTCTAATGGATTTCCCGTCTAATTGGAGAAGAACAGGGTCTAACGCTGTTCCTGTCTGTTTGATGAGAACTGGCTCTTGTGTGATCTCCGCATTGTTCAACACATGAGCAAGATACTCTATTGCCTTGTACATCCGTTGAAGTTCGTATTCGGCCCGATAGGACCGTCGTAACCGCGCAAATAAGTTATTGAGGGACACGGCAAGAGGCCAAAGCACTTTCGCTTCTGGAAGGGGGATGCGCTGGTTGATATGCCCGTTGATTGCCTGAGTATGGGCAACAATCAATTGTTGAATGCCCACCTCCAATTGCCGCTTCTGCTCCTCGACCTCTTCTTTCTGGCTTGCTACTATGTGTTCGAGTTTAGCGATGACCTCTGCACGGTCAGCACGCATCATGGCCTGCGTGTAACTACGTACCCAGAGGTAGGTGACAACCGCTACTACGAATTGTAAGGCAATCGGAAGTATGATTTCATTGTAATAGTATCCATCACGCAATACTTGTTCAAATAACGCATCATGTTGCTGAAATTTAAGGTAGAGGATAATGAAGACACTGTTCACTAAGAAAAGAACAAAAACACTGGTCACTGGAAGTAGTGAAGCGGCAAGTACCTCAACAACCACGAAGAGGGCAAGGACAGGAAGGATATATGGAGTAACTGGTCCCAAAAATAAAAAGCTTGTAACAAGAGTGAACTCAAGTGCCCCAACAAGTACAATACCTGCTAGTGTTGCCTTTCCCTGCTTATTAATAAATAATGTGATGCAATAGATGAGAAGCGAACATACATCCAGCAATCCCAAATACACACTTGTCCTGAAACTTCCTAAGGTAACGAGTCCTTGTCCAAGTATCAGGGCTAATGCTATAACACTCAACAAGCGTCCTCGTCGTACTTTTTCCTTCTGAATATAGGTTGCATTTTCGGGCAGTGCAGGTGGAGCAGTGAGGCGATACCATACTGCAACTGGACCTCTCTCTTGAGAAGATGGCGATATCATCATTTCTTGAAATGATTGTTCTCTTGATGTACTCGTCTCCTCACCTTGCAAAGTTCTTTTTCCTATCATCGTTGACAATCCTCCTTGTATATTTATTTAGCTCGTATATTTACTTAGTTAAGAGTGATAACTCCCAATGAGAGCAGCGTTTGTAACACTCGCTCAATCGTTTCGGGAGAAAGAGTGAGGCGTTCCTTTATTTGTTCAACACTATGATGTCCATCTATGAACGTGAAGACGGCGTTCAGAAGTATTCTCTCCTTTGTGGACCATATATGTAGTTGCGACATGTCCAGAAGCGCAACTCGTCTGGGTATGGGTGACGTAGGCAAGGAAGGCTTTTCTTCTTCCTGAGGTGCCGATGAAGGTGAGGGAATGGGCAGTGATTGTAGAGACCATGCAAAAGGACCTCTTTCCGTATCCAGTTTGGAAAGAGTTGTTTTACTTACTGGGTATCTCTGATCACTCCTTCCTTCTAAATAACAAATCGTTGCTCTACCGTTTAGAAGATGGATGTATGCCGTGCAGG
>CAXUGH010000491.1:0-2738 GCA_964250365.1 uncultured Ktedonobacteraceae bacterium
TCATCTATCGTCTTGCGGAAGAAGACTATATGCTGGTCGTTAATGCTGGCAATATAGGGAAAGACCTTGCGTGGGTCAAAGAGCATGCGAAGGGCGTGTCGCATGTCCTCGTGATGGATCAATCAGACTACACATCCCTGCTGGCACTGCAAGGGCCGGAGGCACAGGCGATATTACAGCCGCTCACAGAGGTTGACCTTGCGAGCATTCGCTACTACCATTGTGAGGCGGGGCTGGTCAATGACATCAACTGTCTTATATCGCGCACAGGCTATACGGGCGAAGACGGCTTCGAGCTATACTGTGCGTCTGTCGATGTCGTCGCGCTCTGGCAAAAGTTGCTCGAAGTTGGAAAGGCGCATGGTCTCCTACCTGCTGGTCTTGGGGCACGCGACACTTTGCGTTTAGAGGCCGCTCTCTGTCTCTATGGTCACGAACTCGACGAGCAGACGAATCCACTGGAGGCAAGTCTGGGCTGGACGGTCAAACTAAACAAGCCCGACCAATTTGTTGGGCGCGATGTGCTGCAACAGGTCAAGGAGCAAGGTCCGAGCAAGAAACTGATTGGTATCGAGATGGTGGATCGCGGCGTTGCGCGAGGCAGCTACGCGCTCTACGACAATGAGCAAGCGATTGGGGTTGTTACCAGCGGGGCACCAGGGCCAACGGTTCACAAGAACATTGCGATGGGCTATGTTGACGCGGCACACGCCGTTGTCGGCAACAGTATTCAAGTCGATATTCGCGGCAAACGGCTCGCGGCAAAAATTGTGCCGCTACCATTCTACAAACGGCAAAAATAGTATAAGGGAGAGAAGATACACATGGCAAAGTTAGATTATCCGAGCGATCTCAAATACAGCAAATCCGACGAGTGGGTGCGCGTCGAAGGCAATCAGGCAACCATCGGTATCAGCGACTACGCGCAAGACCAACTAGGCGATATCGTCTACATCGAACTGCCCTGGGACGCCAACGAGAGCGCGGCACATGAGACCAAATTTGGCGATATCGAATCGGTCAAAGCCACCTCCGAACTGCTCTCCCCTCTGAGCGGCAAAATCGTTCGCGTCAACACCAACCTCAAAGACACGCCCGAACTCATCAACGACCACCCCTACGAAGGAGGCTGGATGCTCGTCATCGAAATGAGCAATCCAGACGAACTTAACGGCCTGATGAGTCCTGAGGAGTATCAGCAGTATATTCAGGGACGATAGAACTGCTTAACAGAGATGCATGAAAAGTGGGGGGGGGGGTTTTAAAAAAAAAAGCAGTTTTTTAAAAAAAAAAAACAAAATAACTGTTGCTCTCTACAAACACACCACTTTCTTATAAAGACAATCTCCACAGCACTTTTCATGCATCTCTGAATCCCATACAAAAAGAAATTTGTCCCCTTGACAACAGGAAAAATGACGGGTATACTATTATCGTACAATGTACGGTAATTGAAAGGAATGTTAATGTGAATCGTCCTCATGAGAGGAGGCGAGCCAGGACAAGAGAGGCAATTCTGGACGCGGCAATGCAGATTGTGAAGCAGCATGGCATAGAAGCTTTGTCCATGCGCGAGATAGCTGGGCGCATCGACTATAGCCCGTCTGGTCTCTATGAGTACTTCTCCAGCAAAGAGGAGATTATTGAAGCATTGGTTGACATAGGATTTGCGTCTTTGTCTGCACGTCTGGAACGTGGAATTCAAGGGGCAACGGCTACAGCGCGTCTTCAAGAGGCTGGAAAAGTGTACATGCAGTTCGCATTGCAAGAGCCACAACTGTACTTGATGATGTTTAATCACAAACAGATCTTTCCATTTTCACTAAACGTAGTCGAGCAGGACACGGCCTACTCTCAACTAGTTCAAGTTCTTCGAGATGGCCTAATCTCAGGAGAATTTCGTTCAGCAAGCGGTGCAGGAGCGCAAGAACTAGCGTATACGAGTTGGTCTCTTATGCATGGCTTATCAATGCTGCGACTGACATTGATGAATCAGGTGCCAGAAGATATAGATAATATACACGAAAGAGCATTTCAGGCTTTTGTAGAACAGTTGCGGTAGCGTAAAAAATTTTAGGCTTTACCGTACAGTGTGCGGTAAGTGTTTGTTGTTCTAAGAGAAATTCAACAAGAAAGGGAAACTTCGATGACCGAGCTTATTCAAGAGCGTGTGACCGTTGCGAACGACCAAGAGTTGGTGGTGTTTCTGATTGGAATGCGTGTCAACAAAATATGGAAGGCACAAAAATGGGTGCCAGTGGCTATTGCGATGACACGTATGCTGAAAGAACTGAACGAGCATCCTGAGATGGGTTTTCTGGGTGCCGAGATGACAATGAACTTTCCTACCACTCTCATGGTGCAGTACTGGCGTTCGTTTGAAGACCTTGCGGTTTACGCTGGCAACAGAAATGCTGTTCATCTACCTGCGTGGCGAGAATTTAACCGACGAATTGGAAGCAACGGCGACGTAGGTATCTGGCATGAGACCTATCGAGTTCCTGCTGGACACTACGAGGCAATTTACAATAATATGCCTAAGTTTGGGCTAGGAAGAATTTTCCCTCTCGTCCCAGCAATTGGACAAAGAGAAAGTGCGCGTACTCGTATAGAGACGAAACAGAAAGTTGAGGGGTAAGAGAAGGTTGTAAGGTAAAGTTTTTACTTTCAGAAGCAACAATATATTCAAGAGGTGATAGGAAGAGATAGAATTATAGGAATGGATGTATTCTTAGAAT
>CAXUGH010000492.1:0-2720 GCA_964250365.1 uncultured Ktedonobacteraceae bacterium
AGAAGAATGCCTCCTGGTCGTAGCACTTGCATACCAAGTGTGTTTAAGCGGCGATAGGCTTTGAGGGCGTTGTTGCGCGAACTCTGCGTTTTGGCGAAGGCGGGTGGGTCGAGGATCACTACATCAAATTGCTCTTCCTGCGCTATGGCATTATCAAGATAGTCGAAGACATCGGCTATATGAAATTCGTAGTTGTCGGGGTTGAGGTCGTTTTGTGTGAAGTTGGCTTTCGATGCCTCTATCGCTGGTGCGGAGATATCGACGCTTGTTACATCGGTTGCGCCGGCAAGGGCAGCATAGACGGAGAAGCCACCTGTGTAGCTAAAACAGTTCAGGACGCGCTTACCTTGTACATATTTGCGTAGTGACTCGCGTTTGTCGCGCTGGTCGAGAAAGAAGCCGGTCTTCTGGCCTTGCCACGGATCGACCAGAAATTGTACGCCATTTTCACGTATGGGAACCTGCTGTGGCACGTTTCCTGCGACAACTATAGGTTCCTCGACCTCTAGCCCTTCTCGGCGTCGAGACATGCCTTCGTTACGCAACAGGATACCACTTGCTCCTGTTTCCTGCATCAGTGCATCCACGATCAATGGTCGTAGTCGCTCTATGCCCAATGTGTGTATTTGCATGACAAGAATGTCGGCGAAACGGTCTACGATGAGTCCGGGGAGACCATCACCTTCGGAATGAATGAGTCGGTAGGCATTTGTTTGTTCTGGATGAAAGATTTGGCGTAGTTCTACCGCATGACGGATGCGTTTCTGGATAAATTCGGCGTCTATGGTCTCTTCGGGGTCGCGGGTCAGAATGCGAATGGCGATGTCGGTCTGTGGGTTATAGTAGCCGCGTGCGACAAATTGACCGCGTGATGATTTGACATCAACGAGTCCACCCGCCTCTATCCAATGAGGCGGTTGTTGCAATGCACCTGAAAATATCCAGGCATGACCACTTGCGAGACTCTCTTCCTTGTGGGGCTTCAAACTTGCGGTGGGATAGGTAACGGACACGATGTATTTTCCTTTGTTAAACCTTGTTTTTGCCTATTATCTCATGGGCGTAAAGAGAAAAACGGCGCAAGTCCCTACTCTGTCAAGAGACAGAGTAGGGACTTGCGTAGTTCTCACGCTTGCTTAGTAGTGCTTATTTGTGGAATGTGATAGCTGCCATGACGGGATCGGTGTGATGCTCAGCCATGCGAATCTCAGCCTTCCGCAAATTGTTGGCACTATTGATGAGTGCGATATGTGTAAACGCTTGTGGGTAGTTTCCGAGTGAGCCTGAGCCGTTGGGGTCGATCTCTTCGGAGAAGAGGCCGAGGCGACCTGAGTAGCTCAAGACGCGTTCAAAGAGTGAGCGAGCCTCATCGACGCGGCCTTGCATCGCAAGGTTATCCACGAGCCACAACGTACAAATGGTGAACGTACCCTCGCCACCGGTTAAGCCATCGTCGGTGTCGTCGGCATGATAGCGGTACACAAAGCCTTGTCTGTTCGTAAGATGCTCAATGGTACGGTCTACTGTCGAGCGCATACGTGGATCATCGGGTGCGATGAAGCCCACAAGCGGCAACAGGAGATTCGAGGCATCTAATACGTTACTATCATACGATTGTGTAAACGCTCCAAGGCTGGTATTGTAGCCACGCGATAGAATGTCGGCGCGAATCTGGTCGCGTACCGCCATCCAACGCGGTAGGTCGGCTTCGAGGTTTAGCTCTTTCGCCGCCTTGATGCCGCGATCCAGTGCGACCCAGCACATCACCTTCGAGTAGACGAAGTGGCGCAGACCACCACGTACCTCCCAGATGCCGTTATCGGGTAGCTGCCAGTTGGCGCAGACATGTTCGACGAGTGTACGCATCATCGACCATAGTGGTCCCTCTAGCGTTTCGCCGTAACGCTCGAAACCGCCCTGACGACGGTACATGTGAATGCAGTCCAGAACTTCGCCAAACACGTCTAGCTGTCTCTGGTCTGCCGCACCGTTGCCGACGCGTACCGGACGTGAGCCACAGTAGCCATCCAGATGCGATAGCTCTTGCTCTTCGAGGTTACGCTCACCACGAATGCCGTACATGATTTGCAGGTCTTCGCCGTTCGCATAAGAAAGGCGACGGAGCCAGTGCGTGAATGCTCTAGCCTCCTCTGTAAAACCAAGCACGTTCAATGAGTACAGAGTAAAGGTCGCGTCACGTAGCCATGTGAAACGGTAGTCCCAGTTACGTACACCGCCGATATCCTCCGGCAGTGAGGTAGTGGGAGCCGCGACAATTGCGCCGGTAGGAGCATACGTCATCATTTTCAACGCGAGTGCGCTGCGCTGAACCCATTCGGCATAGGGTCCCTGATATTTTGAGCTGGCAACCCACTTGCGCCAGCAATGCAGAGTTTGCGCGAGTTCCGCGTCAAAGTTGCGCTGGTGAAGTTCGTGTTCTACGAGGCGACGTGCCGCATATGCGCTACGTCCCATACCAACGGCGAAGAGCAGACGCTCTCCTTCGTGGAGTACGACGTTCGCCACGACTGCAGGGTGCCAATTCGCTTCTGTTTGTTCGATATCCATAGTAAACGAGGGCAAGAGACCTGCACCCACGATCGCAAGACCAACATGCTGCTTACCATCGGATATCATCGCGCCCATGTTATCGGGTATGAGCGAGACTTCACAGGGCGATGCGGCGTAGTTGGGGCTAACACGCAACGTCATCGTCACAG
>CAXUGH010000493.1:0-2713 GCA_964250365.1 uncultured Ktedonobacteraceae bacterium
GTCCGATTTGAAAAAGTGCTAGCAAAAACAAATAGAAATAGCCAAAAGAGGTTATATATTCGTGTGAAGTATGGTACAATAGCACGCATGAAGGCCGGAAAAAATCGCGAGGTTGTAAAAGTCGTATATGGCACAGAATTTTACGCAGGACATGAACTTTGCCCATATGTCTTCAAACATTTTACGCCAGCAAAAAGTACTTGAGTATGTCACTGACATAGGCTCCTCTTTGCATCTACAAATGGATGTCAAGACGTTGCTCAATCGCATTACGCTTGCCACATGCGAGGCATTAAGATTCCGTCATTGTGCCTTGTATCTATTAGCCAATTTCGATGGACACTTTCATGTTGAGGCAACATACGGTGTCTCGCCCGAAGACGAAACGTATCTCCAACAGCACGCTCTGCCAAACGAGGTGGTTGCGCTACTTATAGATGAAGCGTATCGCATTAGCAACTCTTATTTCATTCCAACTGAATCGCTTCTCTGGCAAAATGAGCTTTTTGCCGACTACTTTCTTACTATCGAAGAAGAGCAACCGATAACAACGAAGCAATATACTGTAACCGAATGGCAGACAACGGACTTGATCGTCATTCCTCTGATAAGCGCTGACAACACGCTCATAGGTTTATTAACTCCAGATGCCCCATTGGATAGTATACGACCAGATATAGAGCTAATGACTAGCCTTGAATTGCTTGCCAATCAAGCAGCAATTGTGATTGAAGGCTCGCGCTTGTACGAAGAGGCAAAACGTAACAGCGAAGAGCGTGCGGCATTGATTAAAATTGGCAAAGCACTTTTCCTGCCCGATGCATTGCGCGATCTGCGCTCGGTCTACGAAACCATTTATGAGCAGGTACAGCGCGTCATGCCAACCGATGCTTTCCTGGTCATACGTTATGCCTCGGAAGACAATAGAATCTTTTTGGACTACGTTGTTGATGAAGGCATCCCATACTCACCAGAACTCTATGATGATTCACCTGCCTGGGTGACAAAACTCATATTGGAGAAACAGACATCAATCATGCTGAATACGAAAGAGGAGTATGAAGCCTTTATTGATGTGGCAGAGCAACACTCACCCAACGACTACATTGGGAGTATGAAGCCTTCTGAGTCAATGCTCTATGTACCGATTCACTATGGCGACACGGTACTTGGTACGCTTTCTGTACAAAGCTATACGCCTTATGTCTACACTCAGCGTCATGTCGATATGCTGCAAGAGATTAGCGTGCAGGCAGGTATTGCGATGATGAATGCACGTCTCTACACGGAACTGCGTGAAGCGGTGCGTCATGCTCAAGAGTCGGAACAGCTAAAAAATCACTTTCTTATGATTGCCTCTCACGAGTTACGCACTCCTCTTACCGCTATTCAAGGCTATTTAGAACTACTGAGTATTCATGGCTCATCTCTAAGCGAAAAGGATCGTACACGTTTCGTCTCAAATGCACGTCGAGCTTCTGAAGAGGTTATCTTGTTGCTGGGAAACGTTATGGATACCAGCCGCCTCAACCAGAAAGAGATCGCGCTGAATTTGAAAAAAGTGCAACTGCACCAGACGCTTCTTCCCGTACTTGACATCTTGGAGCCGACGCTGATACGCCAGAAGCGCAAAGTTGACGATGTTCTCGACGATACACTCTCTGTGTACGCTGATGAGGCGCGTCTGCGTCAAATTCTGCTCAATGTCCTCAATAATGCCATCAAGTACACGCCAACAGCTACCAATATTCGTGTCAGTGCCGAAGTGAGGCTCTCTTCTTCGCTCCCAAAAGCCTGTAAACCCGACTCTTCGCCTGATACTCAATTCGTTGTTCTCGCCATCCGTGACTGGGGCGACGGCATCGCTGCAGAAGATTTGGAGCGACTCTTTACCAAATTTGTGCGTCTTCCTTCTGCTCTCGATAGCACACAGCACGGTTCTGGTCTAGGACTTTACTTGTGTCGGCAGCTTGTCGAGGCAATGAAGGGAGCAATCTGGGCTGAGAGTGCTGGTGTCGAAGGCGAAGGAACCACCTTTTATATTGCCTTGCCACAAGTACTAGCATAGATAGAGTCATAATAATTTGACGCTCCGCATGACCTATGCTACGATACTGCTAGCACTGAACAGAACAGTTTCAGTGGTAAGGAGGACTTTTATGAATCTGTATGAGCAATTATTGACGGTACGTGAACGTCTTGAAGGTATCGGCGCACATGATGATAGTATGGACCTTGTAGAAATGTTGTTGAAGCGGGCAGCACCTGCCAAAAACGACAGAACGAATACAACGCAAATCCAAGTGCTTCGTCATATGCTCCGTATGCGTGAGGTGAGCGATAACTACAATATCTACAATGACTTGCAGGTACTGGTGAGCGAGCGCGATGAAGCTGAAGTCGCCGCTCGTGAGGATTCAGCACCAGCGGCGTATGTAGACACGGAGCATCGTCCCAAACCAAAATCGTTCTACAAAGAGCGCAAGGCACAGCAGGAAAAGGCAAAAAAGAAGGACTAGCTTTCTCAAAGAAAGACTAGTCCTTTCTACTTCCCCGTTTTTCAGGAGTTCTGCAAGGCGTGAAGTGTTGCAGAACTCCTGCAAAAATTCTTGACTTTTGCCTGTACATAAGCTATACTCGATTTCGTCAACGAGAAACGCATGCGGGTTTGGTGTAGCGGTAACATGCGACTTTCCCAAAGTTGAGACCACGG
>CAXUGH010000494.1:0-2703 GCA_964250365.1 uncultured Ktedonobacteraceae bacterium
AATCTGTTCCCACTGTGCCGTTGTATGGGAGGGGCGTCCCCTTGCGGGCGCCCTGGCTCCACGTAAACAAACTTTTTCGGCTATCGTATGTGTGGGAATCTGATGCTGTACTCATCGCCGCGCCGCCTCCTGCTCGCTCAGAAGCGAGCGTAGGCGTGCTTTTGTTCTGGCTCGCCGCTCATTATACACATGCTTGGAGATTTTGCCAGACTCGAAGGCTTTGTCGAGAGCCAGCAACTCGCGCAGCAGAGCATCCTCTTTATCTTTCGCGCTCGTGGCACTCTGCTCTTTTGTATGCTGCGCCTTCGCCGTACCACCTGGAACAGTTTTCGTCGGCTTGCCGCGTTTATGAGAAGTTTTCTTGCGTCTTCGCAGATTGGAGAGATAGCCTACGATGGCGATAATCGCAAGGAGAATAATTACACCGACGATGAACCAGATAACGTTCGTGTTCAGAACTTTGCCAGGAGTGTTATTGGTTGAAGTTGGCGTTGGTAGTCCCGCGAGGCTTGCATGTACCTCATCGCCACCGAGTAGACCTTCGGCTTTATAGAGGCGATAGGAATCGTTACCGGAGTTGGTGATGCCAGCGTTGGTCAAGAAGCCCGGATCGACCTGTAGCGATGGTGGTACGAGCAGCGATAGCTCAACTGTTGGATACACATTCACATAACGGAAGTCATAGCTTGCCGCGCTATAGGCGATTTGATAGGAGAATGAGAATTGAGTAGTTCCAGGCGGTATCGCGGCGTTGGTTGCGAAACCAAGATCAACTTGAACAATGTTATAGCCATCGAAGCCTGTACCAAGATTGATATTTTTCGCGTTTCCTGGCAACGAGAAACGCAATGCATTAGGTTTGCCTTTGCTGGTATCAAAGGAGCTGACATAGGTACGCGAGTCCAGATTCTGAAACGTGAGTATTTCAGAGACGTTTATTACGCCCTTTTGCGCGTCGGGTGAATGCAGCAGAATCGTATTTTGTAGGATAGCAATTTTCGCCGTGCTGTTCGTGGCATCATAGACGGTCAAGTTCACCTGTTGTACGGGCTTCCCATCGCTAAAGGAGATGATATCACTCACATACTGCGCCTTCTGATAGTTCATGTACACAGCGTAGTTGATGGTCTTATCCGTTGCCAGATTCGTAAAATTGTAGGTGCCATGTGTGTCTGTCGTTACAGTAGTCACGTCGCGCGAGTTCGCGCCTTGCGCCTCTTGCAGCGTCACCTGCTGTCCCGCCAGCGGCGCGTTCTTTTTTGTGCCATCGAGCAGTTGTCCAGTGATGCGCCCGTTATTTGCAAGTGCATGAGCCGAAACGGAGAGAGGAAACAATAGCAGAGATGCAAGGATGCAAGCTAACGCAATACCAATTGTACAGATTGAATTTCTTACACCCTTTGGGTGTAAGAAATTCAATCTGTACAATTGGTATAAAGAATATTTCATTTTTCGATTTCTCTGTTCAGTCCCTTGCATCTTGTTCCTTCAATTTTCGTAGTCGTGCCTCGATCAGATCGTCAAACTCTTTGTCGCGCTCGAATGGCTCCGCTATCTCGTCTTGTCCGCTCTCGTGGCGCGACTTGAGCGCGAGCAGGGCGCGACGCACATAGCGTTCGCGTAATGTATTGTAGTCTTCTTCGCCAATATTGCCAAGTTGGTAGTCTAGTTCGATCTCCTGCAACGCGCTCCGCGCTGATTGTTCGCGCTCCTGCAATGCATTTGTGTTACCTAGCGTATTCCCATTTCCCTGTTGTGCGATTTGCGCTCTACCCTCGGAAGAGAAGCGAAAAAGCGGAATTAGTACAAATGTTAGCGCAACGACACCAAGGGCACAGGCCAGCACAATCGCAAGTAGCATCAGCGTGCCTCCTCTTGCTCGTTTGTTGAGCCATTGCGCTCAAAGAGAATATCGTCCGAGGCAAGCTCACGTTCGAGTTGCAAACGATAGTGTGCTAACTCTTTCTCGTCAAGATTCGCGCTTTCTCTCTCTTCCTCATGTATACCGCCTCCTCGTTGTAGTACACTGTTCGTCATGCTTCCTGCTACGGGAATGCGCCAGCCGCGTAACGTAAAAAAGATGAGAACGAGGCCACCGAGGAGTAGAGTAATGGGGACAAGCCACGTCAGCAGGGAAAATCCCTCCCACTGCGGTTGCCATACAATCTGATTTCCGTAGCGGTCACTGAAAAACTGGATGATTTGCGCGTCCGATTGGCCTTCTTGTATCTTTTCGCGGATAACACTCCGCATCTGCTGCGCCAACGTCGATGAAGAATCTGTGACGGACTCGCCCTGGCAAATCGGACACTTTAACTGCGAGCCAATACGATACACATGCTGGTCCAGCGTTTCATGTGTAGACGACACAAACGCCATGTATGACCACAGAGCTGCTACTATCAACACAACCCCAACCAGCACAAACAGCCATCGCCGCGTAGGGGCCTGATTTATCACGCCCTGATTTATCATGCCTTCTACGCGTCCTTGTTGGTTCGTGGGTTGGGCGTGATACATCAGGCCCCTACGTCCCTCGATTTTCACGCCAACACCTCCTTCGCAGGAGCTGGTTGAGCAACGCGTTGCTTCACGACCACCCTGCGGCGTTCGGGCCACCAGCAGATAACACCACCGAGCCGCATGAGTAGGCCACCATACCCGACAACCGAGCTGAGCGGATTTACGTAGATGTGAATGGTC
>CAXUGH010000495.1:0-2697 GCA_964250365.1 uncultured Ktedonobacteraceae bacterium
TTATATAAATATAAAATTTTTTTTTTTTGTTCGGCTCACCTGTAACTACTTATGGGTGCAAGAACACATACAATGGTGCAAGTACCAGAGTAATCGTTGCAAGCAACTTAATCAGGACGTGTAGCGAGGGACCTGCGGTATCTTTGAAAGGATCACCAACGGTATCGCCGACGACGCTAGCTTTGTGCTCTTCGCTACCTTTGGCGTGAACCTCGCCTTTAGGATCAACGACGCCATAGCTGTTGATGCGTAGGAAGCCAGCCTCGATAAATTTCTTAGCGTTATCCCATGCACCACCGCCATTGTTGAAGAAGAGGGCCATGACGATGCCGCCCATTGTGCCAACCATGAGCATTGCGGCAGCAGCTTGTGTGCCGAGAATAGTGCCGACTGCGATTGGTGTTGCAATGGCAATAGCACCAGGAAGAATCATGGCGCGTAGTGCACCGCGTGTGCTGATATCGACACAGCGTGCATAGTCTGGGTCAACACGGTCTTCGGGGCGAGGTGCCATGATTTTCGGATTCTCTCTGAACTGGCGACGTACCTCTTCGATCATGTTTTGAGCTGCTGCGCCAACGGCGCGAATGGCGAGAGAACTGAAGAATAGGATCAGCGTTAAGCCAATCAGACCTGCGATGAAAACCGAGATGTCAGCGAGATTGACACTGTACACACCTGCCTTCGCGCTCGGCGTTCTAAGACCATAGAGTACGTCGAGATAGGCACTGAATAAGAGGAAGGCCGCTAACGCTGCTGAACCAATGCCGTAGCCTTTAGTGAGTGCCTTCGTCGTGTTCCCAACACCATCCAGTGCATCGGTAATGTCACGCACAGCACCGGACTCACCGCCCATTTCTACAATACCACCAGCATTGTCGGTGATGGGGCCAAAGGTGTCCATTGCGAGAATGTAGGCACAGGTCATGAGCATGCCAACCGTGGCGGCGGCGGTTCCAAAGATGCCACCAACGTTGATGACGCCGTGCGTTCCCAGTTGTACCTGACTACCAAGGAAGTAGGAGACACCAAGCGCAACGCTAATTGCCAATACAGGAAGGGCGACGCACTCAAGTCCAATATAGATGCCAGCAATGATTACGGTGGCAGGACCTGTGAGGGATGCGGTGGCAATTTCGCGTACTGGACGATAGGTTCCTGCCGTGTAGTATTGCGTGATAAACACAAAGGCGATACTGAGCAGAATACCCACACAACCTGCTAGTCCAAACCAGATCCATGCAGGAAAAATTCCTGTTACAAGCGGTTGATTATTGCTACTTGTGACATTGAGCAGCAGAAAGGTTCCTACGAACATGCCGATAGCGCAAAGAATACAGGTGATATAGTAGCCAATGTTCAACTGGCCCATCGCGATATCGCCTGGGTCGCGACCGTTGGCATTTTCTGGCTCGACGACCACGGATGGGCGAATCCAGAGTAGGCCGATGGAGGAGGCGATAATGCCAAACGAACCCATAACGAGTGGGAAGAGAATCCAGCCGACATTACCTGTGAGTCTAAATAGAGCAACGCCAAGAATCATCGTACCAATATTTTCTGCGGTTGATGATTCAAAGAGGTCAGCACCACGACCAGCACAGTCACCAACGTTATCACCAACAAGGTCGGCAATAACGGCGGGGTTACGGGGGTCGTCTTCGGGAATACCAGCCTCTACCTTACCTACGAGGTCAGCACCGACATCAGCCGCTTTGGTGTAGATACCGCCGCCAAGCTGTGCGAAGAGGGCCACAAAGCTGGCACCAAAGCCAAAGCCGACGATAAGGGAAGGTGTCGAGGCGACTTGTGTGGCAGTACCTAAACCACCGAAGGCAATGAAGACAAGCGAGACACCAAGCAGGGCGAGGGCAACCACAAGGAAACCAGAAACGGCACCACCACGGAGAGCTACTGTCAAGGCTTCACCGAGACTTCTGCGTGCGGCACTTGCGGTACGAATATTGGACCTCACCGCTACATACATGCCAATATAGCCGGAGACACCAGAGCAGAAAGCGCCGATGAGAAAGGCGACGGCAGTATGCCATGCGAGATTAAACTTTGCCGCAGAGTCGCCCTGACCAAGTAGGGCCAGAATAATTGCAACGACAACGGCGGCAACAACAGAGAGAATTGCGATAGTGCGATATTGACGGTTTAGAAAGGCTATTGCGCCAGCGAAAATAGCATTTGAAACCTTTTGCATTGCGGGTGTGCCAGTGTCTTTGCGCAGGACATACGTTGCTAAATAGCCTGCAAAGAGAATCGCAATAAGCCCTACAACCACGGGCACCCAGATAAAGTTACTGTTATTCACGATAGAAAACGCCCTCCTTAATGGGCAGGTACAGATAGATGCTAATCAACATTGACCAGCAGAGAACATCGCGATGAACTCTAAAAGAGGTGATTGCTGATATATAAACTGCAATCGCCTCTACAAAGTGGGTCTAAATCGAGATGTAGTGTAACATAGCCAATGTTCAATGACAAGTATTGTTTTCACAACCACATCCGTGAAGCAGTTATGTTTCGTCGGTGTAATGTGTCTATCTGCCCTGTACAATGTTACATAATGCCTATTTTACCAGTCAGCAAGCCTTGAATACGAGGGAGAAGTGGTACAAGTTGCTTCTTACGTGAAACTAATCCCTCCACAATTACCGAATGCCCGTCAGCTTCAAGCGGAACGCG
>CAXUGH010000496.1:0-2686 GCA_964250365.1 uncultured Ktedonobacteraceae bacterium
GGATATGGGCAAGTGAGAGTGGAGCGTTGTTGCACACGTTAGAAGGGCATACTGATACAGTGACTAGTGTGGTGTGGTCACCAGATGGGAGCAGGGTGGTCTCAGGGTCGGCTGATAGCACGGTGCGGATATGGGCAAGTGAGAGTGGAGCGTTGTTGCACACGTTAGAAGGGCATACTGACACAGTATGCAGTGTAGCATGGTCGCCTGATGGAGAAATACTAGTCTCTTTATCCGATGATGTGACGATGCGTCTCTGGCACCCTCAATCCTGGGAAACAGTTACTATTGTCGAGGGCATAACTACAATCACATATAACGCCCTTCAATTCTTGCCTCATACAAACTTCCTATCGTCGCTTGACGTTGCTGATACCGCCGTGCATCTTTGGAAAATCGACTTTGCGGCGTTTCAAGCTGAACGTTCACAATCATCCTCTGTTCACTATACGACGGCTAGAATTGCGCTTGTGGGTGATAGTAGTGTTGGGAAGTCGGGGCTTGGCTATCGACTTGCCGAGTCGCGTTTTCAGGTGACGGAATCGACGCATGGACAACAG
This sequence comes from uncultured Ktedonobacteraceae bacterium, assembly GCA_964250365.1. Classification (GTDB taxonomy): domain Bacteria; phylum Chloroflexota; class Ktedonobacteria; order Ktedonobacterales; family Ktedonobacteraceae; genus JBBQVS01. Next base: position 561 of record CAXUGH010000496.1, read on the forward strand.
TTTTGGATTGTCGATGCGTTGGGAACTACTCGTGATGATGGTACGCAATGTGAGGCTATTCTCTGGGATTTCGCGGGACAACCTACTTTTCGACCTATTCATGCGCTGTTTTTGGACGATATAGATATTGCGCTCGTCCTCTTTGATCCCACACGCCCTGATACTTTAAACGGAGTGGATTACTGGCTGAAACACCTCGAAGATGGGCAACATTCCTGTCGCATCATCCTCGTTGCTGCACGTAGTGATGTGAGCCAGTTGTCGCTCTCTCATACAGAGATTCAGACTTTTTGTCGAGAACACAACATAGATGGTGGTTTCGTCGTCACCAGTGCGAAGCTTGGTGAGGGTATTGATACGTTGTTGGATATGATACGCCAGCAAATAGGCTGGAATGCAAAACCAACAACAGTCACAACACAGACGTTCAAGCGTATTAAGGACTATGTTCTCGATCTCAAGGCGAATCCTGAGCAAACGCCTGTTCTCGTGAATTTGGCACAACTGCGTTCTCTGTTAGAAGCATCTGATCCAGACTGGCAGTTTAGCGACGAAGAATTGAAGGGTGCCCTGAGCCACCTACAAAATCATGGCTATATCACGATGTTACGGCGTTCCTCGGTTGAGGATTATATTTTGCTGAAGCCCGATCTCTTAATTAACCTTGCCGCTAGCTACTTGTTTCAAGCGCAAAAAAATGAGCGAGGATTGGGTGCGTTGGATGAGGCGCGAGTGCTGCGTGGTGAGTATAGACTACCAGAAGTGGAGGATCGCGGCGAGGAAGAGCGTTCTATTCTGCTCAATGCTGTAACCGAGTTGTTTCTCAAGCGCAACATCTGCTTTCGTGAAGCTGTCGATGGGCAGACATTTCTCATTTTCCCCTCGCTCATTCTTGATCGACCGCAAAACATGGTTGAAGATACGACTCTCGACGAAGACATGACCTATATCGTATCGGGCAAGGTAGAGAATGTCTATCCCGCCCTCGTCGTTTTGCTGGGCTATGCTCCAAGTTTTCAACGTATGTATCAGTGGCGCAAACAGGCGCAGTACGAGACGCAGGACGGTCAAATATGTAGTTTCAAACTGATAAACAACGAAGCAGCGGAGCTTGAACTTGTCCTCTACTACGGAAAAGATACGCTAGAGTATATGAGGATGCGTTTTCAGGGCCTATTCGAGCAAATTCTGCTCACGCGCTCCGTCAGCGTGAAACGCTATCGTCCAATTGTTTGCCCTAAATGCGGCTATCAACAGAGCCGACAACGAGTCATCGAGCGCATCCGACAGGGCAAAGACTTCGTGTTTTGTGAGGAGAATGGCGAAAGAATATCCTTGCCTAAAGCTACAGACCTTACTACTACGCATCAGATGCGAGCAGAAATCGCTCGTGACGAGGCTCGTAGCAGACAGCGTACATCGTATGAAACAGCTCTTGTAAGGCTAAAAGGCTTTATTCGTGATAGAGGAGATACAACTGCTGTAACATGCTTTATCAGCTATGCATGGGGCATACTAGAGCATGAGCGGTGGGTACTCAACCTTGCGAACGACCTGCGAAATGCCGGTATCGAAGTCATCCTTGACCAACTGCACAATGCGGCAATTGGCTCAAATATTGCTCGTTTTATTGAGCGTATCGAAGAAAGCACCTTTATTGTTGTTATTGGTACCCCATCATACCTTCTAAAATACAGGAACAAGCTTGCTAAATACGGAAGTGTTGTTGCGGCTGAGGTTGATCTTATCAATCAGAGACTATTGGAGACGGAAGAGCGGAAAAAGACTGTGCTTCCTGTACTGTTTGATGGAGATGAACGTACATCGCTTCCTCCACTGATGCAGAGGCGTGTGCATGGCGATTTCAGACAAGAGGACATGTATTTTGCCACCCTCTTTGACCTTTTGCTAACTCTCTACCAAATTCCGTTCGAGCATCCAGTGGTGCAAGATGTGCGTGCAAATCTGCGAGAGGAGGCGCAAAGTCGTATGAAATCGGGAAAAATTGGTCGAGGGTTTGCGGGAGGATGATCGTGAACATTCACATAATAACGTGAGTAGCGGTTGCGCGAGAGCAGGGAGACCGCAAGGGTCTCCCCTACACGTATTATCGCATAAAATGTAGG
>CAXUGH010000497.1:0-2686 GCA_964250365.1 uncultured Ktedonobacteraceae bacterium
GTTGTCGGCATCGCCGACAACAGGTCTTTTCTTTGTTGTGTTTACCCTTTTTTCTTATGTTGTTCAGCAAGCTCTTTGACGCGCTGCACCTGATCTTTGTGGCAGATGACGGTGGTATTTTCCATCTCGACCACAATCACGTCTTCCATGCCAATCGTGTAGACGAGGCGTTCGGTATTGTTGTACACCACAATATTCTGGCTACCCAGCCCCATATGGTTGCCCACCGCGCGAATGCCTTGCCCGTCGGCGGGGAAAAGTGCGCCGTACTGCTCCCAGTTGCCTACGTCATTCCACGCGAGGTCGGCGGGAATGACCACGAGATTGTGCGTCTTTTCGAGAATGCCATAGTCAATAGAGATGCTTTGTAGCGTAGGCCAGAGTTCGTCGAGTATAGCTTGACCGTTCGGCGTCTCTCTTGCATTCACGATACTGTCGATTTTCCGCATTAGTTCGGGCAGATGTTCGCGCAATTCCGTGAGAACTGCTTCGACCTTCCAGATGAAGATACCAGCATTCCATACATAATGCCCATCGCGGAGATAGCTCTGTGCGGTCAGCAAATTTGGCTTCTCGACAAACCGTTCCGCGCTGAATGCCTGATGTTCGTAACCCTCATCGACCTCATCGGCGAAACGAATATAGCCATAGCCGGTTTCGGGCGAGGTTGGTTTGATACCGATGGTGACTAAGCGACCTTTTTCCGCGAGATGATTTGCAAGGTGCAGGGTTTGGAGAAGAGCTTCGGTATTGAGAATTACCGCGTCGGCACTGAATATCGCCATGACCGCCTGTGGGTCTTTTTTCGCAATCGTTGCCGCCGCCCACGCAATTGCAGGGCCAGAGTTGCGTCCCATCGGTTCGCGTAATATATGCTCTGCCGGAACTGTCGGGAGATGCTCTTGTACTAACTCTGCCATGCTACGACCCGTGACCACCCATGAGTGGTCGGGTGCCGTCAACGACTCCACACGCGCCAACGTCTCTTGAATCATACTTTTTCCGCTTGGTAGCGGCAGAAATTGTTTAGGAAATGCTGGTGTACTAAGAGGCCATAAGCGCGTCCCACTGCCACCAGCCAGAATAACGGTATGTAAGGAATTCATCTATATTCTTCTCCTCAGAAATACTACTTTATTTTCATTGTATACATAGAACGCAAACGGCGATGTTTGCATCGCACGAGGCGATTGTATAGGTGTTTTGTTGTGCTGTCAATTAGGGGGAATTACAGAAATTTCTCAATGACTGCTAACGATTGCTGCTCCAAGACGCGCGACACTACGTTCTTTCTTCCATGATGATTGTTGTAGCGACACATGTAAATCTTTTATGCGGCTCAAAGTATTGTTTGCGCCCACTGCATGCGCGAGGCTCAACGCTTCCTCAGCAATTGCAACGCATGTATCAATCTCACCAAGTCCATAGAACGCTTCAGCCTTACGTGCAAGTAGCCGCGCACGTCCAGGAGTTAGTGTGGGATTGTAGGTGGTTAAGCTCTTGTCAAAAAGCGAGATAGCACGCTCATTGTCGTGAAGCAGTAATGCATCTGTCCCTTTATGAGCAGTAACAGAGGCAGGAGTGAATAACCTATGGCTATGTTCCTGCAATTGGCTTTTGTACTGTAACATGTTTTCGGCGAGACCGATACTGCGCCAACATTCCTGTTTCTGTTGCGCTTTAGCATATGCCTCTGAACGAACTTGTAGAATGTTTCCTTTTAGGAGCTGATACCCGTGCCCTTGTATGGTATCAAAGGCGTTATTGAGATAGACAAGCGCGTCCGCAATTTTTTCTTGCCGCATATACACAATAGCTTGCCGAACTCTAACTGCCGCCATCATTTCAAGGTCTTCGAGTTCCTGAGCAATACGATAGGCATGTTGATAGGCTAAATGAGCTTTTTGATAGTGCATGATGTCGCCTGAGACGCTTCCCTGTAATTGATAACTCATACATAGTAAACTCAAGGAACGAGAATTCCACGCAGTTCCTCTTGCTGAAGCCGCGAATGCGTCTACTTCTGTAAGCCATCTATGGAGGCCATGAGCGGCACGTATCGGACCTCCAATGAGGTGAATTTCCCAACGTGTTTGCAACTGGTCTTCTAAAAAGGACATGGGGTCATCGTTGAAAGCTAACTCGGCTCTCTCGACAATCTGCTCTCTCTGTACCTCTTCGTCCAATGCCATAAGACTTGCAGGGATACCGAGCAATGCGACAAGAAATTTGCGTCTATTGATGTCTTTGATCATCGCCTGCTGCTCTATTCTTTGTACAGTGCGTGCGTCAACATGCAGTTCGTCTGCTAAGTCCTGTTGCGACCAATTCCTCAGTTTACGATATTGTGCTACTACTCTCCCCTGATGAAACTCACTCATGCAATGTTTGCCTCTCTTTGTCGTATTTTTGCAAGAAATGTCTATATGTCTTTCTCACTTTGACTCGATACTTGATACAGAGAGTGCATGAAGCACAAGATAGAGCGCGTATAGTCTTACACACAATACGCATCATCCTCAGAGCGTCCCGCTTTATGAAAAGCGGCATCAACATCTTTGAGTGTATCATGCGCTCTACTATAAAGCAATATAGAGGTAATCGTCTATGGCTCAATCCGAGGTCGCGCTTCTCTGCCAACATATGCAAGCGAACTTTGAGGCGATGCGCTATTTTCTCAATGCCC
>CAXUGH010000498.1:0-2684 GCA_964250365.1 uncultured Ktedonobacteraceae bacterium
ATATTCTTTCCACAGGTGGCAGCCACTACGAGATTGTCATCGCCAATAACGGAACTGTGCTCGATGATGCCAACTGCGGAACTGCGAATAGCAGCAACGTTGACCTGAAGCACTGGCTCAACATTGCCTGTCAGCAATGGAGTATCGCGTCCTAGTACAGCTCCTGCCATAGCAGACGCGAATGAGTAGCCTAGCCGAGGCTCCATTTCCCTTTCTACAGATTTGCAAGTAGGACTCGCTTTAAAGAGCTATACTCCCTCTTTTAAGAAAATGACTCCAAAGGAGCAAGACCTTGGATCCATCCGACGCTATACTGTCTTTTGTTGCCAGAGTGGAGCAATGTTGAGGTAGGACGAGGATGCTGAGGAAAATCACTCATAAAATAGTGGAACAGGTTCAAGAAAGGTAGGACTCTATGTCGGAAGAATCCTCTCGTAGCATGGTGATGCATAGATTGCTTATTAGCCTTGCTATTAACGTCGGTTTGCCTTTACTCGTTATCCATGTATTAACGCAGTACGCACATACGACTGAATTAACTGCACTAAGCGTTGCGGCTGTCGTACCCTTGTTGAGTACTCTTGTCCAGTTCGTTCGTCATCATCGACTTGATATGATTGCTCTCTTGTACCTGTTAGGCACGCTCACAAGCATTCTCGCCACTTTCTTAAGTGGTGATGCTCGCTTACTGGTGATTCGTGAATCGTTCTTTACCGGAGCATTAGGACTGGTCTGTCTTGGCTCTCTTCTCTTGCCACGACCACTGATGTTTTATGTTGGCAGACAAATGTTTGCGGGCAACGATGCGACACAAGTTGCGAACTACAATGCGCAGTGGCACCATGCACATGCACGTTTCGTCCAGCGTCTTATCACTGCTGTTTGGGGTTGTGTCTTCATATGCGAGTTTGTTCTCCGCGTCATTCTTGCGTATACGTTGCCACCAACACTGGCATTAAGCTTAGGGAGTACCATACTGATTGTTGCGACTGCAGCAACATTTCTCTGGATGTTCGCGTATCTTCGTCGTGTTCGACAACACCGTGCATTAACACAAGTATAACAAAGCGTTTCATCTCATTTGTGTAGTAGCAAGAAAGGTAATACTCTCGATGACTCATTCGTTTACACTTGGCTATACCTCATTAGATGAAGAGGTTAGCGTGCCCTCTTTGTCAGTAGAGGGTACGATACCGATATGGCTCTCTGGCTCATTGTTACGTAATGGACCCGCGAAATTTGAAGTCGGCTCGGAAACATTTAAGCATTGGTTTGATGGTTTTGCGATGCTGCACCGCTTCAGTTTTGCCAATGGCACTGTCTCCTATGAAAACAAGTTTTTGCAAAGCGATGCATATAAGATTTCAATACAAGAGGGGCACATCGCCTTTCGGCAATTCGCGACTGATCCATGTAAAGCAGCCTTCAGAGGCATGATGACCGAATCAGTCAACGCGAACGTCTCCATCAATAAAGTTGCAGGCGATTATGTAGCAATGACGGAAACACCGCTTCCAATTGCGTTTGACCCGCATACATTGGAAACGCTTGGTGTAGTGCATTACGGCGATACACTCGTGGGACAACATGGCTCGGCCCACCCGCACTATGATTTTCTTCATAAAATGACCGTGAGCTATCTGACCGAGTTTGCTAGGCAAAGCATGTTCAAAGTGTACGCGATCAAGGATGGAGAGCATCGTCGCACCTTGATCGGTTCCTATCCGGTGATGGAACCGGCATACATACATAGCTTTAGTATAACAGAACACTATGTGGTGATCGCGGAATATCCCTATCGGGTCAACCCACTCGACATATTGCGGCACAGCAAACCGTTCATTGAAAACTACACATGGCGACCTCAGGAGCCAACGAAATTTATTGTCATGAGCAAGACGGATGGAAGCATTGTAAGACACTATGAGGTAGAAGCGTTCTTCGCCTTTCATCATATCAACGCGTTTGAGCGCGATGGACAGGTGCTCGTTGATATCTCGGCCAAACCCGATGCCTCTACCGTTCATAGCCTGTATCTTGACCAGATTAGAAACGCCGATACATCCCGTAAACCACCGGAGCAGCAAAATGAGATGCGTCGCTACTATTTGCCGCTGAGCAGTAAAGAGCAAGCGCATTATGAACGACTTTCTGAGTATGCGATAGAGTTACCAACGGTGAATTATCGCCGTTACAACGCACGGGATTACGGTGTAGCGTATGGGGTTGGTCTGGATAAGCAGCAACAAGAGCCATTTACGAATCTGCTGTTGCGAGTCGATGTACGCAACCGCACGACGAAGGTATGGTCCGAGAACAACTGCTATCCGGGCGAACTCGTCTTCGCAGAGGCTCCCAATCCACAGGCGGAAGATGATGGCGTGGTTCTGTCGGTTGTGTTAAATGCCGACAAGGGGAATTCGTTTTTGCTCGTCCTTGATGCACACACGTTTGAAGAGATAGGCCGTGCGGAAGTCCCACACCACATTCCATACGGTTTTCACGGTGAATGGTTTACATCCTTTCAAGCATAAAAAAAACTGTGTTGGCGCAACCATTCTTAGCTCGGTATGCATCGGGCTAAGAATGGTTGCGTTATCAACGATTTCATCTAGCAATGAAAAACCATAGAGAAGAAAGCCTAAGACAAGCATGCCCCATCTAACCAATAACCTTGTGGAGAT
>CAXUGH010000499.1:0-2653 GCA_964250365.1 uncultured Ktedonobacteraceae bacterium
CACTCCGATCAATTTCAAATCAGATGGCGGACGCCGTTGAGCATATAAGTCCTATGATTGTACAGGTAAATGGTCGCCAGCGTCAGCCAGCGAGTGGCGTCGTCTACGCGAACAACCTTATACTGACTGCGGACCATGTGTTGGAGCGCGAAGAAGACATTACCATTCAGACGCACGATCAGCAAACGCTTCCGGCACAATTTGTAGGGCGCGACCTTGCTAGCGATCTCGCAGTTTTGCGTGTTGCCGACCTCAATATTCAGCCCGCAACCTTGGCAAGTACTGAGGCTCGCGTTGGACAGCTTATTCTGACTGTAGGACGTTCTAACAGCGAAGGCCCAATGGCAAGCGTGGGCATTGTAAGTGCTGTTGGCGGTCCACTCCGCACGGGTCGAGGTGCAACGCTTGAGCGTTATATTCGTACCGATGCCACACCTTACCCTGGCTTCTCTGGCGGCCCACTTATCGATCTAGATGGCTCGGTTATTGGCGTATTGACAACGGGCCTGGCAAACGGCGTAGCATTAGCAATTCCTGCAAATATTGCGAAGAGTGTTGCCGACACACTAGCAACACAAGGCTATATTAAGCGTGGCTACCTCGGCATCAGCAGCCAACTTGTTCATGTCCCAGCAGGTCAACGGGCTGGTCGTGAGCAGGAGAATGGACTATTGATCGTCAAGGTTGAAGAGAACAGCCCGGCACAGCGCGGCGGCATCATGATTGGCGATATTCTGGTCTCACTCGATGGACACGTTGTGAAGGACTCAGAAGACCTGCAAATCGTGCTGGCAGGAGACCGCGTAGGAAAAACTATTCCTGTCGAAGTGATTCGCGGCAATGCCGTTCAAACACTCCAAGTAACCGTCGGACAGCGCAACTAACGAGTAGGTATATCATGACACAAACAGAGACATATACACAACAATCTTCCATTCCATTGCCTGATGCCTTTTCAACAGAGTTAAATGCCCTGTTTACGCACGTGCAATCCAGCATTGTGCAGGTACACACGCAAGGTCGAGGTGCAGGAACTGGTATCATTTGGAACGCAGACGGACATATCATCACGAATAATCATGTGGTTGCGAGAGACGGTGCACGTGTACAGGTGTTTCTTGCCGATGGTCGAACACTCGATGCACAGGTTCTCCATCGCAATCCTCGACTCGATCTAGCATTGCTCAAGGCGACAGGCGAGAACTTGAAGCCGCTTCACGCAGGTGACTCGTCGAAATTACGTGTTGGCGAATGGGTCTTTGCTGTTGGACATCCATGGGGGCAACGCTGGGTTGTGACAGCAGGCATTTTCAGCACGCAGAGAACTGCGAAACTCGGCGATGATGTGACGACGCAGTACATTCAATCAGACGTACTGCTCGCCCCAGGCAATTCTGGTGGTCCACTTCTTAATGCTGAGGGAGAAGTTATAGGCATCAACGCGATGATCTTTGGTGGCGATCTTGCGGTAGCTATCCCTAGTAACGTTGTAACAAAATGGCTTGCAAGCCTGACAACGCGCACGGTACGGCTTGGTGTAGGGGTACAAACAGTAGAATTACCAGACACTATTCGCCAGAGTGCTAACACAGAGCGTACATCAGGATTGCTCATCGTAGCTGTCGAGGAAACTCGTAGGGATAATGACTTACTGGTTGGCGATATTCTACTTACCGTTGCAGATAAGCCTGTCAACGAGCCAGCCGCATTACGTTCAATTCTATCGCAACAGGGAGAAGCTACAACTGTACCTCTCACCCTTATTCGAGCAGGTGCCGTGCTTTCTCTGGATGCACAGACATTAGTGGTGGAGAATATCTAATGATTCGTGTGTTCGTCATCGCAACAACTCCCATGCAACAAGCTGGTTTACATGCGATGCTTCCCTCATCTGATATTGAGATCGTGGGCGAGTCGCTTGTACCAGATATTGCACGGGAAGAGCTATCAGAAAGCGACGTAGTCGTTATAGCAGATGAAGTACTCTTAGAGGATGCCGTACGAATGATGCCGCGTGATGAAATGTCTGCGCTTGTCGTGATGGCGAACAACGAACAGAAAGCATTTTCCCTACTACGCGATTTGAGGATACAAAGCTGGGGCATCGTGCCAGCAACGGTCTCAGCCTTGTATCTTCAAGCAACCGTCATCTCAGTTGCTCAAGGCTCAGTCACATTCCCTAACACGTTGCTTTCGCAAAGCTTACGAGAGGAACCTCTTCATGTACAATCTGTACATGAAGAGGACTCAGACGAAGTGCTCACAATGCGCGAACGCGAAGTGTTAGAACTCGTCAGTCAGGGTCTCTCAAACAAACTTATTGCACGTCACTTACAAATCAGCGAACACACCGTGAAGTTTCATATTTCCTCGGTCTCGGCGAAACTCGGAGCCGCAAGCCGCACAGATGCGGTAAGGCTCGGATTGCGTAAGGGACTTATTACGCTGTAACATCTCCATTCACGAGGTTTTCCGTTTGCACCTTGTGCTCATGGATGTCTCTCATTATACTCAGCCATGAGTGGAGAGTGCCGACTCCAACAATTCTCGGCACTCGATCCCTCAGACTTTGAAAAAAGAGAGCATAGTATGAGGCGACAATGGGAAACAGAAGATCTCAACGACTAATGGACCTTACATGGCCCTATCCTAC
>CAXUGH010000500.1:0-2586 GCA_964250365.1 uncultured Ktedonobacteraceae bacterium
TGCCATTAACGTCACACTTGAGGAAGGCATTTCTGAGCAAGCCGCCGAGAAGGGCGACTACTTCATCAAACAACTGAAGGACATCGCCGCTCGCCATAATGACATCTATACGCATATCACAGGTAAAGGCTTGCTGATCGGACAACATTTTGTCAACGACGACATCGGTTACGCTGTAGCATCTGGATTATTCAAACGTGGCGTCCTCATCTCTGGCACACTCAACAATTCACGCGTCATTCGTGTAGAGCCGCCTCTGGTCATCACACGCGAAGAGATCGACACGATTCTCAATCGCCTCGAAGACACGCTACAGGAACTACACTCGACCGTCTCAACACCTAGCGAGCCAGCGATAGGTACGCTCAGTGTCGTGCCACCAAATGAATCGGGGACAGCAGTGGCATAAAAAAGATGGAGTGTGTCGCCGTATCAATACCTGGGCATTGATGCGGCGACACACTCCATCTTCCTTTACATACAACGGAGTTTCCACATGCACATTATTGTTCTGGGCGGGGCTGGCGCGATGGGGCGCGTAACCGTCCGCACGCTGACCGAGTACGACGACGTAGACACGATTACGATAGCGGACTATAACGAGGCACGCGCTCATGAGGTAGCCTCTGCCCTCAATAGCAGCAAGCTACTGGTGCGACAAATTGACGTGACTAACGCGGAACAACTCGATGCGCTCTTGCAGGACGCCAACGTAGTGTTGAGCGCGGTAGAATACGTCTTCAATCAGCACATTCTCAAGGCATGTATTCGTAACCGAGTGCATTACGCCGATCTCGGCGGTTTGTTTCACATGTCGCGAACGCTGCTAGCCATGAGCGACGAAGTGGAGGAGGCAGGCATCACTGCTATTCTAGGTATGGGCGGCACTCCTGGCATCACCAACTTGCTAGCGCGGATGGCGGTTGATAAGCTTGAACAGGTAGAGAGCATTCGCGTACAGCTTGGTTGTGGCGACGAAACACCTTCGGCGGCACCACTTGTCGCCCCCTATTCCATTCGCACTATTCTCGACGAGTTCACCAAGCAGCCACAGGTCTTCGAGAACGGCACATGGCACGCACAACAGCCGCTCACAGGGCAGGAAGAGCTAGATTTTCCCGCTCCCGTCGGACATGCCACAGCCGTCTATTCGCTACACTCTGAATGCGCTACCTTCCCCGTTTCGTTTCGAGACAAGGGCATTCGCTACGTCTCGTTCAAGATTGCCTTTCCGAGCGACTTTCTCACCAAACTTAAATTCCTGGTCGATCTCGGCTTTGGCAGCAACGAGCCAATTAACGTGCAAGGCGTCTCGGTATCACCGCGCGATGTGCTGGCACGTCTGCTAGAGATGGCACCCGTCGAACAGGTCGAGCCACGCGATTGCGACGTACTACGTATCGTCGCAACAGGTGAAGCCAACAATCAACAACTTGAAATCACAAACCAGGTCGTTGTCAAGCCCTACACGCGCTGGGGCATCGGTGCGGGAGCATTAGACACAGGCACACCACTCGCCATCGCTGGAAGAATGTTGGGACGCGGCGAGATCACAAGGCGCGGCGCATTTGGTCCAGAAGTATGCGTCCCAACTGATATATTCTTCCGCGAAGCGGCGCGGTATGACATGAATGTAGAAAGCGATGTGATAGAATACCCCATAACATAGAGCAGAAAATCTACTGGATATTTGTATTTTCCCATATTTAAGATACGAATATCGCAACAAATCTACATTTTTGACACGAAGTAGTGTATGAACAGTTAGCTGAAAGGAACAGGTGCGATGAGCGAATTCAAACTTTTAATTGATGGCAAACTTGTAGGAAGTAGCACAGGAAAGACTGTTGCAGACATCAATCCGGCGAACGGAGAGACGATTGCGGAAGTGCCGGAAACGACGCTCGATGATATGAATCGTGCCGTTGCAGCCGCTCGCGCTGCATATGATGATGGTCGCTGGTCTAACTTGACACATGGCACACGATCCACGATTTTAGAGAAGCTGGCGACGTTGATTGAGGAGAATTTGAGCGAGTTGGCAGACCTGGAATCAAAGGATACGGGCAAACCAATCAAGTTAGCACGCGATAGCGATATTCCCTTCGCGGCTGACAACCTGCACTTCTTCGCGGGTGCCGCGCGTCATCTCGAAGGCAGAGCCGCCAGCGAATATACAGGTGGACATACTAGCATTATTCGCCGTGAACCTATCGGTGTCGTAGCCTCAGTCGCGCCCTGGAACTATCCCTTCATGATGGCGGCCTGGAAGATTGGTCCCGCTCTTGCCGCTGGCAATACCGTTGTCTTTAAGCCTTCGCCAGAGACGCCGCTCACAGCCCTTCGACTTGGTGAGCTTGCGCTAGAGGCGGGTATTCCAGATGGCGTCCTCAATGTCATCGCCGATGGGCCAGAGGTGGCACCAAGTCTTGCCACGCATAAGAACGTCAACATGGTCTCGATCACAGGCAGCACACGGAGTGGTAAGTACGTGATGCGTGAAGCCGCCAACACCATCAAACGTGTACACCTCGAACTTGGCGGTAAAGCTCCCTTCATCGTCTATGACGACGCGGATATCGAGGC
>CAXUGH010000501.1:0-2583 GCA_964250365.1 uncultured Ktedonobacteraceae bacterium
GGTATTTATAAACAGAACTTGAGCCGAGAGCGTGCATTGAAACTTGCACAAGTTGTTTCAAGTGAGCAACTCGCAACACTTGCCCAGAGCGACGTATATTGGGACGCGATAACATCTATAGAGGCAGAAGGCGAAGAAAACGTGTACGACTTAACAGTAAATGAGCATCATAATTTTGTTGCAAACGATGTAATTCTACACAACTCAATTGAACAAGATAGTGATATCGTTATGTTCATTTATAGAGATGACGTGTATAACCCGGAGTCGGAGCGTAAGAATATCGCGGACATCATTATCGCCAAGCATCGCAATGGACCCGTTGGCGAGGTCAGTCTCTTCTTTCAGGCCAGCCAGACACGCTTCCGCGATCTGGAAGTCTCACCACCATCAGAATAACGGGGGTGAACGCATATGCATAACAGAAACAATGTTCATGACGATACTGCCTCATTCACGGGCTTTCCTTCGGGCAAAAATCCGTTTGTGCCGATACCGGAGGTATTTTTTACACAGGTGCTACCGGAGATCGAGGATAGTGCCGAACTCAAGGTGACGCTGCACCTGTTCTGGTTGCTGGCGCAAAAGCAGGGCAACCCTCGTTGTACGAGTGACCGCGAACTGCTCTCGGATGCAACGCTGTTACGAGGTCTAAGGAGGCGTGGCGACCCGCGACCAGCCGAAGAGCGGCTCCGTCAAGGCTTAGAGCAAGCGGTGGCGCGTGGCACCATCCTGCGTATTCACCTGAAATTGATGAGCGAGGGCAGAGACGGCGCCGAAACGATTACGTGGTACTTTTTCAATACATCACGTAGTCGCAAGGTGGTGGCAGAGCTACAGGGAGCCGAAATGATACCCGTGCGTCTGCTCAATTCAGTTGAGGAGCAGACACAGCAAGAAAGTCAGGAAAACGCCCAAACTATAGAACAATCTATCGAAAAGGCGTATACTGGTGGTAGCAATCGAGAGCATATAAACAGACAAGCACAGGTTCAAATAGAACGTCCTAATATTTTTGTATTATACGAGCAAAATATCAGTTTACTCTCTCCCTTAATCGCGGAAGAGCTGAAAGATGCAGCAGACCATTATCCTGCTGAATGGATCGAGGCAGCGTTCCGCGAGGCGGTACAACAAAACAAGCGAAAATGGAGTTATATCCGCGCCATATTACGGCGTTGGGAAACGGAAGGCAGGCAAGCATGGAACGCCTGAATGATATCATGGGCAGAGCGGCGCAGAGACGCCAGCAGTATTCCGAACAACGGTCAAATACACACAATTTCCAAGAACAGCGAGCAACGCAACAAGAGATGCGTCCACCTCTGCGCGAGCAGAACGCACGTCTGGGTCAGCAACGTCCCTATACACCACAGGCTCAACCAACCCGTATTTCGCAGGAGCCGACGAATTACGAGGCAAGTAGCTATGGTACACCTCCAACGACGCGCCCTAAGACGACACGTCCGCCACAAGCAGCTAACTCGCCAGAGCGTTCGATGCCGTCTCGCCCAACTGCTTATCAGCCGCAACGTTCTGAGCGACCAGCCGTACAGCAAGCACCAGTCGTACATCCCATGCAGACCCGACCTGTGCATAGCTACCATCATGCCGACGAATATCCGATTTCGCCTGTTGTACAGGCCGATGTAATAGAGGATTGGGAAGACGATGAGGATGATGAGGCTGGCATGCAGTATGGTGATTGGGAAGAGGGCGAGAGCGAGGTTGTGCTTCCACAACGTCCAACTCCAATCGAGCAAAGACAGCCAGTGCGAGGTCGTGCTACTCCTTCCGCGAACAATGATTATGAGCAGGTCTATCATCCACTGGTGACGCGCGAATTGTCGCGTCCATCTACAAATGAAAGTCAAACGTATGCGACACGCTCATTCCGTGACGTACCCAACCCACAAACACCTGTGCCGCAGACACGCGTACAGGAGATTCATCCACACCGCTCTACGCAACCACTCGATCCACGCGTAGTCACGACGACGGGACGCAATGGGCAAACGCCGCTGCAACAGCGACCACTGCGTCAGGTTGTACCGCAGTCAAAAACACAGGTACGTGAACAGGCTGTGATGACCTACGCACCTGCACAACTTCCACAAGTTGCGCCACCAACACCCGCGAAAAGTGTATGCCCTCGTTGCAAAGGTGCGGGCTACCTGCGAGCAAACGTGCCCTTCGGTCATCCCAACTTTGGCAAGCCACTTCCATGCGAGTGTAAGGAGGCCGAAAAGAAAGAGAAACGTCGCCAGCAATTGCTCGAACTCTCCGATCTCGGAGCATTTCGCGCAAAGAGTCTCGCCAACTTCAGTACGCGCGTTCCTGGTATGCATCCTTCGGTACAAGAGGCGTTCGAGGTCGCACAGGACTACGCTCATGACCCTTACGGCTGGCTCCTGCTGGTTGGTCCCAATGGTTGTGGCAAAACGCATCTCGCCGCCGCCATTGCCAATCAATGCCTGGACAATGGTGCGATGGTTCTCTTCGCCGTCGTTCCCGACCTGCTGGCGCACCTTCGCGCCGCCTTTGCACCAACGGCACCAGAGGGCTACGATCAGTTGTTTGCCA
>CAXUGH010000502.1:0-2578 GCA_964250365.1 uncultured Ktedonobacteraceae bacterium
GTGCTTTTATGTTATCTGTATTATTTACGCTGATGTCGCACAATCGTACAACTGCGTATTGCTCGCTCGCCCCGTCGCAGTCCAGTCACGAGCAGGAACCGTACTACAATGTGTGCTGACCCATGCGGTCAATGCTCCTTGTTGCCCAAAGTTGCCATCTCGAAATCTGTCGCGGTACTGTTTCGGTAGCTTATCTATTGCACGTTGGATAGAGCGTGGTAAGCTGAGCAAGAAGTAGCGGATAGTACCGTTGTGAATCAAGGTGTGGAGCTTGTCTGTTGTGAGAATGGGATCGTTGCCACTGTAGCCGCCAAGCGTCATCACTGGCTTGTTGGTCTCCAAAATGATTGGTGATGAAGTCCCCGAAGTTATTGTTGCAACCAGGAATTTCGTGTTGCCCTGATTTGCTTCGAGGTATGAGATGAGAGGCATATAGCTCTGTGGCAGACCATTCTGAACAACTGGCTGTCCAGAGCCAAAGAACTTGCCCGTCGTATCGTTATAACGCGGACCAGCACCAGGGAACGCAGATTCGATATTTTGAAACACCGAATAGCTTGCCCATACGGTAGGAGCAATCAAGAGTGCGACGAGACCAATACCCGTTGCAACGCTAGCAAGCCGTAGTGCGGAAAGGTTCAGCCGTAGTCGTGGCAGAAGGCGAAAAAGAATGAGCGCAAGCACTACTAGCGCGGTGAGACCCTCAATAAGATGACTTAGACGGTGCGACCAGACAGGATAGCTTTTCAGAATATAGACCTGTGTTGCGGCGGTGACGATAAGCGCGAGAGGCAACAACCAGCCACGCCAGTTTCTACTACGATAATTCTGCCACAGAATTGCCACACCAATGCCGACAAGTGCGCTCAAACCAGGAGCCATCACCACCATATAATACTGGTGAAATGAACCGTCGAGCGAGAAAAAAGCTCCCATTGTGAGCAGCCAGAAGCCCCACAGCACAAGCCCCAACTGCTGCCTGTCGCGTTGAAAGCGCAAACGGCGTTGTAAGAGCAACGCAACAATCGCTATACATGCGAAAGGTAGCAACCAGCCAAGCTGTCCACCGAGAGAGGGACCGATGAGGCGAAAAAGGCCAGGGTTGCCCGATTCAGAGATAGCTACCGGTGGTGTAACTTGTGTGTGTTCTGTTGTAGATGAACGGTCTGTTCTCGTGACATGAGTACTCGAATGCGTGTTGTCTGCACCATTATTACTATTTATGCCAAAGGTGTCGCTGTTGATGCGGAAGCGACCGATACCGTTATAGCCAAAAGCGAGTCCGACAGCCGAGTTGTTTGGCGTTGAACCAACATAGGGACGTTGCGATGCGGGCACAAGGTCAACGGCGACGATCCATGAGAGCGAGAGGGCGAAAAGCACAACGACGAAGAGCGCAAGATGCCAGAGGCGCGTCCATACTCTGCGTGGAGCGCATAGCAGGTATGTCATGACAAGAGCGGGAACAATCAAATATCCCTCTGCCATCTTCGTGTTGAAGCCGAGGCCGACGAAGACACCACTTAGCAGTAGCCAGCGCAACTTGCCCGACTCTGCCGCGCGAATAACCGCCCATGCTGCCAGGAGCATGATGAATGCAAGTGTGCTATCAATCGTATTATTGCGATTGATGACAACGTTGATTGGGCTGACCGCAAGCACAAGAGCCGCAACGAGTCCCGCAACGACTCCAAAGTGACGACGTACCAGATAGTAGAGTAGCAGCACCGCCAATATACCGCATAGAGCTTGGGGAAGAAAGATGCTGAATGGAGTAAAGCCGAGTAACTTCGCGCTGATCGCTTGCAGCCAGAAACCAAGCGGTGGCTTATCGACAGAGACAAAGCCACCTGGGTCGAATGAGACAAAGAAGAAATTGGCTATGTTATCGGTCATACTTCTCACACCAGAGGCATAGTACAGATTGCCATAGCCGTTTTGACCGAGTTGAAAGAAATTCATGAAGAGCGAGAGAAGTAACACTCCACTCAGAGCAAGCCAGCTCCATAGAGATGTCCTTCTCTGAGATGTATGTATAGGAGTAAAGCTCTCAGTTGGTGAGAGCTTTATCGTGTCGATTGTGTCCGCCATGAAAAGAATATCTCCCACAAAGAATACATTTAAGAATGTATCTTTGTTTTGCTATTTGTATTTGTGTGCGCTACCGTAACCACAACTACCTTCATGTTGAATAAGACGAATATAGGAGTGATATAGCCTCAAATCTGAAACAATCGTACCGTTTGTAGGGGTCTCATTCATTACGCCCTCGTCTCTATTGACCATGTTAGCAGGTATTGAGGGACGTACAAAATGGGTAGAAACGGCATCGACGGGGACGAGGGTGTAATGAATGAGACCCCTACTCTTGACATCACACGCACGAACATCGGATACTGTTGACACGACAAACTTTACTGTTAAAACTGAAACCTGCGAAGGGGCACGGAAAAATGTTTGATAAGAGCAAGGTCGGTCTCAGCTTCTCCCCGTTTACCATCGAGGTTGAACGCGCGAAAATTCACGAGCTAGCCCTCGCCATTGGCGACACCAATCCTATTTATCACAGCCGCGAGGC
>CAXUGH010000503.1:0-365 GCA_964250365.1 uncultured Ktedonobacteraceae bacterium
GGTATTGTATGCTCTCCCACTAGTGTACCAAAACCTGGCACGATTGTTGTTGATGCCGTTCTTGAAGCGAGAAAAGGATTGAAGGCAGATGCAAGAGTACAAGAGTGACGTGGCACGTATCCGCGCCCAGATCGAGCTAGAGTGTCAAGCCATCCGGCGTGTCTTCGAGGAGCCAGCTATCTACGCCTCCCATGCCGCCATCGACGCCCGTTATCGCAATCTCGGCACTCACCAGAATGCGCTAGAGCAACATGTAGGTGAGCAAGAGGCCACGCAAACGGTCGTCGATATCTACGAAAAAATTGTTGGTTAAAAAATGGAGACATCGAGCTATATCAACGCTGGCGTTGATATAGCCCGATGTC
>CAXUGH010000503.1:375-2568 GCA_964250365.1 uncultured Ktedonobacteraceae bacterium
ATACGCGTGAGCGGCAAAACGGTATATAGTAGTGACAGGGCTTGCCCCTGTCATGTAAAAACGTCGTCTTTCAACTTGAAAATTCCCCATTCTCCATGTATACTACAAACAAGCAAGCATTGTTTGCACCCTCTCTTCATCTCCCCAGGAAAGGTCCCCCTCTATGGTTCGCACCCTCGATTCCGCTCTTACCTCTGCCCTCAATAGCACAACGCGCCGCCCCGCTATTACGTTGACCGTTGAAGACCATGTGCTTCATTACGCACCCTATCAAACGCCGGGAACTGCTGATGCGCTGAACGACGCCTGTATCGCCAGCGATAATAGCATTGTGCGTGTGCAGGTGACACGAAATGGCTTCACCTCAACCTTTCAAGTGCAACGGATTACTGATCCTACGAATGCAACCCAGTGGTCTACATGGACAACGTTCTCAGGAGCGTCGGGAAATATGTTTCAAGATGGTGGCTGTGCCGTTGCGAATTCATCGGGTACGCTACGTGCCTTCGCGCAGCGTGGAACGGGCGGCAACAATCTATATGTATGGACCTCGACAAACAATGGCGTGTCATGGACGGGACCCGTCTCTGTGCTAACACCACCCGGAGGTGCCCTTCTCAAAGGTATCACTAGTGCTGGCAATAACGATGTCTTTTTTCTGTACGATGTCTATGGTGGCGAGGCTCTCGGTTGCTCGTTTTATGCAGCGGGCGCATGGTCGTCGCTTACAACGTGGACGCTCGCACCTTTATCCTCTAGCGGAGGACTTGCCGCTAGCTGGAATGGTGTACTGTATACACTCATATATTCCGATAGCTATACGTTGACAACCTGCACCTATACGCCGACTACGACGACATGGAGTAATGGTATAACCATTGCAGCCGCGACAAACTTCGCTGTTGGTCGCATTGCTCCGCGCCTCTCATTCGCCAACGGAGTCTATACACTGGTCTACATCGAAGCCGACTCAGGCTTACTCACAGGTTCCGTCTATAGCTATCCGCGTTTGCGCCAATCGGTTGACCTGATTCACTGGTCCAATGGCTCGATTGTTCACGATCTAACCGCTCACTATGGCGTTGTGCTTCTTCCGCTACCCGTTCCCGCAAGTGGTAGTGCGGGACCGCGTAACTATCTTGCTTCGCCCTCAACGGTCTATAGCGCAAAGCTGTTTCAGTCCACGAATACTACACAAGGTTTGGACGTATCGAATGCAATACTATCGTATCAACGTATCGAGCAAGAAGGTAAGGCGGCACGTTTGGAGGTACTGATCGACAATGCTCATGGCGTTTACAACAATCTTGTCACCACAGCCACGAGCTATCAGCCGCTAAGCTTGAACGCTTCGATGATTTTGAGCGAAGGCTACAAAACGGGAACACCACCAGTTATAAACGATGTCGTGAGGGTTGGCGTCTACCATATCGAGCAAATTCATTTTGTGCGCTCACCAATAGAAAACCATCTCCTGCTAATAGGGCGCGACGCTTCGCGCAACCTCGATCTACAGTTGCGTTACCAGAATAGCTATAGCAATCAGACGCTCGGCTTTCTGCTTACAGAGGTCTGTGCTCGCGCTGGCCTTTTCTCCGTGATATTGCCCACAACGTCGCAGATTAGTCAACTTGTGCCATCGTTCGTCTTACAGGCTGGACTAGCTTATCGTGCCGCCCTTGACGAACTCTGCACAACCTACGGCCTCTCATACTTTCTAGATCAGAACGAGGTCATGCAGTTCTACGAACCCTCTAGTGGCGATCCGTCTGTGTGGAGCTATCAACCCGAAATCGAAGCCGTGAGCTTTGGTAGCGACGACCAGCGTGCCAATCACATTGTTGTAAGCGGCAAGCCACCCCTGCATGGACTACTTGGTGCCGTGATTACAGCAGAGACATACGATGACGCACACATCCACCTCATAGGCGTCGAACGCCTCCTGCACCACGTCGATCCCAAACTCACCACCGTCGCACAATGTAGTCAGAAAGCCGCCCTTCTGCTAGCAAAAGAGGCACGTTCCAGCGTCTCTCACAGCATCACCGTCCCACTCAATCCCGCCCTCCAACTCCTCGACTGCATCACCATCGCCGACAGCATAGCCCCCACAGGCAGCGGACAAAGCTCTACTTGTCGCATCACGCATCTCAACGTACATTACGACGCTCAACATTGTATAAATGAAATGCA
>CAXUGH010000504.1:0-2561 GCA_964250365.1 uncultured Ktedonobacteraceae bacterium
AAAACAAAACACCCAAAACTTACCCTCACCCCGCGGGCCCAAAAATGTGCCCCCCCCCAATGCAACTTCTCATTACACCATCCCCGCTAATGTTCTCCCAATTTGCCACACGTCAGTTGTTTCGAGGTTGCTCAGCACGACGACATCGAGGTTTTTATTGCGATAAAAGCCGTTGTAGGCAAAAAAGCCGTCGATGCGCCCGACATGATAGATGAGGCGTCCCTGCGCTTCATCAGCAAGAAACCAACCATAGCCGTACCCCTTGTCGTTCTGCGACACACAGCCCTTAGGCGACCCCGGCGGCGGACAGGGTACATGTAGCGCAAACATGGTGTCTAGCGATTGCTGTGAAACCAGCCTGTGCGCCGCTAGAGCTTGATCCCATATGTACAAATCCTCGACAGTTGAATACAACGCTCCCGCCGCGTACAACACCGACATATCGTAAGCGTCCGGCTTGATATAGCCTTTATAATAACCGGTAGCATGCTGTGGTAGCGTGGGATACTGACTATCGTAGCCTGTGTTATGCATCGCCAATGGCTCAAAAATATTCTTTTGTAGGAACGTGGCATACGTTTCGCCTGTTATGCGCTCAATAATGTAACCAAGCAACACATAGCCCGAACTGCTATAACGAAAGATAGAGCCAGGAGTAGAGTCCAGAGGCATATTCTTGAAACGTGCGATAAGCCGTTCGACGGTGACATGTTGCGTCCATGTCGTTACGAAATCGGAGAAATCAGTATAATCGGGAATGCCCGATGTATGCGTCAACAACTGGTCTATAGTAATTGCTTGCCAGTCCTGTGGACAATCAGGAATATAGCGACACAGCAAATCCTGCATACGTAACTTGCCTCGCTCCTTCAACATCAATATTGCTATCGCCGTGAATTGCTTTGTGACGGAGCCGAGGCGAAAACGTGTTTGTGGCGTATTCAGAATATGTGCGTCCTTATCTGCCACGCCGTATCCCTTCTCGAAAAGCATACCGTCATGCTCCACCAACACCGAACCGCCAAGTGTTCCATTCTCCATGAGCTTTGTAAGATATGCATCTATGCGTGCCGCCTGTGGAAATGGTTTGAGCATTGCTGTGGGAGTTGGCGTGAGGGATGTTCGAGTGCTATTCTTAGCAGCGGGATTGTTGGGTGCTGGATTGCATGCAACTAGCATCACAACGAGGAAGGATAGGAGGAGATGTAGACAATAATGACGCAAGCCATAGCAATGTTTATGCATAGATATCTTCCTAGCTTTAGGACGAGTACCTGTAGGGGTCTAATTCATTACACCCTGTTGGCGATGAACAATGTTGGCTAGGGTTGAACAATTTGCTCAATCTCCCTTAAAGGTGTTTGTCGCCAGCAGGGTGTAATGAATTAGACCCCTACAGATGATATATCACAAGCATAACCCAAAAGCTCAAAGATATCATGCGTCTTTCGACGTATTTTTTATGCCAACGAGAATGTCGCGGCGTTTAATCACGCGGTCTACCGTGTGTGCGAATTGCGTATACGGCGGTTCGTTACGCACGGTAAGCTCCGTTTCGCGCTCGAAGAAGTTGACCATCTCCGCACGCTCGATACGTGTCGCATTCCATGCCAGTGCAAGCGTCCCTCCTGGCAGCAACATCTGTGTCCATATTGGCAACGCTTGTGTTAGCAAAGCGGAGATTTCGCCGAAGTGTTGAATACCGTAGGGCAGGTCGGCAACTATCGCATGCATGTGTGGACCTCCTGGCACCTCACGCAAATGCATATCGGCCTGTACAGCGTCGCCATTGACCAACACCAGTATACGTGTATCGCCCTTACGCCCAATCTCGAACTGATAGCGACGACCAGCCTTACGTCCACGCTCATCGCGCTCCTTGTAGTGCATAGAAATACTATTCAAATATTGCCGTACAAAGACCTCCGTCGTCTCGACATCCTGCTTATTCAACTCAATGCCGAACGCATCGTAGCCTGCACTCAACGCCAGGAACAGCGTCGTCCCACCACCAGCCAGCGGATCAAGAACGCGCAATTGTTCGCCAAGTTGTGTACTATACTTACCCGCGAAAAGTGCCACGTTCAGCAACACCTGCGTAAACACCTCATTCGTCTTGCCCTTATAACGACGCGTCTCCGCCATCTCCAACGGCACAAATGGCGCAAACCGTAGCTCCATCGGACGTAACAAAGGACCCTTCACCTCTCCCACCGAATCGAAATACTCGTATACCTCGCTTGTCGCCCCCAAACGCCCCAACACAGCTAGCATATCAGGCGTAAGGCGCGTCTCATCAACTGTCACCAAAAGATACGCTTGACCTGCTAGCGTAATGGGAGAGCAGTCGGTAATAGCCGTTCCAAGAGGGCTAGCAAGGAGTTCGGGCATGGCAAGCGTTGCGACCATGTTCATATATTGTGTGCTACGCTGTGGCGTGATTTTTAGGGCTAGTTTCATCGCTTCACAGGCACCTGCAACAACAAAACAATGGCACCAATCAGCAGAATAACGCCAAGAATAATTTCAAAGATGTTGACACTACTGATGATGCTCTCCCC
>CAXUGH010000505.1:0-2548 GCA_964250365.1 uncultured Ktedonobacteraceae bacterium
GGCATGCCGACGCCAAGAATGATAAAGGGCAAGTTAGAGTGCATGTGAAAGATTGTAGCGAGCGGTGCGGCACCTAGTACGAGGCTAAGCATAAGCAGGACACCAATGAGTAGCACCCAGCGTTGTAGCCACGAACGGAGTGCCGCGAGCTTGTGCATATCGTTAGATGAGCTATAGGCTGCGGCGAAGCGTGCTGTTGTGGTCGTGATTGTGGTGGTGGCGAAGGTTAGAACGAGCATGAAGGTCACGATCAGGCTGAGGTCGGCGAACATGGCGGGTCCAAGTTGACGACCAAGCAACAGGTTGAAGACGTAGTTGCCCAGATTGACCAGCGTGGTGCTTGCGAAGAATATGATGCTGCTTACAAGCAATGGTCGCGCCTTAAACCACGCGATGGGGTTGCCGAGCAGTTCGGAGAGCGTAGATAAGCGTTGTGTGGGTTGAATAATCATGCAAGCCCACATTTTTATTTTTAATATAATTATTTCTTTTATTGCTCCTGTCCCCGACAGGAGCAATACATGAATGAATTATGTATTTATTACGCCTGCACAGCGGCTTCGACCGTTGTGGCAACGGGGAAGACTTTGTCGAAGCGGGTGAGTTTGAGAATGCGCTGGGCGGCCTCGGCCTTAGGTAGAATCATGGTGGCACTGCCGCCTTCGCGTTGGGCTTGTTTGAGCAGGTTGACGAGGGCGGCGAGGCCAGCACTATCGAGGAACTCGACCTGTGAGAGATCGAGGACGAAATGCTTATTGCCTCTGGCGATGAAGGCCGTAAACTGCTCACGAAGCGTTGTGGCATGAAATGCGGTGATGCGCCCTTGTAGGGTTATGATATTGTAGGGTTTGTCCGTGTTGCGCTCAGTTGTGACTAGGTACATACACTCTCTCCAAATTCTTTACTAGATGCCAGCAATTTCTTTCGTCATGCCGACAGTACGAAACATCATCCATCAGATTTTTCACAAGGAACAGGCCGTAGCCGTGAATCTGTCCGTTTTCGAGATCGGGTTCCTGCACCTTGCTCGCATCAAATACTCGCCCTGTATCGAACAGGTCTACCGTGAGCCGCTTTGGTTGCTCCTGCATCAGAATTTCCACCGTGATGCGCGTCTCACTCTGCTCACAAGAGTAGGCATGGCGCACGATGTTGGTACAAATTTCCTGCACGGCGAGTTGGACATCGTTCGAGAGTATCTCTGGCTCTGACAGGTCATTTTCCTGTGTGAGAATGCCGTCGAGACAGGAGCCTACAAGATGCAGATATTTCAGCGTCGCGGGAATGTCCAGACAAAATCTGCTTGCGAGGGGAGACTGATCGCTCATGCATGTACTCCTTTCAGAATTACCAGCGTCTGATCATCATTCTGTTCGACGCCAGCGGAGAATTGTCGCACCTGTTCATACAATACAGAGGCAATGTGTTCGGCTGAAAACGGAGCTAGTTGCTCAACCAACTCTAATAAGCGGTCGTAGCCAAACATCTCGTCTTGTACGTTGAACGCCTCGTTGAAGCCATCGGTCGCAACCACCAACACATCCCCTGGTTGGAACTGCATAGTGAAGTTTTCGCTGAGATTGAAGGGCAACACCCCTGCCGCTGGTCCATCGGCCTCTAGTAAGCGAGCAGGTCCACCGACGGGGCAGTAAATCACAGGAGAATGACCATTATTGGCGTAAGATAGTTGACGACTCTTGAGATCGTAGCAGCCTGTGAAGATGGTTGCGAACATGCTGAGTTCGGTAAAGTCGTCGTACAAATCTTCGCTGACACGATTGAGCAACGCTTTGGGATGGACGGTTGGCATAAAGCGTGCGGCTCCGTCGAGGACAACGCGTGTCATTGACATGAGCAAAGCTGCCTTGAGTCCCTTACCGCTCACATCGCCAACGGTGAAGATGAACGGACGATGCTCACTGCTATGGAAGCTGTAGAAGTCGCCGCCGATTTGCATGGCGGGCAGACTGCGAGCATAGAGGTCCAGCCCTCTAACCTGTGGCGGTTTCTGTGAAAGCAGGTGCGTCTGGATATTGGCGGCTAGCTCCATCTCCATTTTGAGTTGCTTATGTGCGGCTAGCTCGTGCATAGTCTCGGCAAGGCCAGCAGTGAGCGTGACTAGTTGCGCGATCATAGCCGCATCGGCCTCCATACGAACCAGCAGTTCGGGATGATACAGGAGGTCCATGCCGAGAACACCGACGCGCCCCACTACCTGCTCCGTGAGCAAAATGGGCGACCAGTGCATATTCTGTTCGCACTCGGAGATGTGTACTTTCTTACGCATAGCTGGAGGCCAGCAGAACAGCAACTCCTTGTCCCAAATAACGAATGCCTCCGCCCCTTGCATCTGCCAGTATTGTGCAACGGTTTCTAGCATATCAGCATAGGCACGAGCAACGTATGCAAGCGGCTGATGCAGAGCCTGTCGTAACGCTACCTGTGCATCGTCGCTAGTATAGCGCAAGACGTTTTGCGAATGTTGCTCTGGTATATGAATCGAGGCCGAAACGTCTTTGAGCAGTGCGTCGGTGTCGGTGCGAATTCC
>CAXUGH010000506.1:0-252 GCA_964250365.1 uncultured Ktedonobacteraceae bacterium
AGAGGGATGTAGATAAGCCCACGAGACCTCCTCCAACAATGAGGACAGAGACCTGCTCATCAATCACGGCACAACTCCTTTCGCTTGTCTTGGCTCGGTTCCTTTTCTTCCTTGATTAAGTTCGCAACGAAGCACTACTCATTAAGCACCTTTGGTAAAAGTACAATGCTTCACTATGATAAACGCATACCGCCGTCCATTCCCAAATTATGAGAAGTTCAATTGATGAAATCGAGAGAAGTGGGGGTGGGG
>CAXUGH010000506.1:262-2512 GCA_964250365.1 uncultured Ktedonobacteraceae bacterium
CCCCCCCCACTTCTCTCGATTTCATCAATTACGTTTTTTATATGCGTTCGAGCGGGATGAATCCCATTACGCGCAATGCGTTGTCCATTGTTTGAACGGTGGCGCGAACGAGAGAGGCGCGAAAGGCTTTGACGTGTTCGTTGCTCTCTCTTAGGATGGGCGGCGTATGCTCGTAGAAGTCGCTGAAATGCGATGCCAGTTCATAGACGTAGCTGGCGAGGGTTGAGGGCGTGAGCGACTCACTGGCTTCGGCTAGCTTGCGTGGGTAGGCGTCGATGTGGCGCAGTAGTTCCCACTCGCTCTGATCAAGCTGTTCGGGTAGGTCTATCAGGAAATCGGGTAGCTCATAACCTGAGTCGAGCAAGCGACGCTGGATGCTGTTGGCACGCGCGTAGGCGTATTGCAGGTAGACACCGGTGTTGCCGTTGGCACGCAGGGCTTCGTCGATATCGAGGGCGATAATCTGTTGTAGGCCAAAGCGAATCATGAAGTAGCGAATGGCGGATGCAGCGAGAATAGCCACCGTTTCATTGGATAGGTCGCGTTTCGCTTCCTCTTGCATGCTTGCCTCGCGCATACGGCGCACGGCCTCGTTAATCAGGTCGTCGGCCTTGATCTCGATACCTTTGCGACCTGACATAGCGTAGAAGTTGCGTCCATCGGAGGTATCAACACCAAGGCTGGCGGCGGTTGCTCTCGAAAGCGTCACGACCTCGTAGGAGATGTGCTTCGAGTTGTTGGCCTGTTCGGAATATCCCAGGCGGCGCAAGCTTTCATAGACAACCTGCTGTGTATATGCTTGACGCACGTCGATAACGTTGATAGCTTTCTGGGCGTGCCCAAAGCGTTTAGGGTCGGCCTCTTCCTGTGAGGGCACAACATCTTCTGGTGTACGCATAGACCAGAGCATACGCCCATCCTGCTGGACACCCCAGGGTATGTAGTGAAAGTCAACGCCGACATTCTCATCGACGAGGCCGAATTTCCAGAGCTGATTCGAGATGTCTTTGGCGGTATAGGTTGCCGTGCCATCGCTACGCACAAGAATTTTGTCCTGCATGCGCTCGTTATCTTCGCCCGTTGCCTCGTCGTCGCCAAAGGGAAGTATCCAGCAGCCAGCCGCTGGACCAGTTTCGGGCTTCTCTAAGAGGTCGCGTTCTCGTAAGAGGTCGAACGTATGCTTCCATAGACCAGCACCGAGAATCGCGGACTCCCATGTCAACAGGTCATACGAGATATTGAGGCGACCCATCGTTTTGAGATGAGCTTGTACAATCTGGCGCGAGAGGTCTGAGGCGAGCGTGGGATAGTCCGGCATCCCCTCTGGCTCATCGCCGTGTTCAATGGCATGCAGGACGGTGCGGCGGAAGTCTTTCAGCTCCGGTCGTGTATCATAGGCTTTGACAACGGCGACATAGACGCGCGAACAGAAGTAGTCGAAGGATTCGTTTGGTAGCTGTTCGTTGCCACCAGGAAGTTGTAACTGCCCTTTTTGCAGCAATTGGAATCCAACTACAACGTCGGCAACTTGTACGCCGGAGTCGTCGATGTAGTTCTCAGCCTCGACGGTGTAGCCCTGTGAGCGCAGCATACGCACAGTTGTATCGCCTATACATGAGTTACGCAGGTGCCCGACGTGTGCCGCTTTGTTGCTGTTAATAGCGGTATGCTCGACAATGACTTTGGTGCCAATGCCAATATCGTTGTGCCCATAATCTGGGCCAGCCTCGACGACGCGTTCGATAATAGCTTTGCCAACCTCGGAACGATTGAGGCTGAAGTTAATGTAGCCAGGCTTAGTGACAGTAATTTCTTCAACGGAAGAGATATGCATATCGTGCAAAATTGTCTTCACAGTCTCGGCAATTTGCATCGGTGGGCGTCCCAGCTTGCTTTTGCTAGCCCACTGCATCACAGGCATAGAGTAGTCGCCAAAGCTGGCCTGTGCCGAGAAATTCAGGTCTATCGGCAGTTGCTCAATAGGAAATGTCAGAGCTTCTTGTTCAAGGTATATGGCTACAGCCTGTTGTATCAGTGCTGTCAGGTATTCTAAAAAGTCTTTTGGTCCCGTCATAGATATAGCCTCACTTGCTACGGTCATTATTAACTGTTCTCATTTCAATTTGTGGAATAGGGCTACTATAGCGTAGCAATGGCGTGTGGTCAAGTGTCCACAATAAATATCAAGTGTCACCCCCCACCCACGGTGGGGGGTGGCACATGAGATTGTTTTTGGTAGTCATATTACGC
>CAXUGH010000507.1:0-2505 GCA_964250365.1 uncultured Ktedonobacteraceae bacterium
CCCCCCCTTCTCCCATTCTACAATGTTTACAACACCTCAGTTCCTTTCGGCGTATCACGAATCTCGTAGCCACGCGCCTTGAGTGTATCACGAATCTCGTCGGAACGTTTCCAATTGCGTGATGCTCGTGCCTCATCGCGTTGTTGTACTAATGCTAGTATATCCTCGTTCAACGAACGCGGTGCCTTTGCTTCGACGGTATCGAGCCGCAAGCCAAGTACGCGGTCGAAGTCCAGCACGAGACGGTGCCGCTCTTCGGGCGCGATTTTAGTGTTGCGTACCATTTCACGCGTCAAGCTGAGTGCTGTTGGCAGGTCGAGGTCGTCGTTGATGGCGGTTTGGAAGGCATCGTGGACCTGTTGCGCCTCTTGTGACCAACTCTGCTGAGGATTGGACGCTGAGACAGCAGGGAGTGAGGCAATATCGGCTCGCAGGTTGTTCAGGCCATTCTGGGCGGCGGTAATCGAGTCGTCGGTGAAGTTCAGCTTTGAGCGGTAGTGGGCGGTGAGCAAGAGGTAGCGATAGGCCATCGGGTCGATGCCCTGCTCTTGTAGTGTACTTACCAACAACACGTTGCCGATTGAACGCGACATCTTGACGTTGCTGAGAATGAGATGCTCGCCGTGCATCCAGACCTGCACCGGCTCTTTGCCTGTGACACCTTGTGTTTGCGCGATCTCATCCTCGTGATGTGGGAAACGCAGGTCGATGCCGCCCGTGTGAATGTCGAACTGCTCGCCGAGGTATTTTGTTGCCATCGCCGAGCATTCGATATGCCAGCCGGGGAAACCTGTGCCCCAGGGACTTTCCCAATTCATCTGTCGATCTTCGCTACCATGTTTCCAGAGGGCGAAATCTTCGGGGGCGTGTTTATCGTCGGCGACCTCCATCTGCTGTCGTCCATGTCCGCCAACACGTAGAGCCTCGACGGTATTGCCGGAGAGTTGTCCATAGCTTGGAAAACGGTTCACATCATAGTAGACGTTGCCCTCATCGGTTGTATAGGCCAATTTGCGTTCGATAAGAGCCTCGGTCATGGCCTGCATCTCTGGAATATGTTCCGTTGCCTTAGGACGCAGACTGGGCGGCAGAATGTTTAACGTGTTCGAGTCGCGTAGGTATTGCGTGGTGTAGTGTTCCGCGATATCGTAGGCATTGCGACCCGTTAGACGCGCCTCGTTTTCCAACTTGTCTTCGCCCGTCTCGTCGGTATCGTTTTGGAGGTGCCCAACGTCGGTGATGTTGCTCACGAGAAACACGTTATAGCCATTATATTCGAGCATGCGCCGCACCCAATCGGTCATAAGAAAGGTGCGAAAATTGCCGAGGTGAATATCTTTGTAAACGGTGGGGCCGCACGCATACATACCAATACGGTCGGGATTGAGCGGCGTGAACAAGTCTTTGCTACGTGTGAGCGTGTTATACAGGTATATAGGTTTTATGCTTGGCATAGGTGTATCTCCTCTGAGTAGGGTAAGAATTTAGGATTCTGGAAACGTTTTGAGTACAGGTAGCTCAGACAGGGGAGACGTGGAGTAAAACAGAGGTTTCTGTTGGAGGACAGCACGCCGAAGTAACGTTCATAGAGGGCTGAACTACTCTAGTTGCCTCTACGAACGTACCGACAGTGTTGCATTCTAAAACTATAGTTCACGATCTTCTCCAACATAGGTGGTGTTATCCTTCCAATATATATACGCAGTATAACATACCTTGTTGAAGATGGGAACTAGGTTTTGTATTTGTAGTCAGAGTGATTTAAAAGTCGCAGAAACCAATGTTGTGTACATGACAGGGGCAGAGCCGCTGTCATGCCGCTACTCAATGCATTTTCGTAGGGATTAGCAGTCGAATACCGACCAGCAGATGTCGTTTCGCAACCGCTGATCGTCCAGGACAAGATCGCGAATCTCATCCGGCAGTTGGTCGCGCTGCCAGCGGCATTCGAGCCGACCAGTACTCTCGCTCTCGCCTTCGGGCGCAGCCGCGCGTGCGGCTTTGATTGCGTAAGCTGCGGCACCGAGTTCGTGCGCGGCAACGTGTGCGACCACCGCCGCCTGACCAGCAGCATACGCGGCATATCGTGCTGCCCGACTCAGATCTCTTGCCGCGCCCATTGCATGACCACCCGCCGCGCGAGCCTGGGACATCGTGATCTCGCCGCGTGCCCATGTCCGAGCCTGCTCAATTGCGTGACGCGGCCTCGAATCAGAAGGCTTCGCCGACTCGAAGAGGTGCAGGACGTGTTCCGCACACGCCGCCGCCCACAATGCGAGAAGGTGATGGTCTGAATCCGTAAGCGTTCCACCTCGGCGGATGGTGATGAAGCGCGGGTCGCGCTCTTTGGGAAGGATCATATCGTACCTTTCATGAACAGAGATTTTTACATCCCTTATTTATCGTGTCCGTTGTGCGATTATGAACCTTAACAAAATAATCTCGGTATCGTACAGGGAGACCGCAAGGGTCTCCCCTACACGTAGCGGTGGCGAAGATGTAGGG
>CAXUGH010000508.1:0-2471 GCA_964250365.1 uncultured Ktedonobacteraceae bacterium
GAACAACGACCAGCATGAAAATCAAGCCGAGAATAATAGCCGATGTGAGGCTGAAACGCGTACCAATGCCGAGGTCTTTGAGGACACCACCGAGACCTGCACCAATACTGTTTTGTGCCTCAGATATCGTCTTTCGGTAGGCATAGGGATGTACTGCCTCGCGTGGAATACGCATGAAGGCGACAAAGAGAGCCGAGATCAGGAAGGAGAGCGCGTTGAAGCCGATAGCAAACACCGGTCCTGCGCTGAGGAAGAAGACACCTGAGAAGAGCGCACCGACTGCTGTTCCCAACGCAATGAGCGTCTGAAAAAAGGAGATGAGCTGTGGCGCACGTCTTTTGGAAACGATGACCTGTACTGCTCCAAGTTCGGCAGACAGGAAGAAGCCTTGAGCAATGACAAGCAAGAAGAATGTTACATAGAGCGTGGGTAGGAAGAGATTTCTCGGTCCAAGGTATGCAGCTAATGGTAGCAGAGCAAGAGCTACCTGCACAAGATTTGCCACCAGCATCACTGTCTTGCGGTTCCAGCGATCCACGAAAACGCCTGCAAAGGGAAGAATGAGAAACTGTGAGAGATACTGCGCTCCAAGAATGATCGTAGTAACTGATGCAAGTGTCAAGGCAGCATTTGCTTTTGCAGTGGGCGTTGCTGCGGATGCAGTGAGATACGTCAGTAGCCACACCTGTACAGTTAAGAGATAGAAGCCATCGCCAATGAGCGAGATGCTCTGCCCAAGAAGCAAGAGGATCGAGTTACGATTCATGAACTCGCCTCTCCCCTCTAAGACTTCATAACCGTTAGCAGTGAGAACAGCTACGCCCCTTGTTGAAACGGCTACGCTATTCGTGAGAACAAGATTAGGTTCCTGTTGCATATTACACCTCTTTGTCTGCTATACGCGTGAAAACCAGTGCTTTCACCGTCGGCTCTAATTTGACGGTCAAGCTCTCGATGTCTCCTTTTTCGGCGGTCACAAATGACACTCGTGTCTTGAAATCAAAGCGTTCAAGATTCAACTCGAAGATGTCATAGTGGACGTGAGTTAGAGATGAGGGAATATCATTATAGGTAAACTGCAAGCGATTCTCGACCTGACTGATGGTCACAACGCCATAACCAGGATTTTGGTACCGTCCACAATAGGCGTCCAGGAAATGTGAAGGGGAGGTGCCGGAGATGGCTGGCTCGGCTTTCTGCATCTCCGCGTACTGCTGTTCCGCCTGGGCTTTGAGGTCCGCGTATTCTTTCTGCAGGCTCGCGTTCCAATCCGTCTTTCCCGTACCCAGCAAGCGATCACAGGCAGTAAAGGCGAGAATATAGGGTACAAGAGTACCGCCGCGATTGGTGAAGACAGCTACCGCTATCTGCTCGTCGGGTAACAGTACGACCTCAGCCATAAAGCCATCAATCGAGCCACCATGCTCAACCATAAGATGACCACGATACGAAACAACAGCCCAGCCTAGTCCGTAATTGCTATTAACGATTTCCGCGTGCTTACTCAGTGGCACCGTTTGACCCGTCGGGACAACCACCTGGGGAGTATGAGTCTCCGTCAGATACTCGGCACCGAGCAGTTGCGTCTCTCCGTGTTTGCCCTCATTCAATTGGAAACGGAGCCACTGCTCCACATCTTCCAGATTTGTACTAATGCTACCTGCTGGACCCAATGCCTGGAAGTTGTTGTAGAAAGGAACTTCCTCAAGCTTGTCCTTTTTCTCTTCATAAGGAAGTGCGTAATCGCCAGTTTTTTGCGATGCCTCTACAGAGGTGTTACTGGTACTCATGCCCAGCGGCTTGAAGATGCGTGTGGCAACAAAATCTTCCCAAGTCTGACCAGTCACAACCTCAATTAAATAGCCAGCCGTTGCATACATCAGATTGTTATACTGATAGCGTGCGCGAAAATCAGCATTGGGTTCAAGATAGGCTAAACGCTCGACCATCTCTTTGCGCGTCATGCTCGACCCATACCACATAAATTCGTGGCGTGGTAGTCCGCTGCGATGGCACAAGAAATCACGTACCGTGATGCGCTCGCTCGCGAACTGGTCATACAACTTGAAGGTGGGCAGATAATCCTTAATCGGCTTGTCCCATTCCAGTTTGCCCTCTTCCACCAGCATTGCAATTGCCGCTGTGGTAAATGCCTTGCTTGATGAACCAATAGGGAAAAGCGTGCGCGGCGTCACGTCCAGATTCTCGCTCACGTTGCGCTTACCAAAGCCTTGAGAAAGTAGCACCTTACCATCCTTGATGAGGATGACAGCAGCCCCTGGCACGTTACCGTCCTTGAGTATGGCATGTACCTCGTCCTCGAAGCCTGCAAGTTGAGCAGTGTTAGTTGCCGTTTCTGTGTGCAAATTCATGGCTTTTCCTTTTTTCTTGATTGTTCGTTGCTCTCAGCAGAAGTAAGTTTCGTTCTTCTGAGTGTACCAGACAAATTCTGCAAGAACCTCTACCGAAAG
>CAXUGH010000509.1:0-2464 GCA_964250365.1 uncultured Ktedonobacteraceae bacterium
GGTCGCCCGTTGTTTATTAGATGTATTCTCTTTATATGCGGTTCCTGATGAGATAGCGATGGGTCACGAAACCGCCAGCAAGCACTAGTAGAACGAGTGCGCCTAATGTCCAGGGCAGCATTGGCTGTGTATTGTCGCTGGTTGCATTAGGGTCGCTACCAGTTCCAGGCATTCCAGGTATGCCTTTTACCTGTGTCGAGACAAATGTTAGCTTGGGCACACCATTGACCTCACCAACCGCGAAGACGCTGGTAATCGTCCAGGGTTGTAAATTCGCAGGAATTGATACCGTTTGATTTGGAATAACTGCGTTCAATGTGTATGAGCCAGCCGGAATATCTACATAACTGCTCGCATTTTGATAGGATAGGCCATCAGCAACAGAGGTAGACCCGTTCGTGACATTGACCGTCCCAGTTCCAGGCGACAGGTGATAGACGCGTACTTTCGCGTCATTGTTGCTAACAATATTGTTGTCGGTAAATACCGTGAGAGAGAAACCTGTCGCCTTTGTACCCACAGCGGCAACCGTATAAGGAGTGTTTGCTTGCACAGAAATTGATTGCGCGATAACGGCTGCTCCAACTCCTGTGCCAATTAGCGCAATCTGTACATGATGCCCACCTGCTGGTAGGGGTACATACGGCGTGACCACGCCAAATTGAAAGCTACTCAACAGCTTGTTGCCATCCACGAACACATCGACCACGCCAACATCCGGCGAAGCATGAATGACGCGAATATAAGCCATACTCTCGGCATGAGTACGTGTTGCAGGCATGCCAAAAGCTGCAAGTAGGAGCGTTATACAAAACAGTAGAAAAAGACCAGAAAACTTTCTGAGGTTACGCATTGCCAATCTTCCCTCTCTCGATATATAATTTTGCTATAGCTGATTACGCTCTATGTATTTCATTGGATTACAGAGCCTTAGGAGTCTTACGGCAGAGGCTACTATGTAAGGGTAATCTAAATTTTCTTGTATACGTATTTCTTAATGAATGGCAAAGAGTGCTAGCTAAGTATGTTGGGTTCCCCCCACAACACAGAGGTGTAATATGCAGGATGTATATCCCTTCCGCTCAGCGGGAGATGTCATACAAGAACGTTTTGTCGTAGAGGATTTACTTGGTAAAGGCGGCTTTAGTGCCGTCTATCTTGTGTGCGACTCTCAGGATAATAACAAGAAGTATGCGCTAAAAGAACTTATCAATCCCGATAAAATGGAACGCAATAAGTTTCTCTTCGAGCGCGACGTTTTACAAAAGCTTAATCATCCAGCATTACCTCATGTGCGAACTGTTACTAATAATGATGAAAATACTTTTATGCTTATGGATTATGTCGAAGGACCTAATTTGGAGGTCTTGCGACACCTACAACCCGAAGAGCAGTTCCCCTTATCGCAAGTATTGACACTCATTACACCAATTATGGATGCGGTAATCTATCTGCATAGCCAGGAACCGCCGATTATTCATCGCGATATCAAACCCGCGAACATTATCGTGCCAACCGCTACTGAGCAATCCGTACTCGTCGATTTCGGTATTGCGAAAGAATACATCTCCGACGCCACGACGAATGCTGTCCGCTACTGCTCTCCCGGCTATGGTGCTATAGAGCAGTACAGCACAGGAACAGACGCGCGTACAGATGTCTACGGCCTTGGCGCAACAATGTATGTCATGCTTACGGGCATTGTGCCTGTCGATGCATTGCAGCGTGCAACAAAAATAGCAAGTGGTGGAGATGACCCGCTCGAACCTGTACAGAGTATTGTGCCATCTCTGCCTGAACATATTGCCAGTGTAATTCATCGTGCGATGGCTATTGACGCGAATTCCCGTTTTTCCTCAGTACAAGAATTTCGGCAAGCTCTACAAACGCCGGTAACATCGTCGAGCGATGACGATACATTGAAATCTAATAAAGCCGCGAGTGCGTCAAAAAAACAGCAAAGTGAAGAGCGTTCGACTGAACCGGTTGTGTTGCCATCGCAAAAGAAATTCCTCACGAGTAGGACGGAGGTTGCACTCCTTGTATTCCTTGCAATCGCCGTAGTCTTGAGCGTTGTCCTGGGCATTGGCTACTATAGAAGTACCCTGCAATCGGGCACTGCAAGTGCGCCACAGCAACACATCTCGCCTATTGTCGGAAATAATCCTGCCTCAACGCCTACATCAAGCGTCACGCCAACTCTTACCGATCAGTATAGTGGCACGATTCACAATATTGTCGCTAACCAGACGACTCCTATGTCTCTAACAGGTGTCTCTCAGAATGGCAGTAGTGTCACTGGCTACTTTATGGGTCTGAACACAGACGGACCATTTACAGGCGTATTAGACGTATCACATCACTTCCTCTTTACCGTCCAACGCAACGCACAGTTGCCCCTTTTCTTTGATGGCGTAGTACGGCAAGATGGCAACATTGTAGGCAACTACTGTACAAACGATAA
>CAXUGH010000510.1:0-2455 GCA_964250365.1 uncultured Ktedonobacteraceae bacterium
GCGACATACAGTAGCTCCTTTAGGCCAGTAGGAAGGACTCAATGAGAACGCCCAAATCCATGTTGAAATTGCGCTACAGAGTACGAGGATACAGGGTACGCTATTCGTGGGAAAAAACAGTGCTTGCTCCTTTCTAGTTCCAAGTGTACCATATTTTTTTGCGAAATGCGTAAGCATCTCTACCTTCGTTTGCCCTTCCGAAAATACATCTCTTCTACCATCACTCAGAGGAGGTTTCGATCAACGCACACACCTCTTTTTGCAAATCCACTATCATCTGCTGCATTTCCAACGCAATCATCGCAGCCGCTTGCGGCCTACGATTCTCAACGGCACGCTGAAAATGCGTAAATCCCTGCACCATACGCGCCTGCATCACCTGCCAATAATCCCATGTGAATGTGATAAAAGGAGCATCAAAGCCCATCTCCTCTGTAATATTACATGCCGCCCGTATCTCTGCTAGCGTCATTGTCTCTTTACTATTCATAATTCTCCCTATTCTATCACTGCATAACGGTCAACAATACTCCGATATGATGAGTATAACATGTTTTTTGCAATTTGTGAAAGGTGTGAAGATATATTCTAATCACTAAATGCAAATTAAGAATAGATTACTCCTATGAATGAGTATATTAATATCCCCGATATGCCTGGATATGTTTCTATAAAAGAAGCAGCAAAGATATTGGGCGTCTCAGCTAATAGAGCGTATGAATACGTTACTGAGGGACGCCTTCCTGCTGTTCGTGCTGCTGATGTGATTATGATTCCACTGGAAGACGTAAAGGCATTCAAGCGCGGTTCTTCTGGACGTTCGCGGACAACTATTCCCCGATGGCGTATTTCGTCGGGCGAGAATACGCAATTTATAACCTCTATCACTGTGCAGGTTCGTGCAGGTCAACAAGAAGCGTTGACCAGTCAGCTAGAGCAGATACGGCAAAGTGGAGACTATCTTTTCCCCGGCACCATTGCACGCTACATTGCGCTCAGCGAAAAGGTGCCAAACCTTGTGAGCATCTCGCTCGTTTGGCGGAGTACTGTGATGCCCGATGAAGCTACACGCGAAGCAGCTCTACAGCAATTCAAGACCGCCCTTGCCAACGTCCTTGATTGGGAGACCGCACGTTATAATACAAGCAGAGTATTGATGCACACATGAGTATGTAGCAGGACTTTGTGGAGGGCATACATTTATGGCATTTCGTATGTACTCAATTCGATTTGATAGCCGTTGGGATCATCGAAGTAGATCGAATCGCACCGTGTATAGTGAACAACGTTACAATGAATACCTAACTGATGTAGATGCTTTTGTGCCTGTTCAAAATTGGCTCGCGTAAGTCGCATCGCAATATGACCTTGAAAAGTTGATACAGAGGATTCCGGTGAAGAGGGAAACAACGCAACACAGGCATCTCCCGAACAAAGCACAACCCTTCAAGCATATTATCTTTTTGCCGAGAGGAAACTGTCCAAAGGACTAGAATACTCCTGTTCTTTTGAGCAGTTGTGTTGAGCTATATTAGAGCCAGTATAAATTGTACATCTTGCGTTGTTGTCAAATCCTCTTCAATGTGAAGCGATATTTTTTCTCCATCGTTTACTATATAGAAGCATTTTTATAAACTGCACAATATCTTTTATACCGATATAGTATCTGGAAAGTGTCCACGTTATGAGTGATAGCACCAATATCATAGGGCAACAAGTCGGCAATTATTGTCTGAACAGTCTGCTGGGACATGGCGGATTCGCGGATGTCTATCTGGGGACGCATGTCTATCTAAACACTCAGGCCGCGATCAAACTGCTTCATACAGAGCTGGATGAGGAGGGCATCGAGGCGTTCCGCAACGAATCCCTCACCATCGCCCACCTGATACATCCGCATATCGTGCGCGTTCTCGACTTCGATGTTGAGAACAATAAGCCTTTTCTCGTTATGGACTATGCCCCCAATGGTTCGCTTCGCCAGAGGCATCCAAAGGGTACTCGCTTACCCTCGGCAACCATCGTCTCATATGCCAAGCAAGTCGCCTCAGCCCTGCAATATGCCCACGACCAGAAGCTTATTCATCGTGACGTGAAGCCCGGCAATATGCTATTAAGCCACAACAACGAAGTGTTATTGAGCGACTTTGGCATCGCGCTCGTCTCGCAAAGCTCACGTAGCCAGCAGACCGAGGATGTTGTCATCGGCACAATGTCGTACATGGCACCCGAACAAATCCAGGGCAAGGCGCGTCCCGCCAGCGATCAATACTCGCTTGCCGCCGTTGTCTACGAATGGCTCTGCGGCACGAAACTCTTTCGCGGCTCCTACATCGAACTGGTGACACAGCATCTCTCCGCGCCGCCGCCACCTTTTAGCGAACACGGCGTCCAGGTTCCACCAGCCGTCGAACAGGTCGTATTCAGGGCACTCTCGAAAGACTATCACCAGCGT
>CAXUGH010000511.1:0-2454 GCA_964250365.1 uncultured Ktedonobacteraceae bacterium
CTTTTTTCCGCGCTTCAAATGGAGATTGAGAGAAACCACTGCTCGAACTGAGCAATCACACCGTCGATGCTGGCTGGATTTTCCACCAACAATAGGCTGATACCTTGACAGAAGGAGATAACCATGAGCGCGGCACTTTTGGCGTCGAGGTCGGAACGGAAGCGACCCTGCGCGATGTCGCGCTCGAACAATGTCACCAGCGACTGTTGCCAGAATGCGACTGCTTGCGTAAGCACCTGTCGTGCGCCAGGGTCGCGGCGAGCATAAAGCAGCAGTTCGTCGAGGACAAGAAATAGTTCGGGGGCTTTGCGTAATTGATAGGCTAAATCGGCAATATAGCGTTGGCGCAACTGTTCGCGTGGAATATCTGTTTGGGTAGGCGCATCAGGAGCTTTTAGCACATCGAACTGCTCGGCACAGTAGTAGACAACACCATGAATCAGAGCCTCTTTCGTGGGGAAATAGTACAATAACGTGGCATGATTGAGGCCAACACGAGCGGCAACCTCACGAATGCGTAGCCCAGCCATTCCCTTCTCCGCGATCAATTGATAGGCTGACTGCACCAGCCTCAGGCGTCGTTCATCATTCGCGGTAGTTTGTTGAGCAAAACGGCGTGTCGTTGTTGTCTGTGGCGTGTCCACATGTTCTCCTTGTTATGTGTTACCATGATTATACGACACATCATAATGTACCAATTTTTCGTAGGGACCAGATTTATCGCGTCCGAAGCGCAATTCATTGCGCGAGGTAAGTTACCACGATTTAATGGGATGCATACATGAATGAAGAAATCTTCTTATTCACCTGCTTAAAGCAATTCTACAACGCACATCTCGTTACGTGGCAGCGTTTACATAGTGATTATGGCAATCGCATATATCGGCTTGATATAACAAGCAATCAACGCTGGGTACTACGTCTATTTGCGACAAACGATGAAAGCGCATTGCATCTTGCTAATGTCCTCTTGTTTCTTGAGCAACAGGCTTACCCTGCTGAACAATTGGTATACGCTGTAAATGGTGATGCTCTCGTAAGATATGAGGATACGTTGCTCGTAATGACACA
The DNA here is from genome assembly GCA_964250365.1 of uncultured Ktedonobacteraceae bacterium. Taxonomy (GTDB): domain Bacteria; phylum Chloroflexota; class Ktedonobacteria; order Ktedonobacterales; family Ktedonobacteraceae; genus JBBQVS01. The sequence continues at coordinate 1,072 of CAXUGH010000511.1, forward strand.
CTTTGTTGAAGGTGTTCCCGTTGATTATTTTCCTTCAACGTTGCATTTACTTGGCAAGACGTTAGGTACGCTACATTCTTTAAGTGTGGTAGATGTTGAGCTACCAAAAGCGGAAATGCTACCAGCACCAGAACTTGCCTACGCACTTTCCGAGCTTTCTAAAGTTGCCGAGGAGGTTCCAGAGCCACTACAAAAGCATTACGATATGCTTGTTGATGCGATTCATAGAGTTAATCATTGCGAGAATGTTCCCGTAACAATTATCCACAACGATTGTCACCCTGCTAATGCTATTCGTACCTCTCTTGAACAGGTAAAACTGATTGATTGGCATGGTGTTGGTTTGGGACCTGCTGTAATTGACGTTGGCTTTCTACTTGTCTCCTGTGAAATTCCTTTTCTCAGCACCTCATCATTTGTTACAGATGCAAGACGTATTCCTGCAATTATTGATGGCTATTGTCAACACCACGTCTTAACCTCGATGGAATTAGACTTACTTCCTGATGCGATTCGCTTTCGCTCTCTTGTCTACGGTGCTGTTAGCTTTGCCAATGCGATTGGTAAACGGAGCGCAGAGAAATATGATAATGAATGGTGGTGGTTACGCTATCTGGCGGCTGATGATATCGCAGATAGAGCAAGAAAATGCTTTGAGAGATATCTTTAGTGCTGTATCAAATTTATTAAGAGTTTTTGTTTTGTGCTTGTAGTGCTGCCACAATTTCTGGATGAGGTTGCCAATGACCATCAATCAAGACCTGTGAATCCCAGGGAAAGATTACGAGTTCATCAGTGACGAGGCAAGAGAAAGTTGGTGTAGGATTTGCCCAACTATGAGCTACTAGAGATGCTGTGATAACTCGTGACGCGCCACATTCTTGCACACTCTTGCTTACGAGAGCTAGTGTCTCTCCCGTGTCCGCTATCTCGTCTATCACAGCAACTACCTTGCCCGCTACCTCTGGTGAAACAGGTACTTTCCAAATTGGAGACGAAAAACGAACCTCATCATTGATGCGACGTGTAACACGTACTGGATAGAGTTCACACCGTAGACTGCAAGCAACAACCGTTGCAGGAAGCAATCCAGCTCTTGCAATGCCGGTAATCACTTCTACTCTGGCTTTCTGTAACATTTCCGCTAACTGAGCCGATAAAGTTGCAAACTCCTCCCACGAAACAGGTCTTACTCCTTGTCTATGAGCATAATCATAACTTTTCATGCTTTTTCTCGCTTCTTCTGGATTTGTTGAGTGTATGCTGAATCCATTCTCCTGGCGACATTGTTCCATCATACCTCGATACGTTCTCGTCCTCAGTAGGCGGCACAAAGTATTCGACAACATGCGCGAAATCGTCATCTCGCACATCGTTACGCAC
>CAXUGH010000512.1:0-1142 GCA_964250365.1 uncultured Ktedonobacteraceae bacterium
GTATCATCAAGTCCATGTACTTCGATGCTCCGCTCAAGCAAGACCGCCTACGCACGCCCCTCGGCCTCGGCACCTCGATCACCTTCGCCGCCGCTGCTTTGGTTATTCTAACGGTGGCTGCACAATTCGTCATCAACGCCGCCAACCCCGCTGCAAGCAGCCTGCTCGCGTTCTTGTTGGGGAGGTAAAAGTAGGGATTGATTTATCACGTCCGAGGCGTGCGCGAGCACGCTTCGGACGTGATAAATCAATCCCTACTTTCGACGTTTATCGTGCTTCGCCTTCCTTCCCTTCGGTTGCTCCTGCACCTCGCGCAAATAGTGCTGAATTGCCTCACGAGAAGCATACCAAAACGGGCCGCGTTTAGTGGCCTCAATTTTGCCGAGGCGAGCGAGTTGACCGAGATAGTTGTTATCGAGGCCATAGAGTCGAGCTAGCTCTTTGAGTGGTAGTTGTTGTGCTGTACTTGCCTCACACGCTTCCAAATACAAATCAAGGCTATGCTCGACTGCGAGACCAATCAGGTTTACGAGGTCTGTATAGTCACCACGAGTCGCTGTTTGAAGGGCTGTGATGTAGCGAGTGCGCCACTCTTTTAGAATAAGGGCGGGTGGATAGCCGTCTTGTATTAGTTGTAGGTTCATTAGTAAGCGTCCGACGCGACCATTGCCATCGGTGAAGGGATGCAGTGCCTCGAAGCTGGAATGAGCAATAGCTACGCGAGTTATCGGCTCGTAGCGGTAAGCGTCGTCGCTCGTGAGCCAGTTTACCCATTGCATCATGTACAGGGCAACATCGCGTACTGGTGGCGGAACGTGGTTTGAGCCTCGTATATATACTTGAACGGTACGCAATTGACCAGCATCTTTGTTAATTTTGTCCATGACCAGACTGTGTATCTTCAACACCGTCTCAAGCGATATCGAAGTTGCAACAAGCGTGTCCAGAAAGTCGAATGCCTCGGCATGGTTGGTTGTTTCGAGATATTCGCGTAAAGGATGTCCTTCGACGGTTACACCATACTCCAGCACCATTTGCGTCTCTGCCAGCGTCAATGTATTCCCCTCAATGGCGTTGCTGTTATATGTGAACAACACACGAAAATCGCCATGTAAGCGACGTACTATGTCTTGTGAAAGAGG
>CAXUGH010000512.1:1242-2452 GCA_964250365.1 uncultured Ktedonobacteraceae bacterium
CTTTTGAGGAGGTGGAGTAGAATAGTTACGTGAACACAATCAGGTGTAAAAGATTTGCCTTTGGTTCATTCGATACGTCTAAATTTTAGACCGAGACGAGTTAAGTTTATTGTGTTTACTGAAACTTGTACTTGTAGACCGATCACTGGCGATCAGAAGAAAGGATAAGGAAACATGTTCACGAAAATCGGCACTATCGCGGTAGGGGTTAGCGATCAGGACAAGGCACTCGATTTTTACGTTAACAAACTCGGCTTTGAGAAGATTGACGACCAGCCCATGAGCGAGACCGAGCGATGGATTGAAATTGCTCTGCCCAATGGACAGACTCACATCACACTTGGCCTGCGTGGACAGAGTGGCGGCAACAGCACAGGTATGACTGGCTATGTTCTGCATACCGACAATATCGAGGAGACCTGTGCAACGCTCAAGGCTCGTGGTGTCACGCTCACTCAGGAGCCCAGCACTCAACCCTGGGGCAAGTGGGCACAATTTAGCGACCTCGATAACAACGAATTTGGGGTCTGGGCACCTGCTTGGTAGGCTTCTTCTCTAAAACACCTCTCCTAGTAAATTCCTCTTATTAGAAAGGATGGACGCTCGCAATCTGTGAGCGTCCACCCCGTCGCTGTTACATCATAAATGAAGCTTTTACGAAAGACGGAATACTGCGAACTCTTCGCTCTTCGCTTGCATCTCTTCTGGCGAAGCATCCGCTTTGAACGGGAACTGCGCGAGTGACCAATCTGGTAGCTGTGCCATGTATGCGTGAACGGCAGCAATGGCGTCGTCATCGAGGACAAGCGTGGCCTTACTCTGCTCTTGCTCCGTCTTTGACACAAGAGTACATTCGCAAGCAACGATAAGGTTGTGAACCCAATCGCGTCCCCTGCTAGGCGCGATGAGATAGCGCATGCTGTCATGTTGAAAGACTGCAAGCGGCGTTCGTCGCATCTGTCCACTCTGACGCCCTCGTATTTCAGCGATGCGATATACCGCCTTCCCGTCTTGATAAGGCTGTACAGGCATCTGCAGAATGTTCTTCGTCATCATGGCATTGCCAGCTTTGATGGTTTTTTTCGACATCGGTGCATCGTGCGGGTTTTCTCTGGCTACAAATTGATCGTGCATGCTTTGGCCCGACACTGATGAATCGTTCATGAGTTTCTCCTTTTGTGGTTTGACAATCTCTTTAAGCAAAGGCATC
>CAXUGH010000513.1:0-2405 GCA_964250365.1 uncultured Ktedonobacteraceae bacterium
TCCATGTCAACCGTGATGGACCCTTCAGCACGCCTTCGTTGCACCTTCTTCGCCGTTTCACGGTATAGCCCATCGGTCGTCCACGTCTTGCCTACCACATATTCGCAGTTGTGCGATTTCAATACATTCTCAAGCACAGCAACACCTTCGGGACTTGCGGCAACCTCGCGTGCGGGTGGCAAATAGTGGTATGAAGTGCCTTCGTCACGAATCGCTGCATTAGGCACAATGATGTGCCCGACAGCTAACGTACCATCTAGCACACCAGCACCACCACAGGCGATAAACTTTGTACAGCCTAGCGCGATAATCTCTTCGAGAAAGGCTACGGCGAGAGGCGCACCCACGCCGGGATGAAATACAACGAGCCGTTTTCCCTCAATCGTCATCTCATACACCGGATGCTTGCCAATCTCGCTATTGAGATGCTTGATAACATGTGCCTCATGTCGCTCTACCAGTGTACTAATCACATCTTGAAAGAAGCATGCAACCGCATGAGGAGGTACATCAGAAGCTTTAATATGATGTCGCGGTCCATAGATAGCTTCTTTCTCGCTATCAAACTCAAGTATTGGGAAGTCTTGTTGCATGAACGTCTCTTTCTTTTAGCAGGGGTCAAGGGGACGACTGTCCCCTTGCGGGGTGTGGGGTGTCCCCACAATCCATATTTCCCCACGCCGCCGCTTGCGGCGGCGTGAGAATACGATATCTTAAAACTGTTCCGTTGTAAACTCTAGTCACTAATGATACAATACCCTTCAACGGTTACGGGAAAAAGCAATGCGTGTAGCATAAGCATAGCACAGCGAAAATAAGGAAAAGTGAAAGAGAACGCTTATGTATAAATTCAAAGGCTTTGATAGCACACAGTGTGGCGACAGCATGTCCGCCCTTGAAGCAATGGTCAACGCCTGGATGGACGAAGAGCAGCCGCGTGTACGCCATATGTGCCAGACGATGCAGGGCGAACACATTCTGCTCAGTTTTGTCTATGAAGATACACACGAACTCGTACAGCGCGTTGCAACACAGACACAAGCGCAGACAACTGGCAGCTTTCCCCGTTTTTTTGATGATGAAGTCGTGGGAGAGGAGCGTCCGACCAGTCCGCGCATACCAGCCACACCACCACCAATGCAACACTAAGTAGTGTAACGCAAACTTTTAAGGATATCTATGCCAACGCCATATCTCGTTTATAGCACTCCCGATGGGGAGATACATGAAGAAACTCGTCTACAAGCTCTCTCGTTTGAAGGTTGCCCGTTAGAGGCTACCGATCTCATACGCGCCCCCGATGGCGTGACATTTTCGATGATGCCAGAACGTCTTGCCGTTGGTCAGAAGCGCAATGGCGAACGGCAGGTGCTACCCTCCACGCGTGGCTGGGCTTTGGCAGCCTTGCTCCCAATTGGCTACACACGCACGCAGCTACCAGCTTATGAGAAAGTGCCAGAGGCCGAGCCTTTGCCCTTCTTTGGCTATAGTGCCGTTGCAGGTATGGATGGTCGTCTCTATCTTGCCGCTGTTAAGACCGATGACCCACACAAATGGCTTCCGCGCTCGTTTCCACGTCAGAAACTAGAGAAGCTAGTACTTGCTAAGCAAGCGACCTACCCTAATAACCGCGTTATCAAGCAACATGCTCATTGCGCCCTCGACTACTCCTGTCCCACCGCTAGCAACCTGTTTTTTGGACGTTGGGAGATGGCGATTGCCGTATCACCCGGCTGCAATTCGCGCTGTATCGGCTGCATCTCAAAACAAGAGGAGGACGAGGGACTCATCTCGCCACAGGATCGCTTGACCTTCATTCCCACCGTTGATGAAATCGTAGAAGTCGCCGTGCCGCACCTGGAAAGTGCCGAGGACGCGATTGTCAGCTTCGGACAGGGCTGTGAAGGTGAGCCGCTGATGCAATGGCGGCGCATCGAGCAGGCAATCAAAGCCATTCGTCAGCGCACGGACAAAGGCGTTATCAACATCAACTCGAACTCTAGCAATCCGCGCTGGCTACAACGGCTCTATGACGCTGGCCTCGACACCATTCGTACCAGTACCATCTCAGGACACCCCGAAACCTACACCGCCTACTACCGTCCCATCGGCTACACCTTTGAGGATGTCAAAGAAGCACTCAAACGCGCCAGCGATAGCGGCCTCTATAGCTCGATTAACCTGCTCTGCTTCCCCGGCATCATCGACCGCGAACGCGAAATCGAAGCTCTGCTTACATTCGTCAAAGAAACGAAGCTCAAACTCATTCAACTACGCAACCTCAACATCGACCCAGAGGTATTGCTCCCACGCATGCCCGCCCTCGATACAATGGGCAAAGTACTCGGCATGAGTGTACTGATCGAGACGCTCAAACGCGAAGTTCCCGATGTGGAGATTGGCAA
>CAXUGH010000514.1:0-2399 GCA_964250365.1 uncultured Ktedonobacteraceae bacterium
TGGTGGTACTGGCTTATCTACTTTGTTTTGGTAGTAGCCTTTACTTACTTCTACGCCTATGTAGTGTGGCAGCAGCAGAACATACCGGAAAGCTTGCAGAAGCAGGGGGCGTTCATTCCAGGCTATCGTCCTGGTGAACCCACCAGCAGGTATCTGTACGCTATTCTCAACCGTGTGACGCTAGCAGGAGCTTTGTTCCTGGGCGTTATCGCAATTCTGCCATTTCTCTCGCGTGTAGGCGCAGATCAATTGCTGGGTAGTGCTTCAATTCTCATCGCTGTTGGTGTGGTGTTGGACACGATTCGCCAGCTCGAAGCTCAGATGGTCATGCGAAACTATTCTGGCTTCTTGTCATAATGAGGAGGCGCGGCTGTTCGCGCCTCACGCTCATATACCATTCCGTTGGGAGACCCTTCATTGTGGCAACTTGCGAGGATCGCTTCTGAGTGCAATGACGCGCTCCCACGATATTCCACGGAGAAATAACGTGAACATAATCCTATTCGGTGCGCAGGGGTCGGGGAAGGGAACACAGGCTGATAGATTAGCCGAAGCTTTAGGTATTCCTCATGTTGCTAGTGGGGACCTGTTCCGTGATGCGATCAAGGCCGAGTCTGAATTGGGCCGTAAGGCGAAAGAATACATAGATCAAGGGAAACTTGTGCCCGATGATCTTACTGTCAAAATGGTTCTTGATCGCATTGGAGAACCAGACTGTGCGCCAGGAGTGCTGCTAGACGGCTTTCCACGCACACTAGCACAGGCCCACGCACTAGATGAAGGATTACAGGCAAGAGGTAAACAGATTGATGTCGCTGTCTACCTGAATGTCCCACGCGACGTTCTGCTAAGTAGGCTTTCGGGAAGATACATTTGTCGTGCCCATCAGCATGTGTATAACATAAACACCAATCCACCGCGCGTACCTGGGATATGTGATAAGGATGGTAGCGAACTGTACCAACGGAGCGATGATACGGGCGAAGCAGTACAGAGGCGGCTAGATATCTTTTTTAATGAGACAATTCGTCTACTCGACTACTACCGACCACAGGGCAAATTATCAGAGGTGAATGGAAACCAAGGTATCGAGCAGGTACAGCGAGACCTTGTGTATGCTGTACAACATCACGGCGAACATAATTAAGAGAATAAATCATGGCGGTAATCATAAAATCAAAAGAAGAGCGCGAGAAGATTCGGGCGACCGGACATATCGTGGCGGAGATGTTAGTAGAGTTGCGTAATGCTGTTCATCCTGGTGCTACGACGCAAGAACTTGACGCGCTTGGAGCTTCGCTGCTGAAGCAGTATGGAGCAAAATCTAGCGCATTGGGCTATCACGGTTATCCTGCTTCGCTTTGTACGTCAGTAAATGAAGAAGTCGTACACGGCATTCCAGGTAAACGCGTGTTAGAAGAGGGCGACATCATCACGCTTGACTTTGCTGCAAACTACAATGGTTGGCATGCTGACTCAGCGATCACGGTTCCTGTCGGGAAGGTGTCTCCCGAAGTGCAGCGTCTGCTCAAGGTGACGGAAGACGCGCTCTATCGAGGCATCGCGGCTGCTCGTGCAGGAAACCGTTTGAATGATATTGGGCGAGCGGTGCAGCAATTTGTAGAGGCAGCAGGGTTCTCAGTTGTGCGCAACTATGGTGGGCACGGCGTAGGTCGTAGTATGCACGAAGATCCACAGGTGCTGAATTACGTCGAGGCAGGCTATCCTAACACTGTTCTCAAACCAGGGATGGTGATTGCAATCGAGCCAATGGTTATCGCAGGAGCGAAGAAGACACAAGTGCTCGATGACGATTGGACTGTCATCTCGGCAGATAAAACCTATGCAGCGCACTTTGAACATACAGTCGCTATCACCGAAGGTGACGCCGATATTCTGACACGGTAGGGGCAGCAATTCATTGCGCCCAAGAAGCGTGTAGAGAAAAGATATATATGTATAAATTTTCCCTCTCGACTTCTCACAAAAACTATGTTATAATTCATAGTTGGCAGCAGCAGTGTCAACTGCTGCCCTTTTGTACTTTCTATTGACCCCATTTTCAGGGAAAGGATGCTATGGCAAAGAAGGATGAGATCGAGGTAGAGGGTAAAGTGGTTGAAGCCCTCCCCAATGCTATGTTTAAAGTTCAAATTGACGAGGAACATGAAGTTCTGGCAATCCTCTCAGGAAAAATGCGCATGAACTTTATTCGTATAGTGCCAGGTGACAAGGTGCGGGTCGTGCTGTCCCCCTATGACCTGACGCGAGGGCGTATCACCTATCGACCGCGATCATAATAGCGTAAGGTAGGGAGGTAGAGCATCTTTCTCTATTCCTTTTCTCCTATAGAAGAAGCATTCTGTAGCTAGACATAGACCGCATGAAGGCCATAAGCG
>CAXUGH010000515.1:0-2381 GCA_964250365.1 uncultured Ktedonobacteraceae bacterium
TCCTCATACCTTCCCCATTCTCGGTAGAGGTCCGCTAATCCTTGTAGTGCTTCAGAGGTGTCAAGATGTTTTTCACCCAAACAGTGCTTGCGAATGGAGAGAGCTTTCAGATGCAAGAGTTCTGACTGCTCATAGTGCTTTTGCATCCGGTACAGTTCTGCTAATCCATACAGTGGATAGGCACTATCAGGACTCTCTAGCCCTGAATAATGTGTATGCATAGATAATGCCCGATACAATAAAGTTTCTGCCCGTTTGTATCGCCCTTGCTTCAAATAAAGAAAAGCGAGATTCTCCATTGTCCTGGCTGTTTCAAAGTGTTCTGCCCCCAGGTGGCGTTTATTGATTGAGAATGCTTTTTTGAAGAGCATTTCTGCTTCTGCATACCTCTCTTGCTCTTCATACAAGAGAGCTAAATTGCTCATTTTGTTTGCTGTGCCAGGGCTTTCATTGTCATTGTCTCGCTTACTGATCGAGAGCGATTGGATGAACAGAGGTTCTGCTTGTTCGTATCGTTCCTGTCTCATGTAGAGGAGAGCCAAGTGTTTCAGGCTCTCCAATGTTTCGGGATGTTCTGCTCCTAGGCGGTGCTTGCGAATTGCAAGGGCATTCTCTATTAGAGCAGTGGCTTGGTGATATCTATCCTGATAAAAGTAGAGACCCGCAAGATTACTCAAACTTGTTGCTATGGCAAGGTCATCCGCACTGAGGTACTGTTTGTATATCGAGATTGTGAGGAGTATCAAGGATTCCGCCTCTTGATACTGGCCTTGTTCGCGCAGATAGATACCAGTCTTATGAAATAGATTTGCAGCTTCCAATTGTGTCGATGGCGGTTCTTGGTCTATTTCAACTGTGCATGCTTGCACATGTGACACTAATTGTCCACATCGTTCCCAATTTTGGAAAGGTGCCTCTGGAAAAGCGTCGTTCAGTATGCGTATAACCCGCACTTTCCACTCTCTTCTGGCTTCTACCGTCATGGTATCTATGAGGACTGCTTGCACCAGACGATGAATCACGAGCGTCTGTGTTGTTGCGTTCCGTTGTATCAGCGAGTAGGAACATAGCACCCGAATAGCATCTTTCAGTGATTTGTCGGAGTCCACCAATTTCTGGAGCGGTAATGTGCAATGCGTTGCTCCCCAGTCAATGAGCTTTTCAGGAATGTTGTCAGGGGCAAGAAAGGCACAAAGCCGTAGTAGTTCAGCGGCGGCAGAATTTCCTCGTTCAATGCGTTGAAACGAGAGGTTCCAGGTTGTTGTTACTGTTTCTGGGTGTTCTGAAGTATATGTTCCGCGTTCCACAAGCAGAATCTTACGATGTTTCCGATAGATATCCATGTATTCGCGGAAACTACATCGAGCCGTTTTGATGTACGCTCCCGCCTGATCCAATGCTAACGGTAGCCCATCCATCGCTTCCCGCAACGCATAGAGCGCAGTTCTTTCAGGAACAGACAGGTTCTCCTCGTCATCTGCTTTTTCCTCGGTAGAGATGCGTTGCAGTAAAAATGTAACGCCTTCCGACTGGCTCATTTTCTCCATTTCGATAAATTTTATATGTGGCTCTGCATCCTGGTATCGTGTTGTTAAGAGGACAGCACCACGATATCGACGAGGCAGTACATGAAAGACCATTGACGCATTGTCGGCATTATCAAAGATCAGTAGCCAGTTATCATGGTTTAGCAGCCAGTCTTTGACTACTTCGATGCCCTGAAACTGGTTCAGTTTCTCCCCCTCTGGCAGATGAAGCGTCTTGACGAGCTTAGCGAAATCAGCGTTGATGGTTTCACGAGAGTCGGCATGTACCCATAGAACAGCATCGTACTCATTAGCAAAACGATATGCAAATTCTATTGCCGTTTGTGTCTTCCCAATTCCACCTAGTCCGCTCATTGCAAGTATTTTGTGCGAGTCTCCATTTCTATCAGAGATAAGAGCCTTCTGCAAACGCTGAATCACCTGCTCACGTCCTGTGAAGTACTGGTTGCGTGGATAGGGAACGCTCCACCATTTGTTGGTACCCCAGCGTTCAGGTGGTCTACCAAAAACCCTGGTAAGTTGTTCGAGCATATAGGTGTGAGGAGTTGCTCTGTCATGCTCCCATCGATTTATACTGGGAACCGATCCTCCAATATGTTCGGCTAATTGCCCCTGTGTCCATTGATGAATTTCGCGCTCTCGTTGCAATCGTTGTCCAAAACTGAGCAGGGAGACCGCAAGAGTCTCCCCTACACCTAGCGAAGGGAAACGTGTAGGGGAGACCCTTGTGGTCTCCCTATATTCTTCTACCATAATCGTGTTCTTTCGTGTGAAGGCAGGAATGCAGGGAGACCGCAAGGGTCTCCCCTACACCTAGCGAAGGGAAACATGTAG
>CAXUGH010000516.1:0-2376 GCA_964250365.1 uncultured Ktedonobacteraceae bacterium
GTTTGCCACTTGCGGACCGCGCTACCATCGCCAATATGTCGCCAGAGTTTGGCGCGACTGCAACGCTTTTTCCCGTCGATGCCGAGACTTTGCGCTACCTGCGTGATACAGGACGCGATGCGAAGCTGGTTGAACTGGTTGAGCATTACACAAAGGCGCAAAGTCTCTTCCGCACCGACGACTCGACGGAGCCGCTGTTTGACGACCTGCTCGAACTCGACCTTGCCTCAATCGAGCCAAGTCTTGCCGGTCCACGACGCCCACAGGATCGCGTACCTATGCAGAACTTGAGCGAGGTCTTCCGCGCCGCCTACGCCGACCGCTTCCAAGAGGCCGAAGAAAATGCTACAACGGAGGATGATGTCAACCGCTATCTCGGTGAGGGCGATATAAATGCGAAGCCCGACCCTGTTGCACAGAATGAGGATGACAAAAAAGTGGCTGCGACTGCACAAAACGGGAATGGTCACAACGGGCAGGGCAAACAGGTTCTCGTCGAGATGAACGGCACCCAGTCGCATATGACGAACGGCTCCGTCGCCATCGCCGCAATCACCAGTTGCACCAACACCTCGAATCCCTCTGTAATGGTAGCTGCTGGCCTCGTCGCAAAACACGCCGTCGAGCGCGGCCTCTCCGTCAAACCAACGGTCAAGACAAGCCTCGCCCCCGGCTCACGTGCCGTTATCGATTACCTTAAAAATGCTGAACTTCTCTCGTACCTCGAAGCTCTGCGCTTTCACTTGGTTGGTTATGGTTGTACGTCCTGCATCGGTAATAGCGGCCCTCTATCAGAGCCAGTCGCCGAGGCCGTGCAGGACAACGATCTTGTAGTAGCGGCAGTCCTGAGCGGCAACCGCAACTTCGAGGGACGTATTCACCCACAGGTACGTGCAAGTTTCCTGGCATCGCCGCCGCTCGTGGTCGCGTATGCGCTAGCAGGTACCGTCGATATCGACTTGACCAAAGACCCCGTTGGTACCGATATCAACGGCGATAGCGTCTATCTGAAAGACCTATGGCCTTCACAGGAAGAGGTACGCGATGTCGTCGCTAGCTCGCTCTCGCCAGAGATGTTCGAGCATAGCTATGGACATGTTTTTGATGGCGACGAACACTGGCAAGCACTCTCGAACTCGACGGGCGCGTTGTTCGAGTGGGACCGCAATTCGACCTACGTGCAGGAGCCGCCCTTCTTCCAGGACATCTCGGACAAAATCGAGCCTGTGAAGGATATTCATGGGGCGCGTGTGCTGGTAATGGTTGATGACTCGATTACCACCGACCACATCTCCCCAGCGGGCAACTTCTCGCCCAATAGCCCTGCCGGTAAATACCTGCTCGAACATGGCGTGGAGAAGCGCGACTTCAACACGTATGGAGCGCGTCGCGGCAATCACGAGGTCATGGTACGTGGCACCTTCGGCAATATCCGTCTCCACAACAAGCTGACCGACAAGGAAGGCTACTACACGGTTCACCTGCCCAACGGCAACCAGACAACCATCTATGATGCCTCGGTACAGTATCAGCAAGATGGAGTGCCACTAATCGTGATTGCGGGTAAGGAGTATGGTTCTGGTAGCTCCCGCGACTGGGCTGCGAAGGGACCGTTGCTGCTAGGAGTACGTGCCGCCATCGCCGAAAGCTTCGAGCGCATCCATCGTAGCAACCTCGTCGGCATGGGCATTCTCCCCCTACAATTCAAACAGGGCGAGAGCAAAGAATCGCTCGGCCTCACAGGTCACGAGACCTACGACATCGAAGGTATCGAGCAAGGCTTGAAGCCGCGCCAGGAAGTCACCGTCAAAGCCACACGCGAAGACGGCTCAACCTTCACCTTCTCAACAATCGCACGCCTGGATAGCCCAATTGATGTGACGTATTATGAGAATGGTGGTATCCTTCCGACGGTGTTGAGGAGATTGATGAAGGGGTAGAGATCGGTAAGTAAGACAAATTAAGCGATTGACCGGAGTAAATGTACGTGTTACAAAATCACGTACATTTACTCCGCTTTTTATATTATCTGTTAGATATATTCAAAATGAAGGTGTAGCATTCTAACAAAAATGGTGTATGCTATGTAAGGGCAATGCAGGTATTGTCCTATTTTATCTGAAAGAAGAAAGTCATGAGCGAAACTTTTGAAAGATTCATTCGTTTAGTCATTCGTCTGATTATAGTGTATTTTGTTATTGTCGTTGTAGGTGGAATTATTTTGTCAAGTTTGCACATGTCAGAATTTGGATTTATTTTTCCCTTTCTGTGTATAGCTTTTATTGTGTATGCTCTATCATCTTTGTTGAAGAAAAAATAAATTGCCAGGAGTCACGAACGCAGAGGGATGAGTAGCCGCTAGCGGCTACTCATCCC
>CAXUGH010000517.1:0-2376 GCA_964250365.1 uncultured Ktedonobacteraceae bacterium
AAACGTGTGAGTTCAAGAATGATGCGAACTGGTTTCAGCAGGTTGCACAGAACGATGTCGCCGTTCTGCTCATGGCACTGCTTCATGACCTTTATAAGAGTGGCGAGAGCGGTAGAGTCGATGAAGTTTACAAGAGTCATATCAACGACGATCTTAGGCGTTGTGCTATCTGTAAGTTCACCGCTATAGACAGCTTGAAAACACTTCTCTAGCTGGGGAGCTTGATAGGCATCGAAACGGCCCGCTAATTTGATGACAACGATATCGTTTGTGACAAATGTTTTCATATTCATGAGTCGAATTCCTCTCTTATGCGGAAGGCTGAGTGAGCAAGAATTGAAAGTGAATGAGATACCAATCTACGACTTCATCAATGGGTAGGCCATGAGCAGCGACATAGTTTTGTTTTCCGATGGTATTGCGCTCTTCTGAGTTATCCAGCAACGAGCCGATAGCCTGCACAAGACTGGATATACTGCCTGGCTCAAAGAATTTGCCGGTATAGCCCTCTTCGGCAATCACCTCGGCGAAATCGCCAATGTGGGGTAGCACGACTGCTTTGCCGTACTCGCCCGCTTGATGCAGCACACCTGAACTACCGGTTGTGCTTTCATAGGGGAACGCGACGACGGTAGCGCGATGAAAGATGTGTGACACTTCTTCCTCTGGCACATAGCCAGTGAAGTGTAGCCCTTGCACATTCTTGTACTTCTCTTTAATATCGTCAAGATAGCCCGGAGCATTAGGGCTATCGGTGCCCGCGATAACCAGTTCGAGGTTCGGGCGCGAATTCGCCTGTAACATCTTGAAAGCTTCGACGAGCGGCTCGACGCGTTTGTAGGTACCGAATTTGCCGAAGGTCATAATGCTCTGCACGCTCGACTCCTCTGTAGTTGAGGAGAGCCGGGGAGCCTGCTCAAACGCGCCATGAGGCATCAGCAAAACGTTGTGTACACCGTATTTACGCGCTAACAACTCGACATACTTTGGAATGGTCACAGCCACGAGGTCACTTTTCAAAATCAGGCGTGTCACGATTGAGCCGAAGAAACGCATAATTATTTCCATCTTGCTACCAAAGCCAGCACTTTTGAGGTTGATGGTATCCATCAGATTGTGCATGAGCGCGACGGTCTTTGTGCCAGATAGACGTGAGAGCATAGGCGTGAGCAATCCGAGCGTAGCGGGAATCTTCTTATCGCCAAAGGTCGCAAACTGGAGATTGAATAGCACCACGTCCGGTCGGTAGACCTTGAGGGCCGTCAAAATACGTAACGGGTTATTCCACGCATTAAAACGCCAGCAGGGGACAATGCGAATCGGCACTGTACTCCTCTCATGCAAAGTTGGGTAGCACTTCTCATTCGGGAGTTCGTCGGTGAGGAGAATAATTTCGCTTACCTCGTTTTTTTCGCGCAAGGCACACACAAAGTGATAGGCGTACTCGTTCAAACTACCCTTACTCGGAGGATAGGTCGTCACAACGGCGATTTTCAATTTACGCATTCGCATACACACCTTTCACATCGTTCAACTTCACTTTGAGCAGGTCACGCAGGAAACGCAGCACCTCTTTACGTGAGTCAACCTTCGAGCCGGGGGAGTTGATCCAGTTGATGGGAACCTCGGCAATTTTGTAGCCAAGCTTCGAGGCGAGGTATAGCACTTCGAGGTCAAACGAGAAGCCCATGATGGTTTGCGCGGCATGCAAGCGTTGCGCGGTCTCACGGGTGTACATTTTGAAGCCGCATTGGGTATCGCGCACATGAAAGCGGAATACGTGGCGTACTAGCGCACGTAGCCCGCCGCTGAGAATGCGACGTGGTAGTGAGCGCGAGGCTTCCTGGGCACCTGCTGCGGCGCGTGAGCCAACGGCGACATCGAATTGAGCCGACTCTAGTTTTTCGAGTAGTTTTCCAACCTCTTCCACTGGTGAAGAATTATCGGCATCGGCGAAGAGCATGTATTGTCCGCGAGCGGCAAGCATGCCACGCTGCACCGCGCTGCCCTTGCCGCCGTTTTGGAGTGCGCGTAGTAAGCGCAGGTTCACCATGTCGAGTTCCTCAACAAGGTCGGCGGTCTCGTCCTTCGAGCCATCATCGACAACGATCAGTTCCCACGCATAGCCCTGCTCGGACATATGCGATGCGATAGCACCGATGGTGGGAATGATGCGATCAGACTCGTTATATGCGGGGACAATGATTGATAGATACGGCTCAGCCTGTAGCGGAGTTTCTTTCCACTGTAGATACTCTGAATAAGACATAAAAGGTGCCTCCTCCAACTTACACCTACACATAAACATCTCCTACTGTGTATTTCGGCAAAGGGGGAAAAATCTATATGGTCAATTTTCCTATGTTCCAAGCCGCT
>CAXUGH010000518.1:0-2369 GCA_964250365.1 uncultured Ktedonobacteraceae bacterium
GAATCTCGCTCAATAAATTGAGCAGACGGACGCGATAAATCTGGTCCCTACGAAAATATCGTCACATGAAGATGGGGAGACTACTACCAGCGTCCGTCCGTTCCCAACACCCCCTGTTTTTGGATGTTTAACCCCTCAATGAGATATAATAAAAATGTCTACATTCAAGATAAGTAACATAGTTCTCTTGTACATATCTGGCAGAACTATGTGTCTTTATATTGTCGTGGCGACTCCCCTTGTACATTCGTAAAACGTTATCCGACGAAATAGGGGCTTGGCTAGACAACGATTCTCGAAGGGGAGCTTTTTTATGCATTATGTACCAAATACGCCCGAAGAGCAGCAGGCGATGTTGGAGCGGCTCGGCCTCTCTAGCATGGAAGACCTGTTGACGACGGTGCCAGAGCATGTGCGGCTGGAGCGTCCGCTCGACCTGCCACAGGCAATGGCGGAACCCGACCTGAAACGCTTGCTTACACGCATGGCGGCGAAAAATAAGAGTATCGACACAACTATCTCGTTTCTTGGCGCAGGAACCTACGATCATGTTATTCCAAGCGTGGTGCCCCACCTGCAACGCCGCTCGGAGTTCGTGACCTCGTACACGCCCTATCAGGCCGAGGTCAGTCAGGGTATGTTACAGGCAATCTACGAATTTCAGACGATGGTGTGTCAAATCACGGGTCTCGATATCGCCAATGCCTCACTCTACGATGGCTCGACGGCACTGGTCGAAGCAGTCCTGATGGCACTCGGCCCCGGTGGGCGCGGTGAGGTCGTGATTTCGGAGGGCGTCGATCCGCAGTATCGCCGTGTCCTACATACCTACGCCTTCGCGCGTGGCTTCCAGATTAAAGAGGTGCCTACACAAAACGGGGTAACGCCAATCGAGGCTTTTGACGCAGCAGTAAGTGCAACAACGGCGGCTGTGATTGTGCAGCAACCAAACTTCTTTGGCTGCGTTGAGGATGTTCGTGCCATCGAACGTGTTGCACACAAGGGCAAGGCATTGTTCGTGACAACTATTACTGAACCTGCTTCGCTCGGTATTCTTGCTGCTCCTGGCGAATATGGTGCTGATATCGCTGTTGGCGAACTCATGAGCTTTGGTAACACGATGAGCTACGGTGCCCCTGCCCTCGGCTTTATGGCGGCAAAACAGAAATTCATGCGCTTATTGCCAGGGCGACTTGTCGGACAGACCATCGAAGAGGGCGAAAAGAAACAGACTGGCTATGTGCTAACGTTACAGACACGCGAACAGCACATTCGCCGCGAACGCGCCACCTCGAATATCTGTACCAATCAATCGTTGTTAGCAGTTGGCGCAACCATCTACATGGCGGTCCTCGGTAAACAAGGCTTCCGCGAACTTGGCGAGCTATGTCTGCAAAAAGCACACTACGCATTTCACCAGATTACCGCTCTCCCTGGCTTTGAGGCGGCCTTCACGAGTCCATTCTATGATGAGTTCGTGGTGAAGCTACCTGTTAGCGCAATCCAGCTACAACAGCATTTTGAGCAAGCTGGTATTATCGGTGGTTATCCACTAGGAGCCGACTACGCCAATATGGAGAACTACATGTTGTTCTGTGTCACGGAGACGCGTACAAGAGAAGATATTGATGCGCTGATCACTGTGCTACGAGAGGTTGCTGTGTCGGTGTCTAAGGAAGTTGAGAGGGTACACGCATGAGCGTAGAGAGCTTGATTTTTGAAAAAGGGGCAACGGGACGCCGCGCCGCCACACTACCAGCAATGGATGTTCCTACTGAGTCGCTAGACGAAATGATTCCTGCTGGTTTGTTACGCGAGACGCCCGCACCGTTGCCAGAGGTGAGCGAAATCGAGGTGGTGCGCCACTATACGCATCTGTCGCAGCGCAATTTTAGCGTTGACACGGGCTTCTACCCGCTTGGCTCCTGCACGATGAAGTACAATCCCAAGCTGAACGAGGATATGGCGGTACTCCCTGGCTTCGCACACATTCATCCTCTGCAACCCGAAAGCACGGTGCAGGGTGCTATTCAACTGATGTATGAGCTAGAGCAATATCTGGCGGAAATATCGGGTATGACGCGTGTCACACTGCAACCTTCCGCTGGCGCACACGGCGAATTGACTGGCCTCATGCTCATTAAGGCGCATCACCAGAGCAGGGGTGAAGGGCATCGCAACCTTGTCTTGATTCCCGATAACGCGCATGGTACCAATCCCGCGAGTGCAACGCTTGCCGACTACAAAGCGGTCGAGGTCAAGAGTGACGCGCAAACGGGCGGCATCGACATGGAGCATCTGAAGCTGCTGCTAGAGACAAACGGCGCGAATGTCGCGGCGATTATGATGACCAATCCCAACACGCTCGG
>CAXUGH010000519.1:0-2349 GCA_964250365.1 uncultured Ktedonobacteraceae bacterium
CGATAGTAAGTAGCGGTAATTTCGGAGAACTACCCTCTATTTTACACGTTCTTACCGCCTCAATGGTATATGGGTGAGGGTATCCTACAATACGACAAGCCTGTGGGCGTAGCCCACAGGCTTGTCGTATTGTAGGATACCCTCGTAGGCACTCCGGTTTTCAAATCACCTTTTAACGCTGAATATTGCGTGCTGTATTACCGGACGCATTCTCCACGACCTCAAACCGCACCGGAGTACCCCCCTTGATGGTGCGGTATCCTTGACCTGGAATGGCGGTAAAGTTGAAGAATACCTCTTCGTCCGAACCCTCGCACACGATTATACCGTTGCCAGCATTGCTGTCGAACCAGAGTACCCGACCTTGAGCAACGGGGAGACCACTTTCACCAAGCGGTGGCGCACCATGCTCCCACGTCTGCTGCGGAATGCGTACTCGTGTGACTTCAGGTGCAGCATACGCTTCGTAGGTGTAGTCCGCGCGTTGCTGCATAATAGCACGTAAATCGTGGCGCAGTTCTTCAAGTGTGGGTCGTCCGACAAAGAACCAGCCGTTGTAGATGGCGTGAATGCTCAGGTCGGGTCGTAGCACGAACGTATACGGCTGTGGGCGATAGGCGTACTCGCCCTCGGTCTCGTCGAGAATGTTGAGTTGTTTGACGATTGTGCGCTGCTCGTCGGATAGAAAAGGCCATTGTGCATTGAGGCCAGCGCGAAATGCGGCATGTACTAGTGGTGAGTCTACACCAACAGCAACCAGCTTGCCATAGTTGACCGCGAGTTCGTGTTGAAACTGTACCAGTTGTCGCAATTGTTCCTGATCGCGTGGGCAAAAAAAGCCGCGCATAAAGAGCAAAATGAGCGGATAACCATCATGAAAGCCAACTTTCTCATCGAACAAACTCGGCTTTGTTAATGTTGAAAGGCGAATTGGCATACCGCGTGAGTCAGGCAATTCAAAATCTGGAAATGAGTCATTCACCTGTAGTGTCGTTGTCATGTCCTCTCTCTCCTCTCAAACTCATCTTCTTGTGCGAGAATGTGGTAATACTCCTGCGTAAACCTCTTTTTCGCTCGTGTAATGCATACCGCCGCCGCTGCAGGTGAAACACTGAGCTTGACCGCGATTTCTTGATATGGAATATCAAGTGCCGTACTCAAGAGTAGCACATGAGCGTAGCGTTTCGGCATCTGGGCAAGAGCGAGCGCAATATGCTCCCGTTCTGCTACGCTGGTAATGCATCGCTCAGAGCCGTATATTTTGTCTACAAACGATACGTTCAATGGATGAGGAGAAGTTTCATCATCGCATTCAAAATAATCATTGACAGAGATATATGAAGAGATACGAAGACGTAGCCGCAAGAGGTCGATACTGAGATTTGTGGCGACGAGATAGAGCCAGGGCAACAAATTGTTCTGGTCATAGAGCGTATGCCATTTTTTATGAGCGCGAAGAAACACCTCCTGCGTTACATCTTCCGCATCCTGTGGATGAGTAAGCAAGCGATAGGCATGCGTGTATACCTTATGATGAAACTGCTCATAAAGATACGTAAGTACATTCGATTGTTCATCATTAGCGACTACTATTGGGTGGTGAGACATATCTCTATATGTCGGATGCGCTACAACCACATGCACCTCATAATGCATTTCTGCGTTACCCAAACTTCATAAAGGGCGACAGCCCTTTATGAAGTTTGGGTAACGCTGACAAAAACTTCTATCGAGGTGGGAACTGGGAGTTCGGCACTGGCGTAGCAAGGTTGGCGGTTGGTGCCTTGACCGTGTAGCCAATAACCGAGCAGTTTATGTCGATACCAACAGAGCCGTAAGGCGCACCACCAGGACCCGTTAGCAGGTCTGGACGGGTTGCCGCAAGGTTGAAGACGACGTTCTCATCAATCTGGCGTTTGTCGTATCCCTCTTTGATAGCCTTCTGGCTCCACTCGCCAAGCTGGGCATCCCACAATGGGCTGTATGCATCGGCATGGCGTGGGTCGGCAAGAGTCGGAAAATCACCGAACACGTTGAGCAGGTCGCCACCATTACGTAAGGCATTGATCAGGGCGGCGTTGTCAGCTGAGGCATCCTCGCTCGCGTGACCATCCTTGACTAGATGGACAAATCCCTGTGCCTGTGGATTGTTGGCACCTGTCTGTCCGTTGACGAAAGCGAAAAGTCGCTCACGAGCGGAACCGAGGAAGTCATCTCCACCATTGAACGCGGCCTTGTCCAATGCAGGAACGTAGGTTGCACGCTCCAGCACGGCTGTCAGGGGTTGACCAGCATCCGTGCTGAGGTACACAATTGGTTGACCGGCATCGAAGCCTTTGACAAATAACA
>CAXUGH010000520.1:0-2343 GCA_964250365.1 uncultured Ktedonobacteraceae bacterium
GTCGAACAACCAACATATGTGACTTCCGTTGACCATTATAGCACGGAAGAGAAGGTGAGTTATCAGACTCTTATCAGGTGTCAATAAGTAGTCTTTTGCCTTATATGTCTCCTGTCTTATACATGATTTATATGTCTTATACATTACTGTAGATTTTTTGTATTTTTATACTTGCTCTTTATTTTGCGTAAAAAAGCCTTTATCAGTACAGTTAGCAACCGTCTATATACATATAAAGCTGAAGAGGGAGAGCTTCTAGCTATTTGTGCTGTTGTCGATACTTAACCTAATTAGCGCATCTATTGTATGTTCGCTTTGTGTGGTTGTTCTTGCCGCAGAAGGGAGTTCGATGGATGTGGGAAATGATATCTTTGCATCTGTTGCTCGGTAGTTATGCAATCGACGAAGTTGCTGATAGACAAGGAGACAGCACAAATGTCAAATGAGAGCCTCTACAATTCGTGGCCTAAAGTGGATGATAGATCGCTGGTTTGGGAAATGCTCGATGATCGTGAGTCACAACACTGGCGTGATTGTTTGGAATATGTACAAAAACTCGTCTATACGCGAGCAAAGAACATCTCAGAAGAACAGCGAGAAGACATTGCTCAACAGGTTATGATACGAATTGACAAGCATTTGAACAATTTTAAGTTTCAGTGTATGCTTAGAACTTGGATATACCGCATAATTCGTAGCTGTATCGTTGAAGCTTATCGAAAGTCTCAATATCAAGAAAAGCATACCGCCCATCTAAGCGATGCATACGATGGTGATCGATACAATAAAAGTATCATTCCTGATCCCATATCGCTAACACCAGAAGCAAAATTTATACGGCAAGAAGAAGTTCAAACAGTTTGGAACTTGCTACATGAGTACGTAAATAGTCATGCTAACACAGAGCGTAATGGAAAAATATTGGAGATGTTTTTCGTAGAAGAACGTTCGTATGAAGATATTGCAAAAATTGTTGGTTGTTCAGCACCAGTTGTTGGTTATGTAATACGTGCTGCTAAGACTTATGTACGTAAGAAATGGAATCTACAACAATAAACTCTCATTTAATTTTTAGTGACGCTGCAACGTCACTGCACTTGAACAGACATCTATAAGTGATGCCTGTTCAAGTGCAGCTTTCTCCTCAAATCATTTAATTGTCTTTTCCAATTTGACGGAGGAAATCTATTGTATCTTCCAATTCAAGCTGACAATCAGGGCATCTCTTTATGTACTCCGCAAGTATAGGGAAGCGTTTATCCGCCTTGTCTTGTCCTTCGGCTACAATCTTTTCCGCATATGCACCTAAAAGCTCGAAACTACGCGCTTCCATCTGTTCATGCAATATTCTAAACTGTGTAGAAAAATCTTGAATAAACTTTTCTGAATGGTCTTTTCTTGCTTCGTACTCACCGCCGATTACAAGTAGGATTGAAAAGGCAATACAACAATCAGAACACTCGCTCAGATGTACCCTCAACTGTTCTTGCTCAAAAGGAGTTGGTTGCCAATCATCAATCAACAAATCAATTAGCTTATCCACAATATGAGGAGGCACTAGAAGTTTAGATTGAGTATCACTTACAAAGCCCTCTTTATTCTGTGTCATCTCAGGTATGTCCCTTCTTAATTCAAGTATGTAGCGCGGTCGTCTAACGTTCCAGTGTGTCACCTGAATTTTTATTACGAAATGCTGAGTTCTACAACGCGCGAATATGTGACAGACATCCATGAAAATTGTAATGTACATCTCAAACATTTGACGTTACTGAGAGAGCTTTTGTAAGATTTTTTATCTTTCTTTATTTTCTATCCTCCTTTTTCTTTACCTAATTTGACAACAGGCTATCTATAGAAGTGATATCATACAAATATCAGTCGTATATCATATGTATTCAAAGAAAAAAGTTGTTCGCTCATAGGTTATCTCAATATATCTTTAGTTTGACTGTCTAGTGGTACAGGAAAGTTAAGCTTCGCCAAAGGATAAGACATGAGCATGGAAGATATGTCTGCTAGCAGCAAGCGTTCTAATGCAACTAATCTACTACTGAAAAGAGAAAGAGAGCGGCTCGGCTGGACGCAAAGCGAACTTGCTGAACATCTCGGCACCACGCAAGTAAATGTGAGTCGCTGGGAAAAGAATACAACCTTACCTGGACCGTACTATCGGCGCAAACTTGCAGAACTCTTTGGCAAAAGCATTCAAGAACTTGGCTTTCTTTCCGAGGAAACCGAGAATATAATCTCAGATTATGAAGTTTCTAACCTCTCTCCTCAAACAACTTCTCAATTGATCTGGAATGTACCCTATCGTCGCAACCCATTCTTTACAGGAAGAGA
>CAXUGH010000521.1:0-2322 GCA_964250365.1 uncultured Ktedonobacteraceae bacterium
GGTCAAGTTAGAGGCACCCGAAGGAAACTGCCGCACCTGCAACGTGCCTTCGCCCAGCCCCTCGATATGTTCGCGCAGATAACGTTCTGTCTCTGGCAAATCAAAACTTTCGCCCACACGTATGGCTATCGTCTCTTCGAGTTGCATACTTACCTCGCTTCCTTTGAGAGGTTTTTCTCTTGTGCCAGGTCAATGAAGTATTGAATCGACTGTGGATTCGCCATTGCGTCAACGCTGACCGCCTTCTCGACGGGCATACCCAGGAACAGCTTCTTGACTGGCACCTCAAGTTTTTTGCCACGGAGTGTACGTGGCACCTCCGCAATTTGTAGTATCTCGTCGGGCACATGATGCGGCGAGACGTTGCGGCGCAATTGCTCTTTGATGCGGGCCTTTAAGTTATCATCCAGAGTCACACCCTCGCGCAATACTACGAAAAGCGGCATGTAGTATTTAGCACCTGGCAGTTCGACGCCGACAATCAGGCTATCAAGCACCTCTGGAAAGCTCTCGACGACGCGGTAGATTTCGCTACTCCCCATTCTAATACCCATACGGTTAATTGTAGAGTCGGAGCGTCCATAGATAACTAAGCTGCCAGTAGGCGTGATGCGAATCCAATCGCCGTGTCGCCATATGCCAGGGTACATCTCGAAGTAGCTATCGAGATAACGTTTGTTACCTTCGTCATTCCAGAAGAAAAGCGGCATCGAGGGCATCGGCTCTGTAATCACCAGTTCACCTACCTCGTCGATGAGTGGATGCCCCTGTTCATCGAATGACTCGACGTTCGCGCCCAGTCCACGCGTCTGTATCTCGCCCTCATAGACAGGCAAGAGAATAGAACCACCGACAAAACCAGAACAGACATCAGTTCCACCGCTCATCGAAGCCAGCCATACGTCCGACTTCACCTCCTCATAAATCCACGTGAAGCCTTCCGGTGGCAATGGTGAGCCTGTAGAGCCGATTTCGCGTATCTTGCTGAGGTCGTATGTCTTTCCTGGCGTAATACCTGCTTTCATACATGCTGTGATGTAGCCTGCACTGGTGCCAAAGAGCGTCATGCCTGTATCTTCAGCGAACTTCCAGAGTGTCCCCATATCGGGATAGCCAGGACTACCATCATACATCAGTACGGTTGCGCCAACGAGTAAGCCGCCAATCACTAGATTCCACATCATCCAGCCTGTGGTCGTGAACCAGAAAAATCTATCGCCAGCCTTTATATCCAGTTCTAAGGAGATGCTTTTCAGGTGCTCTAGCAGGATACCGCCGTGCCCCTGTACAATCGCCTTGGGCAAACCCGTTGTGCCGGAAGAGTAAAGTACCCAGAGGGGAGCATCAAAGGGAACGTGTTCAAATGTCAAAGCGGCAGGGTGTGCGAGTAGCTCGCTCCATGACATAGTATTTGGTAGCGTGATGGGTTCTGCCTCTCCTAAGAGATATGGGAAGAGTACCGTTTTTTCGACGGTTGGTAACGCCTGTTGTAATCCAGCGACAACGGTGCGTCGATCAAATGTCTTACCACCATATTGATAACCATCGACGGCGAAAAGGACTTTTGGCTCGATTTGTTTGAAACGATCAATCACCGTACTTGTGCCAAAATCGGGCGAGCAGCTTGACCAGATAGCACCGATACTAGCACAGGCGAGAAACGCCATCAGCGTCTCTGGTACGTTGGGCATGTAGGCCACAACCCTATCTCCACGCTGTACTCCTAGCTCACGTAGTGCATGCGCGATTGCTCCTACTTTTGTGGCTAATTCGTCCCAGGAGACTTCTCGCAGTTGTGTATGTCGCTCCGAACGGAAGAGGAGTGCAGGGCGTGCGGTAGACGCATTTCGGAATACATGTTCTGCATAGTTAAGTGTAGCACCAGGAAACCAGGATGCCCCAGGCATTTTCCTTTCTACCAGCACCGTTGTATAGGACTGAGATGCCTGAATAGAAAAATATTCCCAGATAGAAGCCCAGAAATCTTCGAGCGAGTTCACGGACCATTGCCATAATGCATCGCGTGTCGCGAAGTGCAACCCTTTCTTGTCTGCGAGCCAGTGCATATAGTGCGTAACGTTAGCCTGTTGCTGCATTGCTTCAGTTGGTTCCCACAGCGGCGTACGATCATCTCTGCGTAGAGTCGTCATGTATTGTCTCCTTTATAGACTAGATAGAAGAGGTGTTGTCCTTATTATATCCGTTTGTGAGGAGTTCGTGGGGAGAGGCGTGAATATGTCGAATATATGAACCAACTATAATATTGATCAACTGTAGGGGTCTAATTCTATTACACCCTTGAGGCAATCGAGAATATAGCAA
>CAXUGH010000522.1:0-2312 GCA_964250365.1 uncultured Ktedonobacteraceae bacterium
GGAACGGCTGGTTCCTCTACAGGTTTTATCATTGTGCTTTCTTGCATATGTTTTTAAATCCTCTGATAGATTTTCGTAGGGACCAGATTTATCGCGTCCGTTGGCGCAATTCATTGCGCGGGATTCTTGTCAATCAAGGATACAAGGCGTCTGAGGCATGATCTCCTGTGATAAATCACGCGGACGGACGCGATACATCTGGTCCCTACGAAAAAATGTCGCATCGCTTATTCGGTACCGGGTTCGTATGGAATGCCGTCGGCGGCGGGCGCGACGGTACGTCCAACGAGGCCGACAAGGGCAATTAGTGTGAGCAGGTAGGGTAGTGTACTGAGCAGGTTGGGCGAGATGCCTGTATCCTGCAAGCGTGGGCTGAGAGCCTCGCCGAGTCCAAAGATGAGACATGCACCTGCTGTACCAAAGGGATTGTACTTGCCGAAAATCATAGCGGCAAGCGCAATGTAGCCAAGTCCTGCGGTCATGTTTGTATTAAAGATACCCGCGATACCAAGCGACAGAAACGCTCCTGCTAGTCCAGAAAGTAGGCCACTGCTTAGAACGCAGAGATAGCGTATCAGTCGCACATTCACGCCTGCTGTATCCGCCGCCTGTGGCTGCTCGCCAACGGCTCGAATGCGTAAGCCGATATTGGTGCGAAAGAGCAGAAACTGAATGCCCAGCAGAATGACGATGGCAACGTAGAAGATGATGTTTTGTTGAAAGAAGACTGGTCCGACAAATGGAATATTTGCTAATGGCCCGAATGAAAGTGTGGGAAGGCGCAGTGCTGCGCTGAGTGAAGGCACGCCTTGCCCGTTCGTTTGGAGTGGCAACAGATAATCGGTGAGGCCGAGGGCGGCGATGTTGATGGCGATGCCGCTTACCACTTGGTCGGCCTTGAAGTTGATTGAGACAATGGCATGCACCAGTGCCATCAAACCACCAGCGATCATTGCACCAAGAACTCCAACAATGACGCTATGTGTCGCCAGTGTGGTCATGACACCGGCATATGCGCCCGTTAATGTCATACCCTCCATTGCGATATTGACGACGCCGCTCCGCTCGGAAATCACGCCGCCGAGCGCAGGTAACAGGAGCAGTGCGCCAAATTGCAGTGTCGCTGCCCACAAATCGCTTGAGGTTAAAACTCGTAAAAGAATTTGCAAAAACACTGAATACTACTCCTCTTCATTTTTCTTCAAGGGTACATCGGAATACGTGTCGAGTGGGTCAGGCTCTTCACGTTCGGCGACGGCAACTGAACTACTTTGTGCCGCGCTTGCCTCACTGGTATCGTCCGCGCTTGCTGCTCTATTTTCAATGAGCGTCGAGGCGGCCTCGGTTGAGCCTGAGATATTTGGCACGATTGCAGGGCGACGACTGAGACGCGCCCAACTTGGTAGAGAGCGTTGTAGAGTCGGCAAAAATTCCGCTGCGATACTAAAGAGGACGAGTGCCTGAATGATATAGACAAGATCTCCTGGTACACCCGCGTCAACCTGCATAAAGGTTCCGCCTTGACGTAGACCACCAAAGAGCAGCGAAGCTAAAAGAACGCCGATGGCGGTTGTACGACCCAGGAGTGCGACGCCGATAGCGTCGAAGCCCGTCGAGTCGATGCTGAACGTACTAGCGATCAGGTGATGTGGAAACTGTCCCATTACATTTAAGGCTCCTGCGAGTCCTGAGAAAGCTCCCGCCAGTGCCATCACGAGAAATAAATTGCGCTTCACTGGAATACCTGCATAGCGTGCAGCTTTCAGATTCTGCCCAAGTACACGTACCTCGTAGCCAAATGCCGTGCGTGAGGTAATAAACCAGTAAACAACGAGCGCGAGCAGTGCTACGAAAATACCCATATCAACGAGATAGGAGCCAGGAGAAGTAATCTTGGGCAGAAACGTCCCCAATGTTTGATTATAGAAGGTTGCGACGCTTGAAATGGTGCCGTTTGGAGGCAAGGAAGGTGTCACGTTCGACTGCTTGGGGTCTTTGAATGGCGAGAGAATCAGGTAGTCTGTTAAATAAAAGGCGATCCAGTTCAGCATAATGGTCGTCACAACCTCGTGCGCTCCACGCCACGCTTTGAGCAAGCCCACGATGCCGCCCCAGACAGCTCCAGCGAGCATAGCAGCGATAAGCATAAGTGGCACCAGTAGCCAGCCTGGGAGAAACGAGAGCTTGAGGGCGAGAATAGTAGCCGCCATCGCACCCATCGCCAATTGTCCCTCTGCACCAATATTAAAGAGGCCAGCGCGAAAAGCGATAGCGACCGAGAGACCTGTAAGAATCAAGGGACCGACGCGTAC
>CAXUGH010000523.1:0-2296 GCA_964250365.1 uncultured Ktedonobacteraceae bacterium
TCGATGTCCGTTACATCTTCCAGGATGATGCGTAATCCTTCGCGCATCAGGCGTTGATCGTCCGCTATCAGGACGCGAATTCTTTGTTCGCTCACACCGTACTCCCTGCTGTTGTTGTGTTGTGGTTGGAGAATTCGTATGGCAAGCTCATACGAACTGTGAAGCCACCAGTCTCACAAGGTTCTGCATCAACTGTACCTCCTAATGCAATCGCTCGTTCGCGCATACCTTGTAGACCGTGATGTCCACCCGTCTCTTGAAGCACAGTTTGCGTTCCATGCATTCCCATCCCGTCATCATGCACCTCTAAAAGCATGTGTGTTTCTTGCCATTGTAGCGTAATCCATAGAGTCTTAGCCGATCCGTGACGATGAGCATTGGTCATCATTTCGCGTAGTGCTAAATGGATTGTCTCTTGCTGCTGTTGGCTCACTGCATGAGGCGTGCCATGCTCTTCAAAAAAACAATGAATGCCTGTGCGTTCGTTGAACGTGAGTGCCATCGACTTCAACTTTACTCCCAGTTCGTCTTGTACGGTGGAAGCTGTAGGTTCCTCTCTCAGAAGACCAACCACGCGCCGACTCTCAGCAATGCTTTCACGAATGAGTATCACCATCTCGTCAAGCTTTGCCGCCTGCCGCTCGGTATCGCGTGTTCGTAGATGTCGCGCCGCTTGCACCTGAATGGATAAAACTGCCAGTGAGTGCGAAAGTACATCGTGAATGTCACGAGCGATACGAGTACGCTCTCGCTCTGCCGCCATTACCTCGCTCCGCACCATCTGCTCTCTGAGTTGCTCTTGCGTCTCTTGTAACTTTACGACAAGCAAATACTGTGTACGTCGCGTCCAGCCAAGCCAGCATAAGCTACAGGCGGCTGCTACATTGAGTACTACTATACCTAGCTGACTGGGAAGGTGTAGCAGCACACCGTCTGTTGTTACTATCGTACAGATGAAGAGAACAGCAAGCGACACAGCATAGCGCAGGGGAAAACGATAGAATACAGTGATGCAGAGCATGTACAGCAAGATACAACCCCAGTTCCCTGGAAGAACGAGATTCAGGATAGCCGCCAGTACGATAGCGGCGAGATAGAGGGCTGTGACACGCCAAAACTGCTGAGTGCTTCTTGCACGTATGAGAAGCGCATAGATACCTATAAAGAGTAGTTCGAGACCAATTTTCGTAACAACAGACCCTTGCGTCGTAATGGCGATAAATACGGCGATACCTAGTATTGATACATCAAGCGACAATAAGAAACTGCGTGCGAACGTATAGGGAATAGGCTTCCCTTCCTGCACATTCCTCCACCAAACATTCCGTGATTCTTTGTCCTTCATCTCGAAGATATATAGTTCGGTTAGGATGCTCATGTTTGCCTTCCTCAATAATAGGCTACAAATGTATACTGTAGTATACTCCCTTCTATTTTTGCTTTTCATCAACCCTAAGGTTGAGAACACGCGCCTCCGCATATCAACCCTGAATCAACCTCTACATGGATGGAGTTTTGCCTGTTCTCTACTATACTTTCCTCAAGAGATACGCAAGAGCGTACAAAATCGAGAAGCAAACAAGAACGATGTTCAAAGAGATTATACAAGATAAGAAGGAAGGTAAAGAAAATGGCTACAAACACTGCTGAACTTACACTAAAACAGGCAAGCATAAACAACGAAAATCGTGGCGCAATGCTCCGTCGTATGTTGCCAAGTCTGCTCATCAACGCTGTAGTACCTTTTACGATAAACATGCTGGCTCAACCGCACACGTCTACTATCAATGCCCTGTTGCTAGCAAGCTCTGTTCCGGCTCTATACACATTAGGAACCGCAATCTGGAAAAAACATATTGACGTTATTGGTGTAATTGTTATCGTGGACCTTTTTCTCACGGCTATCTTTGCCCTGCTATTCAAAAGTCCCCGACTTTTGCTGCTGCAAGGGTCTGCAGTAAGTGGACTGTTTGGTATCGTCATGCTGGTCTCGCTCTTCTTTCCCAAACCAGTTTTATTCTACATCATTAGGTCCATTCTAACTCAGAATAACGCACAACGGATTGCCAGTTTTAACGCCGATTGGTCATTTCCGCAGTTCCGCACTTTCTACCGCTTATTGACCGCTGTATGGGGCTGTGTGACAGTTGCCAATGTCTTACTGCTCTCGACCCTGGTTTTTATACTACCGATTTCGCTGATGCTCATTGTTAGCCCTGTTCTAAGCTTTACCGTCATCATGCTTACCGCCCATTGGAGCATGTACGTCGCGCACAAAAACAGACGTATCTTTGAG
>CAXUGH010000524.1:0-2280 GCA_964250365.1 uncultured Ktedonobacteraceae bacterium
TGTGCCGACAATCTGGATTGGCCTACTCTCCCTGCTCGAAAAGCAGCCGATGAAGTTTCCCAAATTACGAGCTATCTATTGTGGTGGTTCAGCCGTGCCAAAAGCTCTCATCGAAGGTCTTTATAAGCACGACAGCAACATTGTGCAGGCGTGGGGCATGACCGAAACCTCGCCACTGGCGTCCGTGAGTAAATTGCGTTCCTATCAGGATGACCTCCCGTTGGAAGAGCAGTTTCGTATCAAGGCCAAGCAGGGAACGGTGGTACCAGGAGTGGAATTCCGCGTGGTCGATATGGAGACGGGGCAGGAGGTGCCGTGGGATAACACGACCTTTGGCGAATTGCAGGTACGCGGTCCGTGGATTGCGAAGGCGTATTATAAAGACGAACTGGCGTCGAACAAGTTTGTCGATGGCTGGTTCGGCACAGGCGATGTTGCCGTTGTGGATGAAGACGGCATGCTCCAACTGGTTGACCGCACCAAAGACCTCGTAAAATCCGGTGGCGAATGGATATCCTCAGTCGAACTGGAAGGCTTAATCATGGGCTATCCAAAGGTACTGGAGGCGTGTGTCATCGGCATTCCCAACGCTCGCTGGTCCGAACGCCCTCTTGCTTGTGTAGTCGCCAAACCCGACTACGTTGGTGCTGTCACAAAAGAAGAGATACTCGACTACCTGCGCCCGCAAGTCGCCAAATGGTGGCTCCCCGATGATGTCGTCTTCATCGACGCCGTGCCCAAAACCAGCGTCGGCAAGTTCGATAAGAAGGTGTTGCGTAGTCAGTTCGGAGCTTCTAGTAGCGTGAAACGAAGCTAAGGGTAGAGATACATTAAAAACTGTTCAGAGCGGCACGCGTGCCGCTCTGAACAGTTTTTAATGTATCTCTACATCTAACATCTCACAAAACATTTGCGTTGTCACCACAAATATCAACTCTCGTAACACATTCTTCTGCCTCAGCAGAGTCTCGACGCGCTCAACGTCGAAAATTCCACGCGTCTGTATCGCTTCTCGTGAAAGCACCGCTTGAAGCAGGTCAGACTCCTCGACGCGTAACAAAGATGGTACACTAAGTTGCAGCGCAAGCTGCATCTGTTTGTCTTCTAGCAAATGGAAGTCGTTTACATGAATAGCGGATAGGAATGTCTCGTTGCGGAGACTCTCATCCAACTGCGTGAGCAGTGTCATAACATCGCTCTTGAGATAGGGAGAGCGCAACGCCATCGTTTCCTCGCTGGCTATCTGCACGGCTTGTTTCACGACGCTATCGGGTAGGTAGGTGTGGAGATCGAGATAGTATTGTTTTTGTGCTTCGCTCTCAAACTGCTCGGCTCGTCTCTGTAATCTTCGTGCGTGTAGGGTATCTTCCCATCGCTCTTCCTGCTGTATTCTCTGCCGAAAATCTTGCGAAAAAATAGGCCATATGCGCTTGGGTAACGCTTTCCGTTTGCCGAATAAAGTACCTCCACCGAGACCACTAAGCGCGACTCTTGCCCCTAGCTCTCTTTTTACGCCATATAAAAGCTGATGTAATGCCACTGGTCTTGTGTCTACACATGGAGCTTCAGTCTGCAAGACGACGGCACGCCAGAACTCTGGATTATCATGACCGACAATCGTGAAGAGAGGACGTTGAACTCCAAATTGCAGTCGAGATATGCCGCGCCACATAGGGACTTCCCTGTCCTTATAGTCATAATTGACAAAGGTGAAGTCCACATCGCTGACCTGACTTGCGATCAATGCAACCAATGCCGAGGGCATATCGCTATTCGTGAGTACAACCCATTGCTCGTGAGGCGGAAGCAGATTGGTAATGTTTTTTGTCAGCAACGTTTTTAGCTGTTCTGCCGTGTCTTCTGGCGAGACATGAGAGGACGGCTCGAACTGAAAATCGGTGGAGGGACTGACAACGGTTTTAGCGTGTTGCCAGCGCAGAATGGAGCCAGTAGGCACAATTGAAATGCCTTTGAACATTGTCCAGGGAGCGGGAACGTAACCAAAACGGAGCAGTGCATCGAGGGCGGCAACGTGTAGCTCTCGTGCAAGACCTAATACGAGGAGAGCCTTTATCTCGCTTGCGAAAAGAAGGTTGCCCTGTGCGGGCCAATTCTCGACATAGTACAGTGGATGAAGACCCGAAAGTGGGCGGCGATAGACGAAGGTGCGGCGATCAGGCACCCAATCAAGGACGGGCGGTTCGTCATTATGCTGCATTGCAAGAGTGGCATCAGAGAAGGTGACAAGCCCCATTCCAGGCTGCACAATACGTGCAGGTG
>CAXUGH010000525.1:0-2268 GCA_964250365.1 uncultured Ktedonobacteraceae bacterium
CCCCCACCCCGCCCCCTAGGACGCGATAAATCGGTCCCTACTGATAAAGGAAAACATATGCAAGAAAGCACAATGATAAAACCTGTAGAGGAACCAGCCGTTCCCTATGCAGTCGAAATGCGTAACATCAGCAAGTCATGGCCCGGCGTTGTCGCCAACGATAATGTCAATCTCACTGTGCGTAAGGGCGAGATACACGCGCTTGTGGGCGAGAACGGTGCCGGTAAATCGACGCTCATGAACATCCTGTACGGCGTAATTCGTCCCGATAGCGGCGAGATTTTGATTAACGGACGCGTCGTACACATCACGGGACCACGTGACGCTATTCAGTTGGGCATAGGTATGGTGCATCAACATTTCATGCTTATTCCACCTCTAACAGTTGCCGAGAACATTGTGCTGGGACGAGAGCCGGGGGGACTTGGCTCACCCTTCAATTTCCGCAAGGCACGCGCCGATATCCTCGCTCTGAGCAAACAATACGGCTTGCCAATCGAGCCGGATGTGCCAATCGAACGCCTCTCGGTTGGTTTGCAGCAACGCGTCGAGATTCTCAAGGTGCTATATCGCGGAGCCGACATTCTGATTATGGATGAGCCGACGGGTGTGTTGACGCCGCAAGAGACGTTTGAACTTTTCTCGGTATTGCGCGGTCTCGTGGCGCAGGGCAAAACAATTATCTTTATCACACACAAGCTGCGCGAGGTGCTGGAACTTACCGACAACATCACCGTCTTGCGACGTGGCAAAAATGTCGGTACACTCGTGACACGCGAAACTAACCAGACAGAGATTGCGCGTATGATGGTTGGACGCGAGGTGCTGTTACGCGTCAATAAGACGCCGAGCAAACCTGGACCTGTCGTGCTACATATCGAAAATCTACATGCACAGGATGATCGCGGCCTTGAGGTGTTGCACGGCGTCAACCTGGACGTACATGCAGGTGAAATCCTGGGCATTGCGGGTGTTGAGGGCAACGGTCAAACTGAACTGGTCGAGGTGTTGAGCGGCATGCGTAAGGCTACAAGCGGCACTATTGTGATTACGCCAACTGAGGCGGGGCGCGTTAATAAGACCACGAACATTACAAACTTGAATGCACGCTCAGTACGAATCGCAGGTATGTCGCATATTCCAGAGGATCGGCGCGGCAGTGGCCTTGTCTTAGCCGAGTCGATTGAAGACAACACCATTCTGGGGCGACAACGCTCGCGGCAATTCTCGTGGCGCGGCTTCGTCTTAATGCTCAAAAACATTGCGAACTGGGCCAAACGGCTCGTCACCGACTTCGACATTCGCACTCCTTCGATTGAGGTACCAGCACGCGCCCTCTCCGGTGGCAACCAACAAAAAATCATCATCGCACGCGAGTTCGCCAGCGATCCGGTGACACTCATCGCTGCCCAGCCTACACGCGGCGTCGATATCGGTGCCATCGAGTTCATTCACCGCCGCCTCATCGAGCAGCGCGACGCAGGTAAAGCCGTCCTGCTCATCTCAGCCGAACTCGAAGAAATCCGTTCCCTTTCCGACCGTATCGCTGTCATGTACGAAGGCAAAATCGTCGATATCGTCGGCCCCGAAGCCAGCGAGGAACAGTTGGGCGTGTTGATGACGGGTGGGCACGGGGAATAATTGCTTGAACCTCTTGTTTATTAGGGCAATATATTGTACAATTTTATGTACAAGGAGGCATAACTAATGTTAGAAAACACCTACTCGATCTCAGAGATACGTGAAGAGATAACGCGGCTACCGGAACAATTTGATAAAGAGCCAGAAGCGGTTGCAGTTACACGGCATGGAAAGCCTGTTATGGCTATTCTACCTTGGGAACTGTACGAGTCAATTATAGAGACGTTAGAAGTTATGAGTGATGCAGAACTCATGGCAGCGTTTCGTCAAGGCGTACAGGAGTTAAACGAGGGTAAGGGTAGACCCTGGGAAGATGTAAAAAAGGACCTCGGCCTGTGAGTGAATGGCGAATTATTATTCTTCCAATTGCAGATAAACAGTTAGCTACAATTAAGGATACTCGTATAAGAGAAAGCATTAGTAAACGCATTGATGGATTAAGGAAAGAACCAGAAAAACAAGGCAAGCCCATGATTGGCGAACTTGAAGGATACCGTAGCGTGAGAGCAGTAGGACAAAGATTCAGAATACTATACAAAATCACCGAGGAAACAGTGGTCGTAAGTATCGTTGCTCTAGGTATCCGTAAAGAAGGTGACAAGGCGGACGTGTACGCACTAGCAAAAA
>CAXUGH010000526.1:0-2256 GCA_964250365.1 uncultured Ktedonobacteraceae bacterium
TGAATTTGCGTTCGTGGGTATAGTCGGTAGGTATAGCCATTTGCTTTGCTCCTTTCACTGTGTTTCATTTTCGTGCTTAATGGTATATTTGCTGTAATGAAAAATCTTCATTCGCTACAAGTTTACCTGTAAAAGAGGCGTGATACCATGTGCCACTTGAACTATTTCTAATAACAGAAAGGAAGATTTGTGAGCGGCTTAATAAGAGTTGATTAGCCAGAGGTAATGTGCCCTTTGGCAGCTCAAGGTTTCTACGACAGCATGACAGGGGCAAGCCTCATAAGCGTTAACTTAACAAATCAATGGGGACTAGGGCGCCCGCAAGGGGAACGCCCCTCCCATACACGACTCGTCTCTCTAGGGTCATCGTCGTATGGGAGGGGCGTTCCCCTTGCGGGCGCCCTGGCTTCACTTGCCCCTGTCATGCCGCCATGTAACTTTTAAAGCACCCGATATATGCCTTCTGACACATTGTTGTTGGCATAGCTTTCTGGTACACTGTTTGTATCGGTGAGATAGACTCCATACGGGGACAAGACTATGCATACACAAGAGCCAACAACACACAGCTACATTTCTGCAAAAGAACGTCCCAATCATGGGTACTCCTGGACGCAATGGTTGATGCCCAAACCTTTCGACCGCGTGTCATCTTCGCTCTACGTTGGAGCCTTAATTCCCTACATCTACTGCTTTGTGACACATTCTGGATACGATCCACCTTTAGTTTTATGGCAAGTCGTGTTGATGATAGCAACAACCGTCTTTTTGCTGCTCATAGACCGCGTGGAGTATTTTTTGTATGCAGAGGCGACACCGAGGAATGCGGCTATTGTTCTTCTGCTCGCACGTATTGCTGGCATAGAGATATTATCCTGGCTCGATCAGTTTCGGTACTCGCCTTTTCTCTACTTTATTGTGCTTTACCTGACCTGCATGTATTTTGGCGAACTCGCAAGCTATGGTCTGGCGTTCCTGGTCTGGCTTGTCTACATTCTCAAGCACATGTATTACTCGCCCAACTGGTGGCATGACGCAACGGAAATACACTATCTTGTACTTTTTACCGTAGGTATCGTGCTGATAACCACCATAGCACGCGCTGTGGCTAAGGAGAAAGCCAGCCGCGAACATGCGGAAGAGCTATTTTCTGCATTAGAGATATCACACCACCAATTGCAGGAGTACGCGGGACAGGTTGCGGAACTGGCAACCACGAGAGAGCGCAATCGCGTTGCCCGCGATATTCACGACTCGCTTGGTCACTACCTGACCGTCATCAATGTTCAACTCGAAAAAGCCCTGGCATTGCGTGAGAAAAAGCCAGAAGAGGCGGTGCGGGCGGTGAGCGATGCGAAACACCTTGCGAGTGAGGCGTTGCAGGATGTACGTCGCTCAGTAGGTGCTTTGCGTACACTTCAAGAGCTACCTAAATTCTCCTCATCCCTGACCGAACTGGTTGAGCATATACGTAGTGATACGTGTACCGTCACGCTGAACATGGAGGGGAGCGAGGACAGCTTTCCGAAGCAAGGATTGCTGGCTCTTTATCGAGCAGCGCAAGAGGGGCTGACCAACATTCAGAAACATGCTTCAGCAAGCCATATTTGGCTCGACCTACGCTTCAACGAGCAGAACGCCACGTTGTCTCTACGCGATAACGGGCAGGGTTTTGATACGACGAAACGGGTTCATGGCTGCTACGGTTTACAGGGCGTGGGTGAGCGTTTGGAGCTTGTCGGGGGCAGTTTACAGGTCGAAAGCGTGCCGGGGCAAGGAACAACGCTTCTTGTGACACTATTAAAAAATGGCAATTGAGAATAGGTTAGGGGAATGTGATGATACACGACTCTGAACCAATGCATCCTGTTCGTGTGCTGGTCGTCGATGACCAGCGTTTGATGCGCGACGGCATTGCGTCACTTTTGGAGATGCAAGAAGCCATCGAGGTAGTCGGCACGGCCTCTAATGGTCAAGAAGCACTTGAAAGAGCTATCTCTTTACAGCCAGACGTGATATTGATGGATGTGCGGATGCCGATTATGGACGGCATCGTAGCGACGCAACAGGTACGCCGCCAACTGCCTGAATGTCGCATTCTGATGTTGACGACGTTTAGCGACGAAGAATACGTGATTGAAGCCCTACAAGCAGGAGCAAGCGGCTACCTTCTCAAAGACCTTCCTGCCCCCGATCTTGCTCGTGCTGTGCAAGCCGTCTACAAGGGTATTTACCAGCTCGACCCTGATGTTGCAA
>CAXUGH010000527.1:0-2233 GCA_964250365.1 uncultured Ktedonobacteraceae bacterium
GTACCAGCATGTTCGAGTTAAAGGATGTTGCCCAGATAATGCCATGTGTGTCGCTGGCAATCTCCATGAGTGGTACGTCGGCACCTTTAATGGTAAAGAGCCGAATAGTACCCGTTGCTGGATCGAGTCGCCCAATAGAGTTCTTCGTCGATTCAGTGAACCAAACTATACCATGTGCATCTACCGCAACACCATAAGGGCTAATTATCTGTACACTCTTTGTTTTAGAAAGCGAATATTGCCGGATTGCACCTGTATGTGTGTTGAGCATGCCCAACGAATCAGCATTCATCTCGGTAAACCATAGATTACCGCGTGCATCGAACGCTAGGTCATTGGGGCTACTTGGCAACGTGAGCATCTTCTTCGCGTCGCTGGGATTCACGGTCTGCACGGTTGGCAAGCTGTATGTTTGAAATTGTTGAGTTGTCGGGATATAGTGTCCAATGTAATTCGCGTCTTGCTCCGCGAACCAGATCGTATCATCTCTCGCCACGACAACGCCCATAATGCTATAGGCACCATGTGGCGGTGTAATCTGCGTAAACGTCTGCGTATGAGGATCAAACATCGCCAGGAAATTGTGACTCATCTCGCCAAACCACAACCGTCCCTTCGAGTCGATAGCAGGACGCATCGCACCGCTACCCGTCTGAGGTAACGCATACTCTTGAAAGCTTCCTATAGCCGAAGATGTCGTGTTATTATGGGTATTTGGGCTTGATGGGGTGTAGCTTGCCGAATTGTTTGGATTCTCGCATGCTGTAGTACAGAGCAGTAGAAAGAAAAAAGTGAGAAAGAGAACAGATTTACCCAATGAATTAACCTTTATTCGTACTGCAATATCTCTGAAAGTCGAACTTTCAAATCAGATGTATGAACGCGACAGGGACCGCCACGCAATGCACTTTTGAATGCGGATACTAGATTACCGTTAATCGTAGAATGATCGGCAGTGCCACAAGCAAGCATATACACATAGCCATCTATGAACTCGTAGCGCGTTTCTACACTGTTTTTATCAAGTTCAAAGTAATCTTCCACGCTCATTTTCATAGGTGTCGGTTGCATCACCATGCTATGCTCCTATTATTTGTCTACATACTCTCCCACTATGCCATCATCTATAATCTGTAACAACGTAGCTCTGACGAGAGCGTGCTGATGAATATGCGTTGGCGGGTTATGCAACTCGACGCGCAAGTAATTATCCGTGAGTCCTTCCCATTTGTCGTGGCGCGGATGCTCTATCAGCACCTCAACTGTTTCGCCGAGAAATTGTTGACGGAACATGCGGCTGTGTTCTTCGTTGAGTGCGAGTAAGCGTTCGCTACGTGCTTTTTTGATTGGGTCCTGTATCTGCCCCTTCATGCGAGCCGCCGCTGTGCCCTGACGTGGCGAGAAGCGGAAGACATGCGACTTGGCAAATGCTAGCGTTTGAGCAAGCTGATAGGTCTGCTCCAAGTCTTCCTCGGTCTCGCCGGGGAAGCCGGTGATGATGTCGGTGCTAATCGCTATGCCAGGAACGAGCCGCTTGGCCTCACTCACGATGGTAGCGTAGCGCATGCTATTGTAGCGACGAGCCATGCGGCGCAGTATTGTATCGGAGCCGCTTTGCATAGGTAAGTGCAGGTGACGACACATGCGCGGATTTTGCCAATGCTCCAACCATTCCAGGCGAAAATCTTCCGGCTCAAGTGAGGAGACACGGATACGCGGCACCTCTGTCTCTTGCAGCAATATGGCGATCAGATCGCCGAGGTCGCGTTGCTCGTCGTTATCGGGGTGATAGTCTCCCAGGTGAATGCCTGTAAGTACGATTTCCTGATAGCCCGCACGAACTTTACGCTGAACATGCTCGACTATCGAGGCGATGCTACGACTGCGCGAACTTCCACGCACCGTTGGCACTATACAGTAGGTGCAGCGATTATCACAGCCATCTTGCACCTTCATCTGGACACGCGTGCGTGAGGCAAGGCGTGTACTTGTAAGCTCTGCCGTGCTTGTTTCAGCGATAAAGGGTGCTAGACGCGCTGGATTATCAGGTTGGGCTTCTAGCTCTTGCACAGAAAGTGCGTTATCGCTACCAATGTGTTGCGTATCGAGAGTTGACGATGGGAGCATAGGCAAAACACGCTGAACTTGTTCTACAGGCTCGGAAGTAACGTCTTTGCTGGCTTGTTGCGTGATTGCCTCGACAAGCGCATCTTTTTTGCTATTGCCAACGACG
>CAXUGH010000528.1:0-1289 GCA_964250365.1 uncultured Ktedonobacteraceae bacterium
GACCAGATGTATCGCGTCCGCCGCGCAATTCATTGCGCGATGCCCATTCGTTCCATACATTCTTTCATGACGTACCCTTCGTCCTCTTGCCTTTTGGGAAATACTTCAGGTATCATGTAAGCAATAGCTCGTCTACTATGTGTGGAAGGAGTAACGGTGCCGCCCCAAAAAGGGCGGCACTCGCCTTTTCTAGTACAGGAGAAACTTCCCTCATGCCCTATTCAATGTGGATTAACGGCACCCCAACATCGGGACGTTCCAGCGACGTCATCGAAGTACATAATCCAGCAACCGAAGAAATTATCGACACTGCACCTGCCGCCAATGCAGCTGATGTCAATGATGCGGTCACGGCGGCACAGGCTGCTTTCCCAGCTTGGAAAAAGCTGCCAGCAGGTCAGAAGGCCGAACTACTACATGAAGCCGCACAAAAACTCACCGAACGTACCGACAAACTTGCACACCTCCTAACGCTCGAAGGCGGCAAACCACTTGTCGAAAACAAGGACGAAATGGGCTGGTCTGCCGCCTGTTTCCGCTACTACGCCGAGATCGGCAGAAATAGCAGAGGTCGTGTAATTCCATCTATCGAGGAAACGCAACTCGCTATGGTGCTTAAAGAGCCATATGGTGTTGTCGCCGCCATTGTCCCATGGAACTATCCTATTCTTCTTATGGCATGGAAGGTCGCGCCAGCACTTGCAGCAGGCAACACTGTTGTCCTGAAACCATCGGAAATGACACCGCTCTCAACGCTGCTGTTCGCGGAAATATTCGACCACCTGCCCCCTGGCGTTGTCAACATCGTGAGCGGCTATGGCAAGGATTGTGGCGAACCCCTTGTGCTCGATCCACGTGTACGTGTTATCGCTTTTACTGGCTCGCTTGCTACAGGACAACGTATCGCGCAACTAGTCGCGCCACAAATGAAGAAACTGCACCTTGAACTTGGCGGCAAAGATGCCTTTATCGTCGCAGAAGACGCTAATCTCGATGTAGCCGTTCCTGGTGTCGCATGGGCTGCGCTGCTCAATGCAGGCCAGGTGTGTACCTCAACCGAGCGCGTCTATGTGCAAGAGTCTATCGCACCAACATTCATCGAACGCATCACCGACTACGCAAAGAGCTTACGTCTCGGCTCTGGTCTTGACCCAAACACCGATATGGGACCAATCATTGGCCCAACCTATCGCGAGAAAATCGAGACACAGGTAGCAGCAGCGAGAGCGCAGGGAGCGGACATTCTCGTAGGCGGTCAACGACCCTCACAACTGAACCGAGGCTATTTC
>CAXUGH010000528.1:1331-2223 GCA_964250365.1 uncultured Ktedonobacteraceae bacterium
TACGAGCCGACAGTCATGACCCATGTCAACCATAGTATGACCGTTATGAATGAAGAGACCTTTGGTCCAATCATTCCCATCATGACCTATCGCACCTTCGACGAGGCCATAGCTCTCGCCAATGATAACAAATTTGGCCTGGGTGCCAACCTCTACAGCTACAACCCGAACAACGCCAAACGCTTCTTTGAAGAGGTTGAAGCTGGCACCCTCTGGATTAACGATCCACTCACGGACAACGATGCTGGCCCATTCGGAGGCTTCAAAATGTCCGGCATGGGACGCGAACTAGGCGAGGAAGGTCTCGACGAGTTCCGCGAGACCAAGCACGTCCACTGGGATTTCGAGGGTGCTGCCAAGCCCTGGTGGTATCCCTATGGGAAAAAATAAAAGACATGAGCATGCATTCAATGCCGTTGCATTGAATGCATGCTCATGTCTTTTATTTTTCCTCTTTATCCTTCGTTGATGATGCCACGCTCCACTAGATAGCGTAAAAATTCCAGGCGTTGTTGTGACGTGGGATTCGGTGTTTCTTGCGGTATTGTACGAAGTTCGCTTACCGCCTCTGGCTTTTCTTCTATAATAGGGGCAGGGATGGTGTTGCTATCCTCTGCACTAGATACCGACATTGGAACTGAGCGTTCTTCAGCACCTGACCGACCGCTCTCTGAAATGACATCTTCCTCTATTGGCTCAACAGCGACAGAGGTGATGCCAGGTTGTGCTGGCTGTGCATATGGCCCATCGACTGTTGTGAAAAACAGCGTCTCTTGCGAAATCCCCTTATTCAGGGTTTCAGAAGTTTGCGCATAGTCATCCTCTGGAACGGATTTCCAGGGCCACCACGCGAAAAGGCGTTGCAGCCAACGTTTGATCCCCTGCGTGATCA
>CAXUGH010000529.1:0-2203 GCA_964250365.1 uncultured Ktedonobacteraceae bacterium
TTGCCCTCCCACACCGAATAAGCTACAATGATTATGGCGTCGTCATATAAATATTTCTAATAATGAGGATATGTCGAAGGATGAATACAGTAGAGCAAACGCTAAAACAATATTTCGGACATGATGCATTTTTGGCGGGACAGCAGGATATCGTTGAACATATGTTATTGGGGCGCGATGCCCTGATACTGATGCCGACGGGCGGTGGCAAGTCGCTCACGTATCAGCTACCTGCGCTAATGTTGCCAGGAGTGACTATCGTTATTTCGCCGCTGATCGCATTGATGCAGGATCAAGTGGACCGTTTACAAGCCAATGGTATCGCCGCGACTTTTATCAATAGCACGCTTGGTGCCGTCGAACGCTCACAGCGCGAACGGGCACTGCTAAATGGAGATTTGAAACTGGTGTATGTCGCTCCTGAACGTCTATTGAACGCCAGCTTCTTGACACTACTAGAGCATACACATGAGACCGTTGGCATTTCATTGATGGCGGTCGATGAGGCGCACTGCGTGAGCGAATGGGGACACGATTTCCGTCCAGAGTATCGACGGATAGGGCGTATGCGCGATCACTTTCCAGGCGTACCAATGCAGGCGTTGACCGCAACCGCAACCGAGCGTGTACGCGAAGATATTCTTACTCAACTTCGCCTGAACGATCCTCACATTCATATAGCCAGCTTCAACCGTCCTAACCTCAGCTACGAGGTGCGCCAGAAGAGCAAGGCGTCCTATGGCGAACTAGTGGAACTGTTGCGAGGCATGCCCGATGAATCTGTGATTATTTATTGTCAGAGCCGTAAGAGCGTTGACCAACTCAGCGAAGCGTTGCGCCATGATGGTATAAATGCCTTATCCTATCATGCAGGTATGACAAACGAGCAACGTACCGAGAATCAGGCACGCTTCATTCGTGACGATGTGAGGGTGCTGGTCGCTACCATCGCCTTCGGTATGGGTATCGCCAAGCCAGATGTACGCGCCGTAATTCACTACGACCTGCCGCGTAGCCTTGAAGGATACTACCAGGAATCGGGACGTGCCGGACGCGATGGCTTGCCCGCGCAATGCATTCTCTATTTTACCTATAGTGACCGTATCAAGGTCGAGTTTATCATTGAGCAGAAGACAAGCGAACAGGAACAGCTTGTCGCGTTGCAACAACTCAATCAGGTCATAGCGTATTGTGATAGCCGCGACTGTCGCCGCCGCATTCTGCTCGGCTACTTCGGCGAGGAGTGGCAACAGGAGAATTGTGGCAACTGCGACAACTGCCGTCGCGCTCTTGAACCTGAGGAAATGGAAGACCGCACTATTGACGCACAAAAGTTCCTCTCATGTGTCGGGCGCACACAGCAACGCTTCGGCATGACGCATATCATCGACGTGTTGCGCGGTGCGAACACCAAAAAGATACGCGATTTTAACCACGACTCACTCTCAACCTATGGCATTGGGCGCGAGTATAGCGTCGATGAGTGGAAGCGCGTCGCACAGGCACTGCTTCAACAAGACTACCTCGACATGACTACCGAAGGCTACTCTATTCTGCGCTTGAACGAACGCTCACGCGAAATTCTGCGGAAGCAATGCGACTTCGCCATGCCCATTGTGAAAAAAGAGGAGAGAGTCAAAGCCGGACAAGAGATACTTGATCCTCAAAGTACACGCTTGTTCAACCACCTTCGCAACCTACGTAAACAGATTGCTGATGACCAGGGCGTCGCGCCATACATCGTTTTCTCTGACACTACACTACGCGAAATGGCACAACAGCGACCACAGACGCGCGAACACTTCGCCAAGCTTTCAGGCGTTGGTAGCAACAAACTAGATTTGTACTTCACAACCTTCACCGACGAAATCGCCAGCTACTGTGAACTGCACAATATTCCAATGGAAATCGAAGCTGCGGTTGTAAGAAAGAAAAGTGTCGCCACTCATCTAGCACCACCAACGCCTGGACCACATTCTCGCATACAAACGCTCACTCTCTACGAACAGGGCAAGAATATCGAAGAGATCGCCGCCGAACGCGGCTTGACGCCCGGCACCATCGCCACGCACCTCGGCGAATTGATCGAGTTGGGCGAGAACATAGATATCAAGCCACTGATACCAGAGGGGCACTATCAAAATATCGTCGATGCCATAGAACAAGTCGGCGACGAGGCACTACGCCCCATCAAAGACCTGCT
>CAXUGH010000530.1:0-2203 GCA_964250365.1 uncultured Ktedonobacteraceae bacterium
CGACATTTATGCTCCCTTTGGAGGGGCAAATCTGATCTTCACGCTTACCATTGCCACATACTTAATTCTCATGACATTGTATAGTGTACGACTCAAACATGTGGTGCTCATCGACGTGTTTATTATCGCAAGCGGTTTTGTGCTGCGTATCCTGGCAGGAGCGGTAGTTATTCCAGTGTCGATTTCGGGTTGGCTGTATCTTGTAACCTGCTTGCTCTCACTTTTCCTGGCTCTAAGCAAACGACGTCATGAACTGGTCTTATTACAGGGACAGGCCAGCACACATCGGCAGATACTGAAAGAGTATAGTATCCCAATGCTAGACCAGATGATTACAATTGTGGCAACAACAACGATTATGGCCTATAGCCTGTATACGGTGCAAGGCAGCACTGGCAATCATCGTCTTATCGTGACCATCCCGTTAGTCCTATACGGTATATTCCGTTACCTCTATCTCGTCTATATGCGTATGGAGGGTGGTAGCCCCGAAGAGGTCCTACTGCGTGACCGCCATATGCTTGGAACCGTTATAGTATGTACAATCATGATATTTGTCATCTTGTACATATTGCCTCAATAGGTGGAGTTTTTATTTGTCTACGCGTAATATTCGTACAGGGATAGTTTTTTCCCTTCTCCTGGCCTTCGTCGTTATGACGGCAATAGCGTTATATTCGGATGTACCACGCATGCTTACCGCTCTGGTACATTTTCGTTGG
Source organism: uncultured Ktedonobacteraceae bacterium (assembly GCA_964250365.1). Taxonomy (GTDB): domain Bacteria; phylum Chloroflexota; class Ktedonobacteria; order Ktedonobacterales; family Ktedonobacteraceae; genus JBBQVS01. The sequence continues at coordinate 723 of CAXUGH010000530.1, forward strand.
GCCTATCTGCCGCTCATCCTCGGCTTTACGCTGTTCAACTACTTCTTTCGCTTCGTCAAATGGCAGTATTACCTGAGACGCTTACGCATTGTAGTGGACTGGCGTAAGAGCATGCTCATCTTTCTCTCTGGCCTCTCAATGGCAATTACACCAGGGAAAGTAGGAGAACTACTGAAATCATATCTCTTACGACGCGTCACGGGTGCAACAATCAGTCGTACCTCGCCGATTATTGTCGCAGAACGCTTGACCGATGGTATTGCAATGCTTGCCTTAGCCACAACAGGACTCATTTTGTATCGTTTTGGCTGGCAAATTTTGCTCCTCTTATTCCTATGTGGCATTCTTGGTATAGTCCTTGTACAAAATCGTACACTTGTGCTGGCATGTCTTGCAAAGCTCGAACGTTTGCCGAAAATGACACGTATTACGCTTGCTACCCGTGCTTTTTATGAGAGTGCCTATACATTATTGCAGTGGCGTCCGCTATTGCTGGCAATTTGTATTGGTATCATATCGTGGTCGGGTGAGTGTGTTGCGCTGTACTTTGTGTATGCAGGACTCGGTTGTGCCGCTGGTATCGATTTGTTTATTAAAGCGGTCTTTATTTTAGCAGTCTCGTCGTTAATTGGATCGGCATCAGGTCTACCGGGAGGACTGGGAACTGCCGATGGTAGTATGATAGGACTTACTCGTGTATTGATCTCACCGTCGGCGACAATAGGAGGTGCAGCGGTCCTGCTGATCCGCCTGTGTACGCTCTGGTTTGGACTGGCACTTGGAGTAGCAGCACTACTGACATTCCGTGCCGTACAACGCGTTGAGGTTCCACGCGAGGGAGTTGTGGAGGATGATCGTGAGGGGAATGAGGATAACGAGGACAGAGAAGAAAATCAGTTGCCCGTTGCGACACGCTCAGAAAGAGTAGAGCCTGAGTTAACATCTGCAACGGCACGTAGTGGAGAAAATGGAAATGAAAACGCTCATTATTATTCCAACGTATAACGAACGTGAAAACCTGCGTCCGTTATTAGACGCCATCTTCGTTAACGCGCCACACACGGATATTTTAGTTGTGGATGACAACTCGCCCGATGGAACAGGCAATCTCGCCGACCAGATCGCTGAACAGGATACACACGTACACGTCTTACATCGCGCTGGCAAACAGGGTCTCGGTACCGCCTATATCGCAGGCTTCAAATACGCAATCGCCCACGAATACGACGCCGCCTTTGAAATGGACGCAGACTTCTCGCATGACCCACGTTACCTGCCCGATTTCCTCAAAGCTATCGAGAGTGCAGACCTCGTAATTGGCTCACGCTACGTCAAGGGTGGTGGCACACCCAACTGGTCACTCCTGCGCCGCTTCATCAGTCGTGGCGGCAACATCTACACACGTATCGTGCTTGGCTTGCCCATTCACGACTGCACAGCGGGCTATCGCTGCTACCGCCGTAGTGTGCTAGAGCAGATCG
>CAXUGH010000531.1:0-2197 GCA_964250365.1 uncultured Ktedonobacteraceae bacterium
GCCGAGCTATGAAGCTTTTTGCTGTGTTACTTTTAATGAATTGCTGCTGGTGTTTTTTGTTCTGTTAGAGGAGGTGACGCGTTATCAATTCTTTGTGTTCCCAACTGGAAAAAAGTCTCGTCTGCATCCTGTATTCCCAGTGCCTGCTCCATCCACCGCACTCCACATATCCCGCATATTCCATGTGTCGCTTCGTAGATTTTGGGCAGTGGTGCTGGTGAGAGATGCTCTCCTACATTGTTCATGAGTCGCAAACACCATGCACACTGTCGTATCATGTTTTTCTACCCTTTCAAACAAGAGCTACAATGTGCTGGCTCTCGCTCTCTTCCTTTGTTGTTTGCAAAGACTAACAGTTGCCAAATTCGATATACTTATCGTAATGAACGGTCTGACGACTATCTTTCGTGTTTGTCGCGTCGATAGTAGTGGGTATGTCGTTGCAGCTATTTATTTGTAATGTATCGGTAAATTTGCCATTTTCATCAACCTGCATATCATCTTTTTTAACTGTGCCGTTGGTAAGCGTGTACTTGACGACTACAGAACTTTCCGGTGTAAAATTACTTCCACATACATGTAAGTGATGCTCTTGGACATCTGCATTGCTTGTACAACCGGAGGTCAGGATAGTGGGATTCGTTACAGTTCCTGAACCTCCCGTAGTAACTGCAGGAGTCGCGGTTGGTGCTTGTGGCATGTCACCAACCATATGCGAAGGCAACATTGGCAACGGACTCCACATAAAGGGGCTGGCGAAGCTTCCTGTAAGTTGCGCTGTGAGGCCAACAAGCATAATGAGACAGAGTGCTGCAAATACCATAATCACAGATAAACGCATTTTCGGACGTAGGAAACTTCGAGTACGTGCAGGTTGCGCCGTATGCAGTGAGCGCAGGACGCGCTTCGATACCGTCGCATATGCTGCGTCGTTCTGATAGCCATGTGCCCAGTCTTCTATCGTGTGTCCTATATGTTTTAATTCGGCACATCGCCTACTACAGAGTAGGCAGTTTGTGAGATGTTCGCGCGTCTCTGCTTGCCAGAAACCTTGCTGATTGCGAACATAGGCAAGGAGTATGTCGTCAGTAGGGTGTTTCATATGCTGTTCTCTTGTCCTCCCCGACTAACATTTTTTGAAAATAGCATTTTATAAGATAAACGTAAGAAAAAACGTGTTTGATGTACAATATTCATAACATACACTCACTATCTCACTGCTTGTGTAGCGCATTGCTTGGTTTGATGCTAGCAGTAGTGCGTACCAGTGGACTCTCCTGAGCATACACCTTGCGAAACTTTTCAACGCCGCGCGAAACGCGTTTACGTACCGCCTCTGCTGAAATATTGACAATCTGCCCAATCTGCTCATACGTAAAACCATCGCCGTAGTGCAGTTGCACGCACGCAGCATCTTTGGGCGAGAGGTGCTTGAAGGCTTCCTGAATGAGTATACTTGTCTCGGTTCGCTCCTCGAATGAAGACTCTACAAGCGACTCCTCACTGCCTATACTCTCTCCTTCATCCTCATTGTGTTCAGTGCCAAATGAGAACGGAATGAAAGAACGCAAGTTCTTGCGATTGAGATAGCGTAGCCCGAAATTTGTTGCGATACGGTATATCCAGGCGTCTATTTCAAGATGCGAGGATGTCTTACCAATTTCTTTATAGACTTGTATAAACGTGTCCTGTGCAAGGTCCAGTGCCACCTCGCGTTCACCAACGAGACGGTGCAGATATCCCGTAATCGGATACTGTAATCGCTCCATAAGTGCGCGAAATGCCTGAGGATCACCCGCGCGTAGACGAGTTACCTCATCCCCCTGAACTTCCATCACCATAATAGCCTTACCTGCGATCATATAACCGCCGACACCATAACGTTTGCTGCGCCAACCGATATCAATGTTGTCGCTGTTTTTGCTACGGAGTCGTCCCCCTACATACTACAATCAACGACGAAGCCAAAAGCGGACAAGTAGTACTATGTCTTTTTGGCGTTTCGCAATGAATAACGAATTGTGGTTCTAATAGTTGCATGCATCTATGTATGTGTGCGTTTTGGGGGATGTTGTTTGGAAAATACTTTTGCCCATTGCCTCCACTCCGACGCGTCGGAGTGGATGCAATGGGCAAAAGTATTTTTTGATTTAATTAGCCATGAGTTAGATAGTGTGGTAGCCAGTAGCACCATCGG
>CAXUGH010000532.1:0-2160 GCA_964250365.1 uncultured Ktedonobacteraceae bacterium
GCTTTTATGGATCGTGAGGAATTACTCAATTTGGCGCGAGAAACTGCGCTAAAAGCCCATTGTCCTTATTCACATTTTCGCGTAGGCGCAGCCCTTGTCGCAAATGGTAAGCTCTATACCGGCGTCAATATTGAGATATCAAGTTATGGACTTACGCTCTGCGCCGAACGGTCAGCGTTAGCGGCTGCATTCTCTCAGGGAGATACGCACATCACGCAAATAGCGGTAACGTGTCTGGACGTACCAACAGACGCGGCAGCTTACGAACGAACTCCTTGTGGTGCATGTCGTCAATGGATCGCCGACCTCGCACCTTCCGCCACTTTATATATAGATGGCATTGAGCGTGATTTCACGATTGCTGATTTGCTGCCATATGCATTTGGTTTACCTACGACGCTGGGGGCATGACACCGGTAATGTATGTCACTCTTATACACGTATTAACAGGGCAAGCCATGCGGTGGCTGGGCTTATATAGTTGTGACGCCTTTTAGGGGTGTCATGCCACTTGCATACACTTTCACTATGTTGTATTATAGGGATGTTCGCACTCACATGATGAGAGTGCTAAATATTTACATTCACGTAAATCTGTCTACTCTCTTACAAAAAATCTCTATGTAGACAGGGAGGAACATTGTATGTCAACAGTAAGCGTCAAGCTACAGCCACTAGGAGACCGTCTGGTCGTCAAGGCTGTTGAGCGCGAAACTACTACGAAGAGCGGCATCGTCCTACCAGATTCCGCGAAAGAGAAGCCCCAGGAGGGCGAAGTTCTTGCTGTAGGTCCCGGCAAAGTCCTGGATAATGGCAAGCGTGCGACACTTGAGGTACAGGCAGGACAGCGCGTGCTGTTTGCAAAATACTCAGGAACCGAAGTCAAAATCGACGGAGAAGACTACCTCATTCTTCGTGAGAGCGATGTGATGGGTATCGTCGAATAAGATTACCCTAAGAAGCATTCTGTACGGGTGTGATACATCAGACCCCTACAGAATGCTTCTTACAGATATGTTTATACTATACCTTTAGGAGATTTTATCGTGGCAAAACGATTGCAATTCAATGACGAGGCACGTCATTCCTTGAAAAAGGGTATTGACGCGCTGGCAGAGGCGGTCAAGGTCACACTTGGACCAAAGGGCCGTAACGTCGTACTGGACAAGAAGTATGGCTCACCAACCGTTACCAACGACGGTGTAACTATCGCACGTGATATTGATCTGCCCGATCCATTTGAGAATATGGGCGCACAACTGTTGAAAGAAGTCGCGACCAAAACCAACGATGTTGCTGGTGATGGCACCACAACCGCAACGGTCCTGGCACAGGCCATCGTAACCGAAGGCTTGCGCAACCTCGCAGCAGGTGCGAATCCCATGATTCTGCGCCGTGGCCTTGAGGCCGGTGTCGATGCGGTTATCGCACAAATCAAGTCGATGAGCAAGCCAGTCGAGACGCGTGAGCAGATCGCGCAGGTCGCCTCTATCTCCGCCGCCGACTCCGAGATTGGCGAGTTGATCGCCGAGGTGATGGAGAAGGTTGGTAAAGATGGCGTGATCACGGTCGAAGAAGGCCGTGGCATTGAGATGGAGCAAGAGTACACCGAGGGCATGGAGTTTGATCGTGGCTTCATCTCGCCCTACATGGCAACGAACCAGGATGGTACTGAGGCCGAACTCGGAAATCCCTATATTCTTATCACAGACAAGAAGATTAGCGCGGTGGCCGACATTCTGCCAATTCTTGAGCGTGTGTTACAGGCTGGCAACAAGAACTTTGTCATCATCGCGGAAGATGTCGATGGTGAGGCACTGGCAACGCTTGTGGTCAACAAACTGCGTGGTGCCTTCAATGTAGTCGCAATCAAGGCACCAGGCTTTGGTGATCGTCGCGAGGCCATGCTTGAGGATATCGCAGTCTTAACTGGTGCCACTGTTATCACCGAGAAGCGCGGTCTCCGCCTTGAGAGTGCCACACTCGATGATCTCGGTCGTGCTCGCACTATTAGCGTAACCAAGGACAACACCACAATTGTCGAAGGCACTGGGGCGGAGCAGGACGTTCAGGGCCGTGTTCGCCAGATTCGCGCACAGATCGAGGATACGACCAGCGACTATGATCGCGAGAAATTGCAGGAACGCCTTGCGAAACTCG
>CAXUGH010000533.1:0-2137 GCA_964250365.1 uncultured Ktedonobacteraceae bacterium
CGTGTGCATTCACTGTTACAGTATATAGTCCTTTACCTGAGCTTAATGTTTGGCCTTGCCAATTTAACCGACCTCGTGTAAGAAAAATAAAATGCCCGCTATCTGCTGCCCACAAACTATTGGGTACGGGTTGCAGTAGGGCATTAACTCCTGCTACTGTTGTACTAGTATCAGGAGTTATCCCATCACTCAGAAGAGTATGTTGCTGATGCTCCGAAACATTTACAAGCTGTAGCGTATGCGGCCCATCGATCAATAAGAACTTGCTATTTGGCGACCAGTAGGGTACGCTATCGCCCTCAACTGGAAAACTGAAGGTCGAGCCAGTCGCAACAGTAACGAGTGTATCTTTTTGACCTGTACTATACAACACCGTGTTGCCATCGGGCGACCATGCAAATTGTGTACAATCGCATGTCGCCAACGTCTTCTCCTGCCCGTTTGCAGTACGTAGCACGAGTTGTATTGCCACAGCAGCTTCCGAGAAATTTCCCGTAGCTTGTTTTGTCGAGGCCGCTTTAGCATACAAGAGCAGCGGCTGTGTATGTTGAGGTTGCCATAGCACACGTTCGAGTGCCGCAGGTAGAGGATGACCAGCCAGAGGACCAGAAATGAGCAAACGTGCCCTTGCACCATTCAAAGGTACTGTAAATATACCTCGCTCTGTTATTCCTATAGCCGAAGAGTCTGTGTACGATAGAGAAAGCAACGACTCGCTTGAAGGCAAAGTCTTCGCGGCAATGCCGTTAGGCTGATCATTTTGTGATGCCCACCACATCGCGCTTAGAGGTACATTTGAGCCTGTTGCCTCTTGCCGATAGAGGAGACGTGTCCCTGCTGCATTCCACATCGGGTTGCTATATTGCACTCGTGGGTCTGAGAGCATGATAGGAATAGCATTGCCACCATCAACGCCAACCGTATTGACTACGCTTGGAGCATCCGCAATCTGTCCCGTAATTGCATTCGCTCTCAGTTGTCGCGCCTCTGCTGTCTTCGCAAATTGTTCATCGAGCGTGCGAAACACAAGAATTTGATGAGTCGGCGACCAACTATATCCAACAACGGCAGTATCCTGTGCAATCGACTGAAACGCATTTGCGCCACTCGGATCAATTGTCCACAAGTGCCCATCGCGTATAAATGCAATTTCGCTACTTCCAAGATGTCCGGGGCTACACGCTGTAAGACCTATGAGCAGGAATAGTAGGCAAAGAAAAATACGTCTCATTCTCATATGCCGAGTATAGTCTTGTCTCATGCACAGGTCAAGTACATAATCTACGACAAATGCGAGCTACACACGAAGGCACGCCCAAGCGGGTGTGCCTTCGTGTGTAGCTCGCATTTGTCGTAATGCTACGCGCTAGGACCATGCTCGAAGAAAATTATGTCCTTCGCCTCACGACGGCTTCCCTCCGCAGGTATCTCATTGGGGTACCCTATAGGAAAGATACTATAACTCTTCCAGGTGGCTGGAACATGAAGGAAGTCGTGCAATTCCTTTTCCATTTGTAAGTTCATGTGCTGATTTGAGGCGGCTAATCCAGCGGCAGCAATAGCGTTCCAGACATTAGCCTGTACAATGCCCAGTGCTTGAGCCGCGAAACTCTGCACTATTTCTGGTTTCATCCCTGATGCAAGTTGGCTCTGTGCAATCGCAGTGTCCTCGAAAAACACGATACTGAAAACTCCCGAGCGATATCCAGGAAGACGATTCAATGCTCGTTGCAATTGCTCGCCTTGCAGCTTTTGTTTCAAGGTAGCCTCAATAAAGTCCCAGAACTCTCCATTACGCTCTTTCAGAACGACCAGACGCGCTGGCTGACTATTCGCCGAAGATGGCGACCAGCGAGCCGCTTCAAGAATACGTGAAATCGTCTCGTCACTCACTAAACCAGAGGCAAGCTTACGTATAGAGCGTCTCTTCAAAATGTTGTCGAGGTGTGCATCAAGATTCGTATGATTGGGTGATAACATCTCATCCGCTATCGTCATGTTATTCTTATTTCTCCACTTTATTATTTCTCTTAGGGAAGTCACTTCCTTCTCTTAATATAACACAATAGCATACATTTGTAAAGTTACTTACTATTAGTAAGAAAAAGGTAGCATGACAGGGGCAGAGCCGCTGTCA
>CAXUGH010000534.1:0-2133 GCA_964250365.1 uncultured Ktedonobacteraceae bacterium
CTATACTCGCTGCCGACAAAGAATTTACAGAAGAAGCCAGACGCATATGCCTCTTCTACGGCTCGCTCGACCTGTCGTCCGGCTTTGGCGAGTTCGCCACGCACGTAAATAAAGGCGGTGGTGACGCGACATGCGAAGCTGGTGATGATAACGCCCTCTACCAATTGATGTGGATTCAGTGCCATCAACATGCGATCTTTGAACGTCCCCGGCTCGCTCTCGTCGGCGTTGCAACATAGGTAGCGCGGCATATCGTTCTTGGCGAGGAAACCCCACTTCATACCAGTTGGGAAGCCAGCACCACCACGTCCACGCAACCCTGAGTCTTTGATCAGAGCAACCACGTCATCGGGTTGATAAGTCTTGAGAGTATATTCTAATGCTTCATAGCCACCATTCTGACGGTAGACATCGATCATATCCAAATCAGGAATAGTGAGATTTTTTGTGACAATCAATTCTGGCATAGAGAGAATTCCTTATAAATTATCAAATATCGACGGATGATACATAAATCACAACGGACGCCCACAAGGGGCTACCCTACTATATGCCGTTGGGACGTGGCACGGTCGTGTATGGTAGGGACGCCCCTTGTGGGCGTCCGTTTGTCTCCTCGACACGTCCGTCCGTTTCCCCAATATGTCCATTCACTCCTATATTCTTTTTCAACTCTTCTAAGAGCGCATCAGCTTTCTCTAGCGTCACATTTTCGACAAATTCGCCATCGACCTGTAGCACGGGAGCCGAACCACAGGAGGCAAGGCATTCTGCCGTCTTTAGCGTAACGTTGCCATCGGGCGTCGTCTCGCCACGCGCAATGCCGAGACGTTTTTCGAGATGCTCGACGAGGGTATCGCAGTTGCGCAGGTAGCAAGAGATGCTGGTACATACATGAATGACGTGCTTGCCCTGCGGATGCTGGTAGTACATGGTGTAGAAGGTTGCCACGCTCTCTACTGCATCTACCGTCATACCGACGGCTTCGGCTACTGCCTGTAGTCCTTCGGCTGTGATATAGCCCTCTTCTTGCTGGGCCAAATGTAGGGCTGGCATGACCGCCGAACGTGCTACAGGATAGCGCGAGGCGAGGGCACTCATACGTTGTTTGACCTGTTCTGAAATCATCTGTCCACCTCACCTAACACGATGTCTATACTGCCAATCGAGGCCACAACATCCGAGAGAAAGCCGCCCTCGACCATGAGAGGCAACACTTGCAGGTTCGCAAAGGATGCGCCACGCACATGCATACGATAGGGTTTCGCGGTACCATCGCTGACTATATAATATGCAAGTTCGCCTTTTGGTGACTCGGTACGCACGAACACATCGCCCTGTGGTGGACGGTAGCCCTCAGTGTAGAGCTTGAAATGATGAATAAGGGCTTCCATGCTACCCGTGATTTGCCACTTTGGAGGCGGCGCGAACTTTGGATTGCTGATACGGAATGGACCCGTTGGCATACCGTCTAAGGCTTGATTGACGATGCCGAGGCTTTGCTCCATCTCCAACATACGCACAAGATAGCGGTCGTAGACATCGCCGTTGGAGCCAACGGGAATGTCGAACTCGAAGTTTTCGTAGCCACTATACGGAAAGACTTTACGCAAGTCCCATACAACTCCGCTCCCTCGTAAGACAGGACCGCTTGCGCCATAAGCGATAGCGTCCTCGGCACTCAGGTACCCTACGCCTTTTGTGCGTTCGAGCCAGAGTTGATTATTGGTGAGCAGGTCGTGATATTCTTGCAAGCGTTCGGGGAAGATATCGGTAAAGGCACGAACCTTTTTCTCGAAGCCAACTGGCAGTTCAGCTTGCAGACCACCGGGGCAAATATAGCTTGTCATCATGCGCACACCGGAGATGTACTCGAAGATGTCGAGAATCATCTCGCGCTCGCGGAAGCAGTACAGGAAGGTACTTTGTGCGCCGAGATCGAGGGCGTGTGTACCAAGCCAGACAAGATGACTGGCGATACGCTGTAACTCTGCTAACAGGACACGCGCATATTTTACCTTATCGCTGATCTCGTCCTCGACACCAATCAAGCGTTCGACGGTGAGCGTGTAGCCGAGATTGTTGCAGAGCGGTGCAAGATAATCCATGCGATCTGTTAAGACGAGAGCCTGA
>CAXUGH010000535.1:0-2093 GCA_964250365.1 uncultured Ktedonobacteraceae bacterium
TTTTGTTTGTCATGCTCTACCCTACTATCAAACGTGATGTAAAAATTCTCAATTACCCCTCTTCCTCTTCTTCAGGCATCTCGACAATCTCAAGCGGTATCAAGGTGCGTTTTTCGTGAGGGATAGAGAGCCTTCGATAAATATCGGTTACACGAACTCCAACGTTCAAACTGGCAAGCTGAAATGTGTCTTCGCCTCCGTACTCCTGATATTCCCAACCAGACGACGTGCGTGTAATAACCTCAACATGTTGCACATATTGACTGATAAGCACAATCTCCTGAACACTTAGCTTGGCCTGATAACGTAGCAGCTTATAAGTGCGGTCTCTGGCTTCTGTACTTTTTGAAAGTACCTCGACGACAAGATGTGGTGAGTCTAGAAAAAAAGCCTCACCCTGATCGGAAGGTTCGCAGGTCACAACGACATCTGGCATTACCGTTACTTCTGACGACAGCCGCACGACGCGATCAACCATATACGCCCGGCATCGGGTATCTTCTCCGAGGGCATCATCTAACAGACGCCACATGTTCGCGGAGATTGCGGTATGATTGGCAGTGCTGCCCGCCATTGCGTAGATGTAGCCGTGATCGTATTCAAGCCGCTGCTCGCTATTTTGCAACAGCATCATGTATTGCTCGAAGCTGTAGCGTTGCTTCTCTGGATGCGCTACCAATCAAGTTACCTGCCTTTTAAGGGGTATCGTGTTCTGAACCTCTTCAGGCTAACAGTATATCACCTTGTAGAAGGCGATGAGAGGGGAATTGTCAGCGCACTGGCTCCTCCCTAGCAACGCAAACCAAGCTGTGTAAAAATGTTACAAGAATCATGCATCAAACGTGTCTTGAGCAGGAATACTATAGATTTCGCAAACTTCTTACACACGGGGAAGAGGAACACGCTATGGACACTATGCAAAATACAAGTGCGTTAACGTTGCCAACAGGAACAGAGTCGGTAAATACGGCGCAAGGTTCTATATTCTTTATTGGAACCGCAACTGTATTGCTGCGCTATGCTGGCTTTACCATTTTGACAGACCCAAATTTCTTGCATCAGGGCGATCATGTGCATCTAGGTTATGGTCTGACCTCGACGCGGCTGACGAATCCAGCGACAGAGATGGATGCGTTGCCACCGTTTGACCTTGTTATTCTTTCGCATCTGCACGAGGATCACTTTGACCGCTTTGTGCAACAACATCTCGATAAGGGCACAACGATTGTGACGACGCCAGAGGCAGCCGTTGCTTTACGACGGAAATGTTTTAGCATGCTTGAACCTCTGCATACATGGGAGACGTTGACCGTTACGAAGGGCGACTACACGTTACGCATTACGGCGATGCCAGGGAAGCATGGTCCTGGAATTCTCAATTCAGCTTTGCCCTCTGTAATGGGGAGTATGCTAGAGTTTCAGAATAATACGGGCAAGACACTACTACGTCTCTATATCACTGGCGATACGTTGCTGCATGAAGACCTTCAAGAGATTCCGCAACGCTATCCCGATATCGACCTTGCCCTGCTACATCTTGGTGGCACGCGCATTTTCGGCATCCTGCTCACTATGGACGCCATGCAAGGTATAGAGGCAATCAAGCTCATAAATCCGCGTGAAGCCATTCCTGTTCACTACAATGACTATCCTGTGTTCAAGTCGTCGCTCGCAGACTTTCAGGAACTGGTCAAGCTGTCCGGCCTCGAAGACCGCGTACACTACATGGAACATGGTGATACTTATACGTTTGAGGTACCGGAGAGCCGCCGCTAAGCTTGCTCGAAATAGTGTAAGGGCATAGGTGAGAATCTGTGCCCTTTTACTTACAATTCCCCCATGTTTATGTATTTGCAACTTTGACGGTTTTTCGTAGGGACTAGATTTATCGCGTCCACCGTGTGATTTATCACACGAGATCAAGACTAAGACATCTTCCAAAGTAGGCACTCATCCAAACCTTCTAGTCTCATTGACGTGAACAGCACCTAGAGGAATTTGGTGGATGGGGAAGGAGAGCGAAGGACAGGTGAAAGATGATGGTAATAAGTAAAAACTTTACAGTGTTCCTTTTGTTTGCATTTCCATTGCGA
>CAXUGH010000536.1:0-2062 GCA_964250365.1 uncultured Ktedonobacteraceae bacterium
AACAAGAGTTGCCAGGAGTGCTAACCATTCTCGGTGTTAGCAACATCTCGTTTGGTCTCAAGCAGCATGCACGCGCCGTTCTGAATAGCGTCTTTCTGTATCACGCGGTCAAGGCTGGCCTCGATCTCGCCATTGTCAACCCGACGCACATCACGCCGTATGCCGAGCTTGACGCGGAACAACGTCAGCTTGCCGACGACTTGATCTTCAACCGACCCGATGCCCTGCCGCGCTACATAGCCTACTACGAAGAGCATGGTCCACAACAAAACAACGACAACGCCAAGACCGACCCAACCGAGGGCATGAACGTCCCCGAGCGTATTCACTGGCAAATCCTGCATCGACGCAAAGAAGGTATCGAGCCGCTCGTAGACGAGATTATCCAGGAACGCGCCGAGAACGAGCATATCAAGACAAGCGAGTCTGCGGTAAACGTCCTCAACACAGTGCTGCTACCTGCGATGAAGGATGTTGGAGACCGCTTCGGTGCTGGCGAATTGATTCTGCCGTTTGTGCTACAATCTGCTGAAGTCATGAAACGCGCCGTTGCCCATCTCGAAGGCTACCTTGAGAAAGTTGAAGGCTATACGAAGGGCAAGGTGGTATTGGCAACGGTCTTTGGTGATGTGCATGATATCGGCAAAAACCTAGTCAATACAATTTTGAGCAATAACGGCTATACCGTCTACGATCTCGGTAAGCAGGTTCCGCTCAACACGATTATCGACAAGGCTATAGAGGTTCAGGCCGATGCAATTGGCCTCTCTGCCCTGCTCGTTAGCACGTCAAAACAGATGCCGCTATGTGTCAAAGAACTGTATAAACGTGGTCTGAACTTCCCCATTATCGTAGGTGGTGCCGCCATCAACCGCTCCTACGGACGCCGCATTCTCTTCGTTGATGAGCAAACGTCGGACGCCACACCCGTTGCCTATGACCCAGGTGTATTCTATGCCAAAGACGCCTTCGAGGGGCTAGAGATTGTTGATAAGCTCACCAATCCACGCATAGACCGCAGTGCCTTTGTGCAACATATCAAGAATGAGGCACTCTCCGAACGACAGAAAAAGTCTGCAAAAACAGGAGCCGAGAAACCAGTTGATAACACGAATGCAGAGACTCCTTCATCGAGCATCGTACCCGCACTAACGATACCAACGCCGCCGTTCTGGGGACCGCGTGTACTGGAACGCATCGGGCTGGAAGATGTCGCCGAATGTATGGACTTCAACACGCTATACCGCTTACATTGGGGCGGCAAGGCGCATGGAGCCGAGTTCGAGCGGCTCGTCACGGAAGACTTTCGCCCACGTCTGGAGCGTATGATACGTGAAGCTCGCCAGCAACGCTATCTACAACCAAGAGCCATCTATGGTTACTTCCCCTGTCAATCGAGCGGCAACGAACTAATCATCTACGATTATGAAGAACTGCAACGTAGTGGCAACAAGCGCGAAGCGATGCGCTTCCGCTTCCCACGCCAGGATGAGCGCGAACGTCTCTGCCTCGCCGACTACTTCGCCTCGGTCGAGAGCGGCAAGATTGATGTCGTCGCGCTACAGGTAGTCACAATGGGACAGTCAGCCAGCACAGCCATCGACAGATTACAGCAGGCGGGCAACTACTCCGAAGCCTACTTCGTGCATGGTCTCGCCGTCGAAATGGCAGAGGGACTCGCCGAATACACCAACCGTATCGTGCGTCACGAGCTAGCAATTGGCGAGGATCGAGGACGCCGCTATAGCTGGGGCTACCCTGCTATTCCCGACCTGAACGATCACGAAAAAGTTTTCGCTCTCCTGCCCGTCACCGACGCTATCGGCGTCTCTCTCACCGAGGCGTGTCAACTCGTACCCGAACAATCGACGGCAGCGATTGTGGTGCATCACCAGCAAGCGTCATACTTCGCAGTGCGAACAGCGGCAGAGGCGATGCAAGTACGGTAACAACTCATCAATTTCGTAGGGATCATATTTATCGCGTCCGTGCGCTCAATTTATTGAGCAGGGAGACCGCAAGGGTCTCCCCTACATCTTCGCCACCGCTACGTGTAGGGGAG
>CAXUGH010000537.1:0-2061 GCA_964250365.1 uncultured Ktedonobacteraceae bacterium
CTCGACCACATTGTTTGCTATTCTCTTACCACTCGTCTTACACAAGTGGCGCAATCTCCTCAAGCCTCATATATGGGTACAGCGGAAATCCCTCTATCTCCTTCTCTATTGCCGTCTGCGACTTGCCCTTCATCACAACCCAGCAGTGTCCCCCATGCTCATAGCTGCTCAAGGCCACACTGACATAGACTTCCTCAAGTATCCCTTTTTCTTTCAATACTTTGGCATGTTCCCCATCGCTTGGGAGGAGTGCCGCGATCTCTGCCTGATGTTCCATTGCCAGTGTGTAAGTGATCATGTAGCGCATGCTGATACTCCTTATTCTTTTGTACTATGTTATCAACGGTCCCTATGGTTCGATATGTCCAATTGTCGAAGAGAGGACATCATTAGGATCATAGGTCCGCTTGATTGTAAGCAAACGCTCATAATTCGGTCCAAAGGCAAGCGGAACACGTTCCTGCTCACTCTGGTCTAGAAGATTGATATATCCACCTTTGATGGCATATCGCGCAAGTGCCTGCGAGAGATTCTGTGCCCATTGGATGCACCTTTGCTCTTCGTCTGAAGACTGGCCTTCCGATGTTGCTACAAGCTCAAACATGAAGTGATCCTGACGCAGAGCAAACGCTGTCTCAGACGGGTCTATACGACTCGCGGTCCCATGGAAGTCATGAATTGAGATGGTCGAAAACGGAGAAGGAAGTGGTAGTGCCTGCTTAATGAGTATATCAACAATCTCAGTCGTCAATTGGTGAACCGACTGTGTTTGGACGTAGTAGTTGCGACCACTTGGAGCGATGGCATCTAGCGCATGAATAAGCGAGGCATACTTGACTGACTGCACTTGCTCAACCATAGCACCACCCAGGCCACGCAACAGGGCAATCACTTGCTCCCTCTCTTCCTCAGGACCACAATAGGTTGGTGCAAGAAAGAGGACTGTCTGACCGTCAGGTGTTTGCATAAATCCAGGCTGGATCGCGAGTTCGTCAGGAGCCTTGGCGATCACGTCGCTGTAACGGTGCAACACCTCTCTTGCTCCCTCCAAAGGATACAGCAATGACCCACCTAACATAGTTGTGTGAGAATGAAGGCGATACTCCAGAGCAACAACGACGCCGAAATTGCCTCCACCTCCGCGTAGTCCCCAAAACAGATCGGCATGTTCCTTTAGACTAGCTGTTATGAGGTCGCCAGTAGCCGTTACCACTTGCGCTGAGAGCAGGTTATCGACAGCCAGTCCATACTTCCCTATCAGCAGACCATATCCTCCCCCAGAGTGAATCCAGCCATCCCAACGCTGGAACATGCACCAGTAGCTGTCACCAGTCCATAGTTCTGTGCCGACTGGATGAGGTCGCTTGCAGTTGCTCCACCTTCAATAAGAGCCGTATGCGTTTCTAGGTCAATAGTGACGGCTCTCATCTGAGAACAATCGATCACGATGCCGTGTTCGCGTAAGGCTCGTCCTGCAAAATCGTGTCCACCCCCACGTATAGAGAGTGGGAGATCGTGCGAACGTGCCCAACGAACCGTCTCAATGACATCTTGCACATTCACGCACCGAACGATGGCAGCAGGTTGCGTCTTCACATTCCCATTCCAGAGGTGTCGCGCCTGTTCATAGCCAGCATCCTCATACAGAAGAAGTTGGCCTGTGAGGCGTGCTTTTAGGCCATTGAAAGAGGTATTATTTTCACTCGGTGTCATTGTCATGATTTCTCCTTTTCATATTCTATCTGTACAGTGTTGATGATAAGATGGTAAAGTGCCGAGTCTGCTTTCTTTCATAATAGTTACATTGCTATAAAGAGTGGTATAAAGCTATTAGGATTTCCTGACGTATCCTGTGAAAGCGTTAAGCTTATGCCTCCTTTTCCTGACTGTTATCACTCGGATCAGGCGATTCTACCCACTGCTCAGCCCAGGCGTAGATCGCCTCAAAGACAGGTTTGAGGGCATACCCCTTCTCGGTCAACCCGTACTCAACACGAACTGGCATTTGCGGATAGACAACACGCTGTACAATCCCCTCTATCTCTAATTCGCGCAGACGTT
>CAXUGH010000538.1:0-2048 GCA_964250365.1 uncultured Ktedonobacteraceae bacterium
TAATTATATGTACGGGTCTGATTTCATCACACCCCTCTTCGCATCCCCTACTATAGACACAATGACGTGTTATCTAAGGAGCAACATTATTCATGGCAAAAGTATTTGAACCTACGACAACAGGCGCAAAAGAACACGCGCCATTTGTAAACCAAACATTTCTTGATTTCTCGCAAGAAGAGCATAAAAACGCACAGGCTGCCGCCCTCGCACAGGTCAAAAGCGAACTAGGCCAGACCTATCCGCTTATCATAGGTGGCAAGAAGATTCAGGATGGGCAGACGTTCGCCTCGGTCAGTCCATCGCAGCCCGATGAGGTCATTGGTCATTTTAGACGCGCAACCGTCGAGCAGACACAGCAGGCGATCCAGGCTGCCGCCGAGACCTTCGAGACATGGAAACGTGTACCTGCTCAGGAACGCGCCGACTATCTCTTCAAAGCGGCGGAACTCATGCGGCAGCGTCGCTATTATCTCAACGCATGGATGATCTACGAAGTTGGCAAGAGTTGGGTTGAGGCCGATGTTGAGACTGCAGAGGCCATCGACTTCTTAGAGTTTTATGCACGTGAAATGTTGCGTCTCGCCGAAGTGCAGCCTGTGACAAAAATCGAAGGCGAGGATAACCAGCTTGTCTATATTCCGCTTGGCGTCTGTGCCGTCATTCCGCCATGGAACTTCCCGAATGCAATCATGGCAGGCATGACTAGCGCGGCCTTTGTCACAGGCAACACCGTTATCCTTAAACCTGCGAGCACAGCACCGGCCATCGCCTATCAGTTCATGCGTATTCTCGAAGAGGTGGGTCTGCCAGCAGGCGTAGTCAACTTCCTGACAGGCTCTGGCAGCGTGATTGGCGATACACTTGTCGAGAGTCCACAGGTGCGCTTCATCTCGTTCACAGGTTCACGCGAGGTTGGCTTACACATTCACGAACTGGCAGGCAAGCACCAACCGGGACAACGCTGGCTCAAACGCACAATTCTTGAGATGGGTGGCAAAGACGCTGTTGTCGTCGATGAAACCGCCGATCTCGATGCCGCCGCTACTGGTATCGTCGTCTCCGCTTTTGGCTTCCAGGGCCAGAAGTGTTCTGCTGGCTCACGTGCCATCGTCGTCGATAAGGTCTATGATGAGGTGCTACAAAAAGTGCTACAGAAGGCAAAAAACCTGAAAGTGGGCGATGTGACCCAGCCAACAACCTATATGGGTCCAGTCGTCGATGAGAACGCGATGAAGAAAATCGTTGCCTACATCGAGGTCGGCAAGAATGAAGGTAAACTCGTGCTCGGTGGTGGACACTCTGGTCCCGGCTACTTCATTGAGCCAACAATCTTTGCCGACGTAGACCAACATGCACGTATCGCGCAAGAAGAGATTTTTGGTCCCGTGCTAACCATCATCAAAGCCAAAGACTTTGACGACGCCCTGCACATCGCCAACGATACCGAATTTGGCCTGACAGGTTCGCTCTACACAACCGATGCTCAGCGTATCGCACGGGCCGAGGAAGAGTTCCACGTCGGCAACCTGTACTTTAACCGCAAATCTACAGGTGCCCTTGTTGGCGTCCATCCCTTCGGCGGCTTCAACATGTCCGGCACCGACTCAAAAGCTGGTGGTCGCGATTACCTGCTGCTGTTTACACAGGCAAAAGCGATATCTGCTAAGAAATAAACACAACAAAATATGCATCCAATGCGGCGTTGCCGCATTGGATGCATATTTTGTTGTGTTTATTTCTTAATTCTGATACAAAATCTCACACGTAATCACTGGCACAACCACTGTTCCTGCCGCTTGCCCTAGCGAAGCCTCACCTACATGCCCCTGTGTGCCAACAATCGTCCAACTACCCTCAGGTAACGAGACGACGGCGTTGGCCTTCATGGGATTGTAAATCACAAGAACATTAGCCCACGCGTCGCCATTAGCATGCTCTGATAACTGAAATGCGATTGTATTATCGGGAGTATTCAGGAATGTGAGATGCTGACGTACATCTTCAGCTGACGACATACGGAACGCAGGATGATTATTGCGTAATTG
>CAXUGH010000539.1:0-2039 GCA_964250365.1 uncultured Ktedonobacteraceae bacterium
GGTCATAAATTCATTACGTCCTCACGCCGCGGGCGGCGTGAGGACGTAATGAATTTATGACCTCTACATCCCCTCTGATAGTATGTTAAAATAGCAATGTAGTATTGTTATGTTTACTTTACGTGTAAGAGGAGTGTTCAACTGTGGCAACAATTCTTGTCGTCGAAGATGATGTTGCACTTTGTAATCTGCTGCGCTCACACCTTGAGGCGGAGGGATACGATGTTGTGCAGGCGTTCGACGGTTTGACAGCTTTGAAGATGGTCGAGCAAGAGCGTCCGCACCTGATTATTTTAGACTGGATGCTGCCAGGATTGGATGGTTTAGCGGTCTGTCGGCGTATACGACAACATTATCTCACGCCGATTATTATGCTCACTGCACGTAGCGAAGAGGTCGATTCCATTCTTGGGTTAGAGGTTGGAGCCGATGACTACATCAGCAAGCCGTTTAGCATTCGCCAAGTGCTAGCGCGTGTACGTGCGATGCTGCGCCGCGTGGAACTAGATAGTCAAGCTACGACGACAAAAGCTGATGTTCCTACTCATCAGACACCTGCTGTTCCACAGGAACCACCGCCTCTCATACGTGGTTCTCTGCACATTTCTCTCGTAGAACGCTTGGTACGCCTCAACGGGCAAGCAATCGACTTGACGCCAAAAGAGTACGATTTGCTTGTGCTATTGGCCTCACATCCTAATTGGGTTTTCAAGCGTGAAGTTCTCTTACAACAGGTATGGGGCGATAGCTACGAAGGCTTTGACCGCACAATAGACAATCATGTAACGCGCCTCCGTAAGAAACTAGGCAACCTCGGCGAAAAAATTGATACCGTCTGGGGTGTCGGCTACCGCTTTGTGGAGTAGCCCCAAACCTATCCCCTTTTCTATAGCGCATCCGCTACAAATCCCGTGCTTGCACCCCATACCATATGGGAGGCAATCATCAGGAGATTGCGATTTCTTGTCTCGCCTTGCGCCGACTCTTTGAAGCCAATTACAGGTATCAATACCTGATAACTTGCAGCCCAGATAACCAAGCTGAATAAGATGCCTTTAAGCGCAGAGTTGAACGGTAATCGTCTTGCCACCATGCCGTACAGCATTCCCATCCCCGCGCCATAGCCAAAGTGAGAGACCGTAGTTGCAGCCAGTATCTGAGCTTTGTTCATATGTTGTTTGATATGTACTCGCTCAGTGATATCCTTCGTAATAATCTCCGGCGGTAAGTCGTAACGTTGCCCCTTGGGTAGAAACCTCTGTGTAGTTAGCATAAAAACAGTCATCGGTAGCGTTCCTGCAAAGCCAGCGATAGCTCCCCGCAATGGTGAATATTGATTCTGTTGCTTGCTCATAACCCCAACCTTCCTGTTGTCTTTTGCATGAGCATCATGCTCATGCAAAGTTTGTTGTATGGTACACGTTTCTGTGCAGTTATTTGAATACTTTATCATTGAGTCTTTCAGGGATGCACTGAAAAAACGGTCAAGGTAAAACTCACCTAGAAGAACTTTATCTTTGTATTCGTGAAATGAGCGTATTGCAACGGGTCCATCTCTAATCCGTATACACAGAAGAGATACGATTGCATAGAACAACAGGGTCGACTGCTGAACATAGATTTAAGCAGATGGAGTAAAACTATGATTTCCATACCCGCTTCGATGATCTCTGACATTGTGTTCCTCTCCACAGCTTTTTTGATTGCGTTGTTTGCAGGATTACTTACCTGGATGTTTTCTTTCTTTACTAGCTCCACTTTTACTGCCTCTCTTGTTGCCTTTATTATTGGATTGATCGTCAACATTTGTATTATTGTTATATTCCATCCCACCTTTCGCGGTGCTTGGTGGGGATATGGTATTGTTGCTTGGACAATGGTTGTCGATGTGTGTGTCTTCTGCTTCTTTGGTATCTCCCATTATGATTATTATGAGGGAATTAGTTTTCTTGTAACTGGTTTAATACTTCTAATACTCGCTATTATTCTTGGACTCGGCTCTATTCCTTGGTCGTCAAACTTGCCTCAGCAGTTAGTCG
>CAXUGH010000540.1:0-2024 GCA_964250365.1 uncultured Ktedonobacteraceae bacterium
ATTCGAGACGACGAGGCCAACGTTGGTGTCGTCGATGTTGCAGCCGCCGTGTTCAGCAATCTTCGTGGCCTTGGCACCAGCATAGATGACGCCGAACTTGGGTAGGACAACGATGTCGGGTGTGCGTGTGCTGGTTCGAGGGTCTTTGAAGCGTAGTTTCAACTCGTCACCTGCAAGAATTTTCGAGATGGAAGCCTTAGCTGCGTTTGTTTGTAACGCGGCGACAACGGCATTGGTCTTGCTCTGATCGGTCAACCAGATGAGTGCGATATCGTCTTGCGTGATTTGTGCCGTTAGGCCCTTCTGGACGCCTTCGACGATGCCTGGGATGATCGCGTCGCTTACCAGCTTCGACTGGGTGCGGTCGATAGGCGTCTGACCATGCTTCGCGGTGAGGACGATTGTTGTCGAGTTATACAAGTCTTTCTTTTTGAGTTCGCTGATAAACTTGCCAATCGACTGATCGGTATGGTTGAGCGCGTCGAGCAAAGAGGGACTTGGGTTTGCAAGCGCATCGACATAACCACCCGTTGCCAATTTCTGACCTACGCTTACTGCCTGGAAGTTCATACCGAAAATCGCAGGAACGCCAACTTTCTTCGCGCCCGTGTGATCTTTACCGTCGATTTCGTTGAGAATAGCCTTCACCTTGAGGTCGTCATACGCCTCGGTGTCGCTTACTGAACCACCAACGGCAGCAATTTCTGGATTGTAGAGGTCTTCGACGCCTTTGCCCGAAGGTCCATTGAGCAGGTCATAAGCAAGGTGCTTGTCCGACCATGCGGTACGTAAGCCAGCGGCGCGTGCAACCTCGAAAATTGTGTTGACCTGCAAGAAGCTATGTGGGTAGACAGGTGTGCAACCTTTTGCTGGATCGAGAGGTAGGGCAGCAGGATTGATGCCACCACCGCCATCAATACGTGTGTCGTCTTTATCAATGCTCTCGTCGTACACCACCTCTGTTCCTACCGTAGCGCATTTAGAGCCAGGAGGTGAGAGCTTGCGATCATACGAGTCGTCATAGAAGACACCAGTGGAGCGTGGTGAGCCACCTGTGGTCATAGAGAGAATGCCTGGGAACGAATCGGAAGGCTGAGAGGTAGAGGCGTTAGGATAGCTGACGCCTGTTTTTACCAATGTAGCAATCGCCGAATGTGGATAGAGATTTGCATAGTGAACGAGATCGACAGCGTGGAAGCCATCAATGCTCAACAACAGGACGTGATGAGTTGTGTCATGGGTGCTTGTGCGCGAGGATGCCTGCACAACCGAACTGATTGCGGCACTCGTAAGCAGAAGTACACTGAGCAATGTACCGACTAGAACTTTGGTACGACGAGAATTCATAACACTCCTTTTACCAAACGTGTTCTCATTGAAATAGCAACAAACAAATGGGTGTGGTAGGGGCTATAATTCATTACGCCTTCGTGCCTATAGATGCCGTTTCCTACCATTAAACACGTTCTTCAATATTTGCCATCATTTGTTGACGTGTACGAGGGCGTAATGAATTATGCCCTTACAGCCGAGCAATGCTCGCTATCTACAACAGTAGAAGATTGATTTTAAGCGATTGTTATAAGCATGTTAATAAACCGTGAAATAGCTACAGCATTAGTTTATTTCTTGAGAATGCAAACAAATAGAAAAGCTTAGAAACAAGTACATAACTTTGTTTCTAAGCTTTTCTATTTGTTCGCTAATAAATGAAAGTGTGTATGCCGCTTTGTAAGTTACGAGCGTTGCGTCGTCTTCTCTTGCTCTGGCACCGTACCGACGGCAGGTGCTGTTGCTGGAGTAGAGCGGCGGCTAAAGGCTATGCCTGCTCCAAGTCCTACCAGAAGTGCCACGATGCCGACTAGGATAGGAACCCATACAGGAGTGCCCGAAGGGGCAGGAGCAGGAGTCGTCTTTGCTGGTGCGGAGACCGTTGTGGAGGTGGAGGCTGTGCCAACGGTGAAGGTGTATGCACCCTGATCGGGGTCGCCATCATCTGCCGAGATCGTGACCCAGCGGACTAT